>JAEZIA010000392.1 GCA_023416315.1 Actinomycetes bacterium
AGGTCAAGGTCGGCATCCAGATTCTGGAGTCGCTGAACCTGCGGCCCCGCGGGCTCGAGATCGTGTCCTGCCCGTCGTGCGGGCGCGCCCAGGTCGACGTGTACACGTTGGCCAACGCGGTGTCGGCCGGTCTCGACGGGCTCGACGTGCCGCTGCGCGTCGCGGTGATGGGCTGCGTCGTCAACGGTCCGGGCGAGGCCCGCGAGGCCGACCTCGGGGTGGCGTCGGGCAACGGCAAGGGACAGATCTTCGTCAAGGGCGAAGTGATCAAGACCGTTCCGGAAGCGTTGATCGTCGAGACGCTGATTGAAGAGGCAATGAGACTGGCCTCCGAGATAGGTGAAGCCCAGCGTGAGACCGGCACTTCTGCCAGCGGTTCGCCCGTGGTGACCGTAAGCTGATGGCGTAACCCGCCTGGGGTTTTCACTCCGCAGAAAGTCACGCCCATGTCGGCTCCGCCACTGTTCCGTCTGGTCGACGAGCGACGGGTGTCGGTGGTGCGTGACGCGGCGGCGGTGGGCCGGGTGCTCGCCGACGATCCGGTGGGCTCCTGCATGGTGGCCGCGCGGGTGGCCGATCACGGGGTCGAGCCGCAGGCCATCGGCGGCGAACTGTGGACACGGCGGCGTGCCGAGGAATCGCTGTGCTACGCCGGGGCGAACCTGATCCCGTTGCGCGGTGGCCAACCCGACCTGCATGCGTTCGCGGACAAGGCGATGAGTGCCGCGCGGCGCTGCTCGTCCCTGGTCGGCAGGGCCGAACTGGTGCTGCCGATGTGGGACCGCCTGCAGCGGGCGTGGGGCCCGGCCCGCGATGTGCGCGACCATCAGCCGCTGATGGCGCTGGGCGGAGCACCGTCGGCGCGGATCGACCCGGCGGTCCGACGCGTACGGGTCGACGAGCTCGACGCCTATCTGGTCGCGGCCATCGACATGTTCATCGGCGAGGTCGGTATCGACCCGCGCATCGGTGACGGCGGCCGCGGTTACCGGCGTCGAATCGCCAGCCTGATCGCAGCGGGTCGGGCCTACGCCCGCTTCGAGCACGGCCAGGTGGTGTTCAAGGCCGAGGTGGGTTCGCAATCCCCGGCGGTCGGCCAGATCCAGGGTGTGTGGGTGCACCCCGAGTGGCGCGGCCGCGGGCTCGGCACCGCGGGGACGGCGGCGGTCGCGGCGGCAGTGGTCAACGGCGGGCGGATCGCCAGCCTGTACGTCAACAACTTCAATGCCGTCGCCAGGTCGGCCTACGCGCGGGTCGGCTTCGCCGAAGTCGGGATGTTCGCGACCGTCCTTCTGGACTGAGCGCCCAACGTCGAGTTGTGGCGGCGGATATCGGGTTGGGGCGCACTCAAGTCGACGTTCGGGCATGAACCCCGGTGTGTTTGCGGCAGTTTCGGGTCACGGGCTCATAACATTTGCCTCAATGGTTACTTGCACCTCATTAGCAACACGAGTCACAGGCATCGTCGCGGTCTTGGCGGTGGTGGCGGCCTCGACGACGCTGTCGGCGTGCACCCCGCGGCCCGATGGGCCCGGGCCGGCCGCGGAGAAGTTCTTCGCCGACCTGACCAAGGGGGATACCGCCTCGGCGGCGCAGCTCTCCGACCGGCCTGCCGATGCCCAGGCCGCGCTCAACGAGGCGTGGGCCGGGCTGCAGGCCACCCGGCTCGACGCGCAGGTCCTCGGCTCGCGCTACACCGAGGACACCGGCAGCGTGAACTACCGCTTCACCTGGCAGCTGCCGAAGAAGCGCACCTGGACCTACGACGGCGTGCTGCAGATGATCCGCGACGAGGGGAACTGGCGGGTGCGCTGGACCGCCGCCGGGCTGCACCCCAAACTTGGTGAGCACCAACACTTTTCATTGCGGGCTGATCCGCCGCGCCGGGCCTCGGTCAACGAGCTGGGCGGCACCGACGTGCTGGCCCCGGCCAACCTCTATCGCTACCGGCTCGACGCCGCGAAGGCCGGCAGCGCGCTGATGTCGACGGCGCGAGTGGTCGCCGACCAGCTGCGCCAGTTCGACAACACGCTGGACCCGCAACGGCTGGCCGAGCAGGCCAGTTCGTCGAGCGCCCCGCTGGATCTGGTCACGCTCAAGCCGGTGGATCACGACAAGGTCGCTCAGGCGCTGGACATGTTGCCCGGTGTGGTCGTCACCCCGCAGGCCGACCTGTTGCCCACCGACGAGCGGTTCGCCCCGGCCGTCATCAGCCAGGTGAAGAAGGCGGTGATCGACCAGCTGGACGGCGAGGCCGGCTGGCGAGTGGTCAGCGTCAACCAGAACGGTGCGGACATCGAGGTGTTGCACGAGGTGCCGCCCACTCCCGCACCATCGATCTCGATCACGCTGGACCGGTCGGTGCAGAACGCCGCCCAGCACGCCGTCGATACCCAGGGCCGTAAAGCGATGCTGGTGGCGATCAAGCCGTCGACCGGCGAGATCCTCGCCGTCGCGCAGAACGCGGCAGCCGATGCCGACGGGCCGGCGGCCACCACGGGTCTGTATCCGCCCGGTTCGACGTTCAAGATCGTCACCGCGGGTGCGGCGATCGACCGCAACATGGCCACGCCCAACACCCTGCTGGGCTGCCCGGGGGAGATCGACATCGGCCACCGAACGGTACCGAACTACAACAAGTTCGACCTCGGCACGGTGCCGATGTCCAAGGCGTTCGCGAACTCGTGCAACACCACGTTCGCCGAGTTGGCCAGCCGGATGCCGCCCACGGCGCTGACGGTGGCGGCCTCGCAGTACGGCATCGGCCCGGACTACACCATTGACGGGTTGACCACGGTGACCGGAACGGTGCCGCCGACGGTGAACCTCGCCGAACGCACCGAAGACGGATTCGGCCAGGGCAAGGTCCTCGTGACCCCGTTCGGCATGGCCTTGGTGGCCGCGACGGTGGCCGCAGGCAAGACGCCGAATCCGCATCTGATCGTGGGGAGCCAGACCGCCATGACCGGTGATCATCCGCCGATCTCGCCGGCCATGATCGACGGCCTGCGGCCGATGATGCGGCTGGTGGTGACCAACGGCACCGCCAAGGACATCAGCGATGCCGGCGATGTGCGCGGTAAGACGGGAGAGGCCGAGTTCGAAGGCGGTTCACACGCTTGGTTCGCCGGGTACCGCGGCGACTTGGCGTTCGCGGCGCTGATCGTCGGGGGCGGCAGCTCGGAGTATGCCGTCCGGATGGTCAAGATGATGTTGCAGGAGTTGCCCGCCGACTACCTGGCGTAGCGGTGCCGCGTCAGAACGCGGGCAACGTCAGCAGGGTGTCGTCCCAGCGGTCCTCATGGTCATAGCTGCGCAGGTACTTGGACCGTCGTCGGGCCCTCGAGGTGTTGAGGTCGAAGACGCCGACCTCGGCGTGCGCGTGTCCGCTGGAGACATACGCGGTGTCACCGCGCTCGAGCCTGCGGATCATCTGGTCGCGCCGGCAGCTGGCGATATCGTTCCCGACTCGATACTGAACCTCCACGATGCCGCGATAGTCGTGGTTCTGAGCTGGCGACATCCGTCGAGCAATTATTTGATAGCGCATTCGTCCACCTCGGATTATGCAGGCTAAGAGCGGTATTTCTGAGTGTACATCGTTTGCCAAAGTTGCACGATCATGTGCAAAACGGTTGCGGGTGGGCGCCTCTGCCGCCGTCGGGATCACCCGGTGTTTCAATGAGTCGTGACCAACCGGATTCAGAGTCTGCTCGGGGTCACCTACCCCGTCGTCCAGGCGCCGATGACCTACATCGCGCGGGCTTCGCTCGCCGCCGCGGTCTCGACGGCGGGCGGTCTGGGAATGATTGAAACCCTGACCCCGGAGGGGCGCACCGACCTGCTGCGGGTGCGTGAGCTGACCGACCGGCCCGTGGGCGCCAACCTGATGATCCAGGGCTGGAAGGGCGACCCGTCGATCGTCGACGTGTTGGCCGAGGCGAACGTCCGCCACGTGTTCACCTCCGCGGGTGACCCGGCATTGTTCACCGAGCGGCTCCACGACGCGGGCATGACGGTGGTGCACGTCGTGGGCTCGCTGAAAGGGGCCCGCAAGGCGGTCGACGCCGGTGTGGACGCGCTGGTGGTCGAGGGCGTCGAAGGTGGTGGCTTCAAGTCGGCGCTCGGGGCATCGACGCTGGTGCTGCTGCCGCTGATCGCTGAACAGGTCGACCTGCCGCTGATCGCGGCCGGCGGGATCTGCGACGCCCGGTCCGCAGCCGCGGCGGTGGTTCTCGGCGCCGAGGGCGTGCAGATGGGCACCCGCATGCTGGCCAGCCGGGAGGCGGCTGTGCACGCGAACTTCAAGGACGCCATCGTCGCCGCCGACGACGCCGGGACGATCCTGCTCGACCTCCCCGGCAATCCCACGATGCGGGTGTTGCACGTCGGCTTGGCCCGCAGGGTGTCGACGCAGGGCGCGACGGCACCCCTGATCAGCGGTGTCACCGACCTCTACTTCGAAGGCGACATGGATGCCAGCGTCGCCAACACCGGTCAGGTGTCCTCGCGCATCGCAGCGGTGTTGCCGGTCGCCGACATCGTCCGCAACACCTGGCTCGGTGCGCAGGACGTGTTGACTCAGGCGGCGGCCCGGCTCTGAGTCAGCCGGCGACGATGTCGCCGCCCTGCACGGTGACCGCCACCGGGGTCAGCGCGGTCACCGCGGGCCCGCGCAGCACCCCGCCGTCGATACCGAACCGGCTGCCATGGCACGGACAGTCGAGTTCGCCGTCGGCTCCGACCGACAACTTGCAGCCGGCGTGCGTGCAGCGCGCGACGAAGCCCTCGAAGACGCCCGCGGTGGGCTGGGTGACGACGGTGTCGCCGATGACCTTGGCCGAGCCGACCGGGATGTCGGCGACCGCGGCCAGCACCTGGCCCGGTGGCGTCGTCGTCGGCGGGGTGACGAGTTCGCCGGTGTTGGAGTTACAGGCGGCGATCGGTGCAACGGCGGCCCCGATCAGCACCGTTCGGCGCGGCAACGCGATCATCGGGCCAGGCTAGCCCAGCGGTGAACAGGTACCGTGGAAAGGCCATGACCGGAATCGAGCACACGCCTGGACTGCGGGTTTCCGACGCCGACCGCAACGGGACACTGCGGCGGCTGCACAACGCCGTCGCGCTGGGGCTGATCGACATCGGTGAATTCGAGGAGCGCTCCGCGCAGGTCTCGGCGGCGCGGATGCACGCCGATCTCAACGCCCTCGTCGACGACCTGCCCGGCCCGGGGGCCATCGTCACCTCCGCCGCCGACCGGGTGGAACTGCGCGGCTGGATGGGTTCGCTGAAGCGGCACGGGGAGTGGACGGTGCCGACCCGGCTGGCGCTGGTGCGCCGGATGGGTTCGGTCGCCCTCGATCTGACCAACGCCCGGTTCGCCGGACCCGTCGTCGTGATCGAGCTCGACATGGTCCGCGGCTCGGTGGACCTGCGCCTGCCCGATGGCGCCAGTGCCTCCATCGACGACGTCACCGTCTATGGCGGCAGCGCCCGCGACCGCCGCAAGGAGCCACCCGCCGAGGGCACGCCGCACGTGGTGCTCACCGGCCGGGTCGTCATGGGTTCGGTCAACGTCCGCGGTCCCAAGCGGCCGCTGCTGCGTCGCCATTAGGCTGGCGACATGGCGCTACGCACCGCACTCCGACCCGGAGTGGTTTCCCCGGAACTGCCGGTCCCCAAGGACATCGAGCGGCCCGAATACGTCGGCAAGGCGACGGTCGCCGAAGGCAGCGAGCCGTGGGTCCAGACGCCTGAGGTCATCGAGAAGATGCGCATCGCCGGGCGGATCGCCGCCGGCGCGCTCGCCGAGGCCGGCAAGGCCGTCGCTCCCGGTGTCACCACCGACGAGCTGGACCGCATCGCCCACGAGTACATGGTCGACCACGGCGCCTACCCCTCGACGTTGTACTACAAGGGATTTCCGAAGTCGTGCTGCACCTCGCTCAACGAGATCATCTGTCACGGCATCCCGGACTCCACCGTCATCGAGGACGGTGACATCGTCAACATCGACGTGACCGCCTACATCCATGGCGTGCACGGTGACACCAACGCGACCTTCCTGGCGGGCAACGTCAGCGAGGAGCACCGTCTGCTGGTCGAGCGCACTCACGAGGCGACGATGCGCGCGATCAAGGCGGTCAAACCGGGCCGCGCCCTTTCGGTCGTCGGTCGGGTCATCGAGGCGTACGCAAACCGGTTCGGCTACAGCGTGGTTCGCGATTTCACCGGCCACGGTATCGGCACGACGTTCCACAACGGTCTGGTGGTGCTGCACTACGACCAGCCCGAGGTCGAGACCGTGCTGGAACCGGGGATGACGTTCACCATCGAGCCGATGATCAATCTCGGCGGCCTGGATTACGAGATCTGGGACGACGGCTGGACGGTGGCCACCAAGGACCGCAAGTGGACCGCTCAGTTCGAGCACACCCTGGTCGTCACCGAGGACGGCGCGGAGATCCTGACCCTCGCGCCGTGACCGGCGGCGCGCTGCTGATCGCCGGCACCACCTCGGACGCCGGCAAGTCGATGGTCGTCGCCGGCCTGTGCCGATTGTTGGCACGCAAGGGAATTCGTGTCGCGCCGTTCAAGGCGCAGAACATGAGCAACAACTCGGTGGTCACCGTCGAGGGCGGCGAGATCGGCCGGGCCCAGGGCATGCAGGCGCGCGCGGCCGGGCTGGCGCCCAGTACCCGGTTCAACCCGGTGCTGCTCAAGCCCGGCAGCGACCGCACCTCCCAGTTGGTGGTCAAGGGTCACCCGATCGGCACCGTCGGCGCCGCCGACTACATCGCGCACCGTGACCGGCTGGCCGGCGTGGTCGCCGACGAACTGGCTTCGCTTCGGGCCGACTTCGACGTCGTGCTGTGCGAAGGGGCGGGATCGCCCGCCGAGATCAACTTGCGCGCAACCGATCTGGCCAATATGGGCCTCGCGCGCGCGGCGGACCTACCGGTGGTGATCGTCGGCGACATCGATCGAGGCGGCCTGTTGGCCCACCTGTTCGGTACCGTCGCCGTGCTGTCCCCGCAGGACCAGGCGCTGATCGCGGGTTTCATCGTCAACAAATTCCGCGGCGACCCCGCGCTGCTGGCCCCCGGCCTCGACCAGCTCGCCGAACTCACCGGCAGGCCCACCTACGGCATCGTGCCGTTCAGCGACGAACTCTGGCTCGACGCCGAGGACTCGGTGTCGGTACTGGCCGGCCGCGTGATCGGGCTTCCGGCGCCTCCGCGCGGCGAGCAGTGGTTGCACGTCGCGGCGATCCGATTGCCGCGCATCTCGAATTCCACCGACGTCGAAGCGCTGGCCTGCGAACCCGGGGTGCTGGTCCGGTGGGTGACCGAGCCGGCGCAGATCGGCGAGGCCGACGTCGTCGTCATCCCGGGCAGCAAGGCCACCGTTGCCGACCTGCGCTGGCTGCGCGAGCGCGGACTGGCTGAGGCGATCACCTCGCACGCCCGCGCCGGCCGCCCGGTGCTGGGCATCTGCGGCGGCTTCCAAATGCTGGGCAGGCGTATCGGCGACACCGTGGAGACCCGCGCCGGTGACGTCGAGGGGCTGGGACTGCTCGACGCCGACATCGACTTCGCGCCGGAGAAGGTGTTGCGGCACTGGCAGACTCCGTTGGGCGGCTACGAAATCCATCACGGCCGGGTGACCCGATGTGCCGAGGACGGCTGGTTCTCCGCCGACAGCAGCGCGCAGGGGTACGTCCGGGGCGCGGTGTACGGCACGCATTGGCACGGGCTGCTGGACAACGACGAGTTCCGCCGTGACTGGCTGACGGCGGCCGCGGCGGCGGCGGGCCGGACCGGCTTCGAGGTCGCCGCCGACACCCAGGTGTCCGCCCGCCGCGATGCCCAGCTCGATCTGATGGCCGATCTGCTGGTCGCCCACGTCGACACCGATGCCCTGTTTTCCCTGCTCAACACCGGCGCGCCGACGCGCCCGACGGTGCGCACGCAGCTACATCGGTAGCCTGAACAGCATGTCGAGTCGGGCAGTACTGGTCATCGCGGCGGCTGCTGTCCTGCTCGCGGGCTGCGGGTCGACCGTGTCCGGGACGGCCACGTGGCCGGGCGCCACCTTGGAGAAGGCCGCCCTCGAGCAAGCTGACTTCCCGCCGGGCGTGCAATACGACCGCATCGTCGAGTTGCCCGGCCAGCCCGACAACGCCGGCAGCCCTCCGTCGATGCGGTCCCGCCCCGAAGGGTGTGCCAACGCCCTGACCAATGTGATCGCCGAATCCGCCGAACGCGGCCCGGGCAGCGCGGTGAAGTACGCGGCCGCCTACGACGGGGCGCGCATCGTGATCACCGTGCTGTCGTGGCCGCTGGATCTGGACAAGCTCGAGGCGGCCGCAGGCCGCTGCGCGGAGTTCGAGGCCTACTTCGACACCAGGAGCAAGGGCATCCCCATCACCACCACCGCCCTTCCCGGTCTGAGCGACGATGCGCTGGCCTACCAGCAAACGATGAAGCTGATGGGTTCGGCCAGTAGCGTTTACATGGCGTTCCAGAATGTGGGCAGATACGGAGTCTTCGGAATCGCTTTCCCGACACCTGATCCGAGCATCGACGCCAAAGCGTCACTGCCACAGACGTTCCTAGATGTTTTCGCAAAGCAAGTTGTCAAAATCCGTCAAGCCACCTGAGCATGAGACCAGCAACCCTGGGAAAACTGCCTCCCGGAAGCCACTTTCGAAGTAACGTAGCGAAATGCCTTCGACAATGGTGACTGTCGATGGGTTCCCCGTCCCGGTCAGTGTGACCGGTCCGGAGAAGGGCCCCTACGTCGTCGTACTGGGTGCCGCCCAGCATGCCCCGGCGGCTTACGACGGGGTCTGTCAGCGGCTGCACACAGCTTCGGTGAAGACGGTGGTGATCGGCGCCGACCCGCGGATGCATCCCAAGGCGGTGGTGGGCATCCTCGATGCCCTCGACGTCCGCTGGGGAATTCTGGTGGGGGACCGCGCCGGTGCCGAACTGGCGTGGGAACTCGCCGCGACCCGCCTCGACCGGTTCACCGGTCTGGTGGTGGTCGACCGCGGCCACCCGCGGGTGCCCGACCAGAACGGTGTGGTGCGCGACGAGGACTGTCCGCCGGTGGAGATCAACACCACCGCACTGGTGAGTACGCCCGCCGCGCGGGCACTGGCCCGCGCCAGTCAGCGCTACGTCTACAGCGATTACCGCGTGGTCGAGTTCACCGGTCGACGCAACGCGGCGGAGTCCACCGCGCAACTGGCCGCCGAGATCGTGCTACGTACCAGCACCTGGTGAATTCACCGAGGCGGCGCGTCGGTTGCCTCCTGGGGACTCCAGGCCTGCGGTAGACCCGGCTGTCCCGGGAACAGGAAGTCGATGAACGCCTGTGCGGTCGGCTGCGGCTGGTGGTTGGCCAGCCCCGGACGTTCATTGGCTTCGACGAACACGTACTCATCGCGGGTCACGTCCGGCACCAACAGATCGATACCGGTGACCGGGATGCCGATCGCCTCGGCGGCCGCCACGCCCACCCGGCACAACTCCGGATGCACGATCGCCGTCACATCGTGAATGGTGCCGCCCTGATGCAGGTTGGCCGTCTTGCGCACCCGAAGCCGCTCGCCTTCGGGCAGAACGTCATCGAACGACCAGCCGGCCTCGGCGACAGTCGCTTCGGTGACGTCGTCCAGCGGAATGCGGGATTCGCCGCCGGTGGCGGCTGCGCGCCGTCGGCTCTGGGTCTCGATCAGTTCTCGGATGGTGTGCTTGCCGGTACCGATGATCGCGGCAGGTTTGCGCAGCGCCGCCGCGATCACCTTGCCGTCGATGACCACCAGGCGCAGATCGTCGCCGGGGGCGCGCTGTTCGATGAGCACCTCGGGGTGCTGTTCGCGGGCGCGGGCCAGTGCGGCGTCAAGTGCCTCGTCGCTGTCCACGCCGACCGTGATGCCCTTGCCCTGTTCGCCGCGGGTCGGTTTGACGACGACGTCGCCCACCTCGGCCAAAAAGGCGTGATCCTCGGCGTCGAACGTGGCCAGCCTGCCCTTGGGCACGACGATGCCGGCCTCCGAGACGATGCGGCGGGTCAGCCGCTTGTCGTCGCAGCGGCTCATCGCCACCGCGGAGGTGTATTCGCTCAACGACTCGCGGGTGACCACGCTGCGCCCGCCGAACGACAACCGCATCTCGCCGGTTTCGGCGTCGAGGACCTCGATGTGGATGCCGCGGCGCATGGCCTCGTCGGCGATGATCCGCGCGTACGGATTGAGGTCGTCGACGGTTTCCCGCGCCGGGGTGAACAGCGGTTCGTTGATCGCGTTCTTGCGCTTGACGGCCAGCACCGGTACCCGCTGAAAGCCGAGCTTCTCATACAGCGCGATCGCGGCCTCGTTGTCGTAGGCCACCGAGAGGTCCAGGTAGGCGCGGCCGCGTTCACGGAAGATCGCGGCCTGCGTGCGGGTGAGGGCAGCGCCGATGCCGGGCAGGCTGGCGGTCGGGTCGACGGCCAGTGACCACAGGCTCGAGCCGTCCTCGGGATCGTTGAACAACCGCTTGTGGTCGACGCCGGTGACCGTGCCGACCACCGAGCCATCGTCGT
Organism: Actinomycetes bacterium; assembly: GCA_023416315.1. Taxonomy (GTDB): domain Bacteria; phylum Actinomycetota; class Actinomycetes; order Mycobacteriales; family Mycobacteriaceae; genus Mycobacterium. The sequence continues at coordinate 10,594 of JAEZIA010000392.1, forward strand.
CGCGGACGGCGACCAGGTACTGCACCGCATCGCAGTGCAGGTGGTTGTTCCAGATCAGCTCGGTCGGGGCGGGCACCATTGCGCAGCGTACGTACACCCGATTCATCTCGTCGGCTTCGGCGTGGTCGCGCAGGGGGCGCACGGAGAACCCGACCGGCTCCGGACTTTGGGGGTCGTCGGCGTGCAGCCGCCACCGGTATGTGTGGCTGGGGTCGATGAACAGCTCGGCCGGTGACTTGGCCACCAGCACGTGCGACTCGCGGGCATAGATGCAGATGTCGCGGCGGCCCTGCTCCTCCTGTTGCAGCACCGCGGCCAGCTTGTCGGGGTCTTCGAACGTCTGCCCGAAAATCAGTCGGCCCCAACCCAGTTCGAGGACCGTGTTGTCGGCCATCTCCCGGACCAGCTCCTCGGGTGAGGCCTCGTGCAAGCTCAGGGTGATGGCTTCGGTGTGTGCTGTGCCGCCGCGCGTTTCGCCCTCGGCCGTTCGCTGGGTCATGCTGCCGGCCCCGTGATTCCGTGTTGCTGCAGCCATAGCTCGAGAAGTCCGATCTGCCATAGTTCGTTGCCCCGCAGCGGGGTCAGCCGCCCGTTCGGGTCGGCCAGCAACCGCTCGACGGCATCGGGCCGGAACAGGCCACGCTCCTTGGCCTGTGGCGCATACAGTGCGTCGCGGACCATCTCCAGGTACGGACCTTCCAGGTGAGTGAGTGCAGGCACCGGGAAGTACCCCTTGGGCCGGTCGATCACCTCGGCCGGGATCACTTGCCGGGCAGCCTCTTTCAGCACTCCCTTGCCCCCGTGCGCGGTCTTGAGCTCCGGTGGGCAGGTCGCCGCCAGCTCGACGAGTTCATGGTCGAGGAACGGCACCCGACCTTCCAGACCCCAGGCCATCGTCATGTTGTCGACGCGTTTGACCGGATCGTCGACCAGCATCACGGTGGTATCGAGACGAAGTGCGCGGTCCACCCCGGTCTGCGCGCCGGGCTGTGCGAAATGCTCGGCAACGAACGTCAAGCTGGGATCTTCGCGGCCGCTGAGCCGCTCGTCGGACAGCAGCGCGGCGACGCCCTCGTGGTCGCGGTCGAAGAACGCGTTGCGGTAGCGGGCCACCGAGCCGTCGATGCTGGCGGCGTCGGGTTCGGCCATCGGCGGATACCAGTGGTAGCCGGCGAACACCTCGTCGGCGCCCTGACCGGACTGCACCACCTTGACGTGCTTGGACACTTCCTGGCTGAGCAGATAGAACGCCACGCAGTCGTGGGAGACCATCGGCTCGCTCATGGCGCCGATCGCCCCTTCCAGGGCGGGCAGCAAGCGCGCGGGGTCGATTCGGATCTGGTGGTGATCGGTGCCGAACCGCTCGGCCACGATGTCGGAGTAGACGAACTCGTCGCCCTTGACACCGCCGACCGACTCGAACCCGATAGAGAAGGTCGACAGCCCGTGCTGGCCGGCCTCGGACAGCAGGCCGACGATCAAGCTGGAGTCAACGCCGCCGGAGAGCAGGCAGCCGACCGGCACGTCGGCGACCAGCCGACGTTTGACGGCGGTGCGCAGCGCGTCGAGAACCGCGTCCTCCCAGTCCCGTTCGCTCCAGTCCGCTCGGTCCTCGCGCCGGGTGAAATCCGGGGACCAGTAGGTGATCTCACGTCGCCTGCCGTCCGGTTCGATCGCCAGCAGTGTGCCGGGTGCGAGCTTGCGGACGCCACACAGGATGGTGCGCGGCGCGGGGACCACCGAATGGAACGTCAGGTAGTGATGTAGCGCGACGGGGTCGATGCGGGTGTCGACGCCGCCGCCGGCCAGCAGGGCAGGCAGCGATGACGCGAACCGGATTCGGCGGGGATCCTCGCTGATGTAC
>JAEZIA010000454.1 GCA_023416315.1 Actinomycetes bacterium
CTCGACCTGCTTGATCGAATCGATCCCGAGCTCGGCCTCCATCTCCATGCCCAACCCGAGCATGTCCACCGGATAACCCGTCTTCTCCGAAACAATCGACAACACAACATCACCCGCAGCCGGACCAGCCGGCGCCGAAGCGACGGGCGTGGCCACCGGTGCAGGGGCGGGTGTCGGCGCCAGGACGGCCGGGGCGGGTGTGACGACCGGCGGCGGCGCGACCGGGGTGACGGCCACCGGCGGTGCGATCACCGGTGCAGCGGCCACCGGTGTCGGCTGCGGCGCCGGGCTCGGCACCGTCCTCGGCGCGGACACGACCGTCCCGGGATCGCCCACGATGTGGGCCATCATCTGCGTGGACATATCCAGGAACGCCTGATGGCTTCGTGTCACGACATCCATGTAGCGCTGGTGCTGCTCGGCGGTCTCCTTCTGGATGCTGTCGATGACGCTCCAGACATCGCCGGACAACGGTGCCTCGATGACCTCGGCGTGTACCTGCTCGGGCTGCTGCGCGACGACCGCGGCCTGCAGCACGGGCGCCGCCTGGTCCGCCGGTGTGGGCTGCTGCACCACCGGTGCCGGTGCCTGCGCCACGGGGGCAGCCATGCGTTGAACGGCCGGGCTGGGTGCAGGCGCGGTGACGGCTGCAGGCGCTGCGTTGGGTGCGCTGACCCGGGTGCGCTTCGGAGTGATCGACACCTTCCCGTCGGCAGGCGGATACGGCTTGCCGAGGTTCGCCCCGCCAACCTTGACGGCATGCTTGGGCGCCGGAACGAATTTCACCGGCTCCTCGTAATGGTCGAAGAGTGCATCGAGATTCAGCGCGACACCGTCGGCGGCCAGCGCCGCAAGTCCGCGATGCCAGCCGCGCAAACCATCGGCCTTCGGGTCGTCGAGCGCCACCGCGAAGTGCGCCGAGTCGCCCAAGATCTTTCCGACCAGGCCGGTCAGCACCCGGCTCGGACCGACTTCGATGAAGCGAGTGACCCCATCACGGGCCATCGCCTCGATCATCTCGCGGAACCGCACCACCTGCTGAACCTGATCGCCGAGTTGCACGGCGACGTCCTCGCTGTAGACCTGCGCGGTGGCGTTTGCGTAGACCGGGAAGTTGGGCTGCCCGATCTTCAGCGTCTTCAGGTACGCCGTGAGCGGAGCACTGCTCGCGGCCACGATCTCGGAGTGGAACGCCGAGGCCACTGGAAGGCGAACGGCCGTCCAGCCCTTGGCTTTTGCCGCGGTCTGCGCCCACGCGATATCCGTCTCGTAACCGGCCAGCACCACCTGGGTCGGCGCATTGTCGTTGGCGATCACCAGAGACCCGGACTCCGGCGCCGTGGCCAGCAGCGCCCGGACCTCGTCGGCCGTCGCCGTCACGGCCAGCATCGCGCCGTCCTTGCCCTGGCCGGCTTCGTTCATCAGCGTGCCGCGAGTACGGGCCGTCTCGACCAGGCTCTCGGTCGGCAGCACGCCCGCGGCGGCCAGCGCGGTGACCTCACCGAAGCTGTGGCCTGCTGCCGCGTCGGCGCTCACCCCGAGCAGGTCGAGCAGCGCGAGCTGAGCCAGGCTGGTCGCAGCGATGGCCGGCTGCGCGTTGGCCATCGCGGTGAGTTCCTTCTTCTGGGCGTCGGCCGCCTCGGCATCGAACACCGGTTCCGGGAACACCACCCTGGGGAGATCGGCGAGATCGCCCTCGAGCCCGTCCCAGACCGCGAGCGCTTCGGGGAAGGCGAGTGCGAGGTCGCCGCCCATCCCGACGTATTGGCTGCCCTGTCCGGGGAACAGGTACGCCGTCTTGCCCTCGCGCGCCGGGCCGAAGCCGACCGCGATATTGGCGTCCTTGAGCGTTGCGGCGGTGCCGTCGGCAAGCGCAGCGCTCAACCGGTCTGCCGTCGCCGCGAGCGATTCGACATCGGTCGCGACCAACCCAGCGCGGGCATGCTGCGCGGCGTCGAACGCTTCGGCGGCGTCGAACGCGATGCGGGCCAGGCTTTCCCCGGAGCGGGCAGCTGCGGCGATGTCGGCGGCCCGCTTCTGCAGATCAGCGGGCGACGGCGCGCTGAGCACCACGAGTTCGCTGGGCAGGGTCCGCAACCGCTTGGCCCGATGCTCGCCCTGGTATTCCTCGAGCGTCACATGGAAGTTGCTGCCGCCGAAGCCGAACGAACTGACCGAGGCACGTCGGGGCTGGTCCCCCTTGCGAACCCAGGGCCGGGTCTGCGCGTTGACGTAGAACGGCGAGTCCTCCAGTCCCAGCGCCGGATTCGGACGATCTACCTTCAACGTTCCCGGCAAGGTCGAATGCTGCAGCGCAAGAACGGCCTTGATGAGGCCGGCGGCACCTGCCGCGGCCTTCGTGTGACCGATCTGGGATTTCACCGAGCCCAGCGCAATCCGCGCCGAGGTGTCGGTGAACACCGACTTCAGTCCGGCGAACTCGGCGACGTCACCCGCTTTGGTCGCGGTGCCGTGCGCCTCGACCAGTTCGACCGTCGAGGGGTCGTAGCCGGCGCGCTCGTACGCGCGGCGCAGCGCCTTGGCCTGTCCCTCGGAACGGGGGGCGTACACGCTGGAGGCACGCCCGTCGGACGACGACCCCAGCCCGCGGATGACCGCGTGGATCTGGTCGCCGTCGCGTTCGGCGTCGGCGAGCCGCTTGAGCGCCAGCATGCCGACACCTTCGCCGATGATGGTGCCGTCGGCGCCGTCGGAGAACGGGCGGCAGTCACCGGTCGCCGAGAACGCCGGTGTCTTCGAGAAGCACATGTACATCATCACGTCGTTGAGTGCGTCGACGCCGCCGGTCAGCACCACATCGGACTCGTGCAGATACAGCCGGTGCAATGCCGACTGCAGCGCCGAAAGCGAACTCGCGCAGGCGGCGTCGGTGACGAAGTTGGCACCGCCCAGGTTCAGTCGGTTGGCGACCCGCCCGGCGATGACGTTGCCGAGCAGGCCCGGGAAGGTGCTCTCTTGCCACGGCACGTAGTGATCGGCGATGTCCTGGCAGATCTCGTCTGCCTCGGACTCCGACAAGCCGTTCTCCAACAGGGCTTTCCGCCAGATCGGCCGCTGCATCCGCGAACCCATCTGGACCACGAGTTCGGTCGTCGAGGCCACCCCGAGTACCACGTCCACTCGGTCGAGGTCGACCTCCGCGCCGGACCGCTGCACCTCGTCGAGCAGCCGTCTGGCGGCGACCAGGGCGAGAATCTGTCCGGTGTCTGTCGACGGTAAAGCGTTGGGCGGCAGGCCGAATTGCACCGGATCGAAGCTCACGGGGTCGATGAAGCCACCACGCTTGCAGTAGGTGCGGTCCGGCGCCTTGGGGTCGGCATCGAAGTAGTCCTCGATCAGCCAGTGCGAGGGTGGCACGTCGCCGATGGCGTCCCGGCCGGTGGTGATGGTGCGCCAGAAGCCGTCGAGCCCAGACTCACCCGGGTAGATCGCCGACATGGCGACTACCGCGATAGGAGTAGCAGTGGGCTGGTGCGTGTTGTCAGTCAAGATAACCCTTATCCGAGAGGACGTGGACGGAAATCAAAGGAGGACACGGGCATCGTGACGCCTGCGGCGCGCAGCTGTCCGGCACGGGTCACCGTTGCTGCTCCCTCCAACAGATTGAGCGCGATCTGGCGAACCGTGCGCGCCTCGACCGGTTCGAGGAAGCTTCCCCGGACCCATTGGTTGAAGGCCCCCATCGCGGGCCCGCACCAGATCTGGTAATCGCCGCGGCGAGCCGTGTTGCCGTCCCGAGCCCACTGCGAACCCGTGAACAGGTACCAGCGAAATACCAGCGCCATCCGATGTTTCGGATCGACGGCCGCGCGCTCCACCTGACGCGGGTCACTGTTGGCGAAGAACGCCTCGGTGTCCGCCCAGATGTCGGCCACGCTGCGGCCGAGCACCGTGGTCTCGAGGTTCTTGAGCTCCTCCGGGGGAGCTTCCTCGAGTGAGTTGTAGCGGCGGTAGAAGTCGGCCAGCCGGTGGCCGCGTTGGGCGAACATCGTGCCGCGCTTGAGAACCTGGACGGTTACGCCCATTTCGAACATGTCGGCTGCGGGCGCCATCGCCACATCGGTCGATTCGGCCAGCCCCAGCAGTGTCCGCGCGTCCGGCGAGAGCCCACTCTCCACCGCGGACTGGTTGACCGAACCGGTCAGCACGTAGGCCGCCCCGGCGGCGAAGGCAGCCGCGACCGCGGCCGGTGTCCCCAACCCGCCTGCCGCGCCGACGCGCGGCAGCACCGGGTACCCATAGGTGGCCGCGATCTCGTCGCGCAGGCTGATCAGCCGCGGCAGCAGCACGGTCAACGCCCGGTTGTCGGTGTGGCCGCCCGAATCCGCTTCGGCGGTGATGTCTTCGGCGATCGGGATCGTGCCGGCCAGTGCGGCCTCTTCGGCGGTCAGCCGTCCCTCGGCGACGAGCGCCTGCAGCATCGCCTCGGGAGCGGGTGAAAGGAATTGGCGCGCAACCTCATCGCGGGACACCTTGGCGAAGATGTGCCCGGCCCGGACAATCTGCCCGTTCGCATCGCGGCGCAGGCCTTTGGCGGCGTACAGAACGATGGCCGGGGTGAGGCGCATGAAGGCCGACGCCGAGACGTAGCGGACACCGAGCCGGTGGAACAGGTCGACCGTAGCCAGCTCGACGCCGTCGCTCTGGATGTTGTGGATCAGGTTGGCGCCCCAGCCGATGGAGTCGCGGCCCAGCGCACGCTGGATCTCCAGCACACCGGCTTCCACGGTGGCCAAGTCCAGGCCGGCGCTGCCGTAGAACGCCATCACGCCGGCCCGCACACCCTCGATGGTCATCTGCGGGGTGGCGATGCCACGGGCCATTTCGCCGATCACGTACGGGAACCGCACGCCGTGCGTCGCGGTGAAGCTCCGGTCGCCGAGCCACTCGGGATAGATGGGCGGCAGGACCGCCAGGACGTCGTGGCGCATCAGCTCCGGTGTCAGCACTCCCGGACCGTCGAGTAGCACGGTGCGCGGTCCGTGGGCCGAACCCACGACGGCCACCGGCCTCCGGATGGCGGCGAGCGCCTCGGTGACGTCGGACCCATCACGGAACGCCAGAGCGGCGCCATTAGTCGGATGAGAGTTAGCCAACGTCGCCTGCATGAGGTGCGACTCTAGCTTTACGCGCGCGACAAATCTTGGTTTTAGAACACGTTCGGCGGGCCGACGGCCTACCCGGCGGTAACTCTGGGAGGACCCTACGCCCCCGCCCGGCACCTCCGTTGCCGAAATGACACGTCGCTGGCACGATTTTCGTCACTTCCATGTTTGGGGCTCTCGGCAGCGCAGCAAAAGCCGTCGTGCGCAATTCCCAGGAACCGCGCCGGGCTGAATCCGGCGAATCACGACCTCACAGAAATTGCATAACCCTGTTTACGGTGTGCGGTTGCGCTGGCCTGCGCAGCGCGCGCGATCGCCCGTCCAAACCGGCCAAATGCGGAGTCAGTAATTCATGCACGTGTTCGCGACCTGGGTAATCTGCGGGCCGATCTGGGCGAAGATGAGCGCGTTCAGCGCTGGGTTGACTGCTTGCTGTTGTGCGAGCGCCTGCTGCCGTTGGTCCACCGGCATCGCCAGGAACTGTTGGATGTTGGCCTGCATATCCGGCCGTGCGCTGAGCTGCTGACCCAGCGCCGGCGCCTGGGCGTTCAACGCCGAGGTCACCTGGGTGTAGGTGCATGTCGTGTTAGCCAGCGCGTCCATAATCGGATCCGCGGAAGCGGTCGTTGCGAGTGATAACGGAATCGCCGCCGACAGACCTCCGACAACGACAACTCGTCGTAAGCACTGTGCTGCATTCATCGATCGGCGCCCTTCTATTTGCCACAACCACGTTCTCTTGAGAAGACGCCAGTTAATCACGGTGCTCATGCGCGGTGCGGGAAACGCCTGAACTCACCGGTGATCCATCAGCTGCGGGCGCTACGTTCGGTCGTCGCGGTGGGCTCGCTGCAGCTCGCGTTCGGCATCTTCGAGTGCCTGACGTGCGGCCCTCATTCGTTCCAGCAGGTCATCGGTCTCGTGCTTCCGGCGGTCGGCGGCCCGCGCTTCCTCCATCGAGTTCAACACGATGCCGATGAACAGGTTGAAGACCAGGAAGCTCAAGATCACCGTGTAGCTGATGAAGAACAGGACCGTCCACGGCGAGACCTGCAGACCCATGTCGATGTTGTCGGGCAGATTCTCCAGCGTGAGCATGACGTACATCGTCAGCATCGCCCGGCCGATGTTCCCGTAGTGCTCCGGGTCGTGGCTGGCGAACAGGATCCACCCGAGCATCCCGTAGATATAGATGAGCAGCGCGGTGGCCGCCGCGAGCGAGGCCACGCCGGGGATACTCCTGGCGATCGCCCCGATGACGACGTGGAGGTCCGGTAGGAAGCGGATGATGCGCACGATCCGCGCCAGCCGGACCAGGCGCAGCAGCATCGCAGTCGCCCGCAGTCCGGGTACGAAGGACGCCGCGATCACGACGGAGTCGAAAACGTTCCACCGGTTCTTGACGAATGTCCCGACGTCCCCACCGGCCGCGGTGAACCGGATGAGCAGCTCGACGACGTAGATCCCGAGGATGACGTTGTAGGCGATGTCGAATGCGTGGTCATAGCCCGCCGTGACCGTAGTGAAGGTTTCCAGGCCGAGGATCGCCGCGTTGAGCACGATCACGACCACGATCGCGGTCTCGAAGACCGGATTACCGACCAGTCGTCGACACCGCACCACCACGGACGACCCGGTCTCGGGCAGCGGCGAGTCGGACGGCGCGGAGTGCACGGTTAGTGCATAGCAAAGGTTGGTGGTCAACCAGGGACGAACGACGAGGTGAGATGGGCCGATCAGACGTGGCGGACCCGGCGAACGGCTAGCGTCTGCGCCATGCGTGCGGTCGGGCGGCGCGGGTTCATGTTGGGCTTCGGCGCGCTCGCGGTCGCCCCGTTGGTGCCGGCATGCGGTGCGGACGACACGCGCCGCGACCACGTCGTGGTGGTAGGCGCGGGATTCGCCGGCCTCGCGGCGGCACGCAAGCTGGCCGATGCCGGCGGGCGCGTCACGGTGCTCGAGGCCAGAGAGCGAATCGGCGGGCGGACGCTGACCGACACGTCCCTGGGTGTGCCGATCGATATCGGTGCGTCGTGGATCCACGGCACCGAGAACAACCCGCTCACCGAGCTCGCCAAGATCGTCGGGGCCACGACGGTGGCCACCGACTTCGAGGATTTCGTCCTGCTCGAGGATCACCGCGAAGTCGACCCGAAGGCCGCCGCGGCGTCGGTCGAGGCCTGGCATCGGATCGCCCACCGGCTCGACGAGCTCAGCGGCGATGCCGCGGCGACGGAGTCGGTGGCCGACGGACTGGAGGGGATCGCGGACCTCGACGATCCGCTGGTCGCGTGGAACGTCACCTCCCGCATCGCCGGTGAGTACGCGGCCGACCCCGATCAGATGTCGCTGCGCTGGCTCGGCAGTGAAGGACAGTTCAGCGGGCCCGACGTCATCCTGCCCGGCGGCTACACGCAGCTCTCCCAGCACCTCGCCGACGGCCTCGACATCCGCCGTGGCACCGAAGTCACCCGGATCTCGTACGGCGGCGATCAGGTGCACATCGACACCTCACGGGGCGAGGTGACCGCCGACCGAGTGATCGTGACCGTCCCGCTCGGGGTGCTCAAAGCCGAAACCATCGCGTTCGACCCGCCGCTTCCCGAGGCCAAACGCGGCGCTATCGAGCGGCTCGGGTTCGGCCTGCTGAACAAGGTCGCCCTCGCCTTCGACGCGCCGTTCTGGCCGCAATCCACACCGATGATCGGACTCGTCGGAACCAACCAACCCGTCACCGACCTGGTCAACGGACTGGTCTTCGCCGGTAAACCACTGCTGGTCGGACTGCGCGGCGGGCAGGCCGCGTGGTCGCGCGAATCGATGTCGGTTCGGGCATCCGTCGATGAACTGGTAGCCGCCATCGGCGCACCGAAGCCGACCGGTTCGATCGTCACGCGGTGGGGAAGCGATCCGTATGCCCGCGGCTCCTACAGTTTCCTCGCGGTCGGATCGAGCCCCGACGATATGCACACCCTCGGCGAGCCCGTCGGCGAGCGCCTGATGTTCGCGGGCGAGGCCACCAACCCCGACTGGTTCGGCACCGTTCACGGCGCCTACCTGAGCGGGCTGCGGGAAGCCGATCGCATTCTCGCCTGAGTTGTCGGCATTTTTCCGCCGTTGAGTGGCTATTACCAACGCCATGGTTACCGACACGGTGGCGAACGCCACCGACACCAAGCTGAAGCGGAAGATCACCGGCCCGCTGCTGTACCTGTTCATCCTGGGCGACGTGCTCGGCGCGGGGGTCTACGCCCTGATGGGTGTGCTTTCCGACAAGGTCGGCGGGGTGTTGTGGGCGCCGCTGCTCGTGGCGATGCTGCTCGCCCTGTGCACAGCCGGTTCCTATGCCGAGCTGGTGACGAAGTATCCCCGCGCCGGCGGTGCGGCGGTCTTCGCCGAGCGAGCCTTCCGCCGTCCGGCCATCTCGTTCCTCGTCGGGTTCAGCATGCTGGCGGCGGGGGTGACCAGCGCGGCGGGCTTGGCGCTGGCCTTCGCCGGCGATTACCTGCGCACGTTCATCGACGTCCCGGCGGTGCCGGCCGCGCTGGTCTTCCTGCTCTTGGTGGCCTGCCTCAACGCCAGAGGTATCAGCGAGTCGGTCAAGAGCAACACGGTGATGACCGTCATCGAGCTCAGCGGTCTGGTCATCGTCGTGGTCGCGGTCGCGGTCATGGTGGGCCGTGGGGGCGGCGACGTCTCCCGCGTCACGCAGTTCCCGCCCGGCTCATCCCCCGCGATGGCGATCCTCGGCGCGGCGATCGTGGCGTACTACTCCTTCGTCGGGTTCGAGACCTCGGCCAATGTGGCCGAGGAGATCCGTGATCCCAGCCGGGTATATCCGCGCGCGTTGTTCGGTGCGCTCATCACGGCGGGTGTGGTCTACGTGCTGGTCGGCTTGGCCAGCGCGATCGCGCTACCGTCCGAGGAGCTTTCGGAATCGTCGGGCCCGCTGTTGTCGGTCGTCGCAGCCTCGGGCGTCGGCATCCCGGACACAGTGTTCAGCCTCATCGCGCTCATCGCGGTGGCCAACGGTGCGCTGCTGACGATGATCATGGCGAGCCGGCTGACCTTCGGCATGGCCGAGCACCGCCTCCTGCCCAGCGCGCTCGGAGCGGTGTTGTCCCACCGGCGCACGCCGTGGGCAGCGATCATCGCCACCACAGCGGTGGCGATGCTGCTGACCCTGATCGGCGACCTGTCCACACTGGCGGAAACCGTTGTGCTGCTTCTGTTGTTCGTGTTCATCTCGACCAACGTCTCGGTGCTGGTGTTGCGTCGAGACACGGTGCCGCACCGGCACTTCCGGGTCTGGACAGCCGTGCCGGTGCTCGGCGTGGCGTCCTGCGTGCTGTTGCTCACCCAACAGAGCGCCACGGTGTGGATGTTCGCGGGCATCCTGCTCGCGGTCGGGCTGATCCTGCACCTGATCGCGGCCCGCACCGGGGCTACGCGGAACCGGTCCGACGGATCGACCGCTTAGGAGCTACCGCGCGGGCGGCGTTCGGCGATCGATGTGGCCGGGAGTCAAAAGTTTGATGTCTAACGAACACGAACTGGGGGTATAGGGATAGCTCATCTCTGCCACAGGAGACGCCATGACCGCGACCGCCGAGACGCCCACGAGCTCAGAAGCTCAGTCACTGTTGGTGATGGTCGAGCGATTGCGGACGAAATTGGTCAGGGAACGGGCCGAGTTGGCGCGGCAGTTGCGCGAGCTGACACACCGCATCGACGGAATCGACCGCCAACTCGACGACCTCACGGTCAGCGCGGAATGGTTGGCGGGCATCGCCGCACAACCGCCCGATGAACTGCCCGCCTAGCGCATACTTCGCTACGGTGAGCTCACCGTGATCGACCGCGACGACACCCCCGACCCGGACCCCGGCGAGCCGACGACGGCCCCGCCGGCAGAGCACCGCACCGAGGACACCGTGTTCCCGGAGTGGTTCCGGAGTTTCTGGCGCTCGCTGTTGGGTCCGCGCGGCCCTCGCTGAAGCCCGGCGCGGAACCCCGTTCTCACTTACGATGCTGCAATCGTGAGTCAGCCACCCCGGTCTCTCGAGACCGATTCCCTGTCCCGCAGACAGATTGTCCTTCTGGTCGCGGCGCTGATCTTCGCTGTCATGTCGTTCTCGCTGAACGCCACCATGCTCTCGCCGGCCGTCCGCGATATCAACGAAACGCTGGGCGCCGGCGCGTTCGCCGCCATGTCGACTCCATTCTTCCTCGCCGGCGCGATCGCCAACGTGGTGTTGATTCGATGGAGTGACTACATCGGGCGCAAGCGTGTCCTGGTCGGCATCCTCATCCTCTGCTGTGTAGGGACGGTGCTGTGCCTGAGTACCTCGCTGCCGATTGTCATGGTGGGCCGATTCCTGCAGGGCGCCTCGAACATCACCTACGGCCTGGGCTTCATGATTCTGCGGGCCCGGGTCAGCGGCACGACCTTCGGCGTGTGCTGTGGGTTGATGGCATCCATCAACGGCGGAATAGCCGGCGGGGACGCCTTTCTCGCCGGCATCATGACCGATGTCTGGGGCTACCGCTCGATCTTCATGCTCACCACCGTCGTTGGCCTGATTGCCGTGGTCTTCGCGTGGAAATGGGTTCCCGCCGACGACGCCACCTGGCGCTCGGAAGGCCGAATGGACTGGATCGGTGCGGTGTTCATCGCATCGAGCGTCGGCGGCCTCGCCATGTTCATGAACAACGGCGGGCACGGCGGATGGACGTCGACGCCGACCCTGGTCTGGCTGGCCATCACCGGCGTCACCTTCGCGGCGCTGGTCGTGAGCAACAACCGCGTCGAGCATCCCGTCGTCGGGCTCAAACACATTCGGTCCCGGGAGGCGTGGCCGCTGATCGTCGTCACGATCCTGATCGTGGGGTCGTTCATGGTGATTCAGGCGTTCGTCATTCCCAGCCTGGCCGAAGATCCGGATTCCGGCTTCGGGCTCAACGCCACGACGACCGCGTTGTTGTTCCTCACCCCTGCTGCGGTCATCCAGGTCATCACGTCGCCGTTCGTCGGCAGACTCGCCGTCCGGATCGGCTTTGTCACGGTGCTGCGCGCCGGGATCCTTGCCACGATCGTGGTCATCGCGCTGATGGCCGTCTTCGCCGACAACAAATGGGCGATCGTGGCTCTCATGGTGGTGTTCGGAATCACCTGCTCCGCAGTCATACACACGCCGCTGATGTCGTTGGGTGTACTTCAGGCATCCGATGAGGAGCCCGGCACCCTGCCAGGCCTGTCCAACGCCAGCTATGGCATCGGCTTTTCGTTGGGATTCGCCTGGGCGGGGCCGATTGTCGGCTCCGGCACCGATTCCACGTTCCAGCACGCATTTTGGACGTGCGTGGTCATCGGCATCATCGCTTTGGCGTTCAGTTACATCCTCCGGCCGAAACCTCTTGCTAAGGAAGCTGTCTCCCCCGCCGATTCGACAGCTCGCCAGACAGCGCCCTGACCGACGGCGGCACCGGGACAGCAGGATCGCAGTCCGGCGCGCGCCGTGGGTCGCCGTAGACAGTGATCAACGGCACCACCCCCGCCCACGCGCCGGCGGCGACGTCCTCCTCGCCGTCTTCGGGCCATCCGTCACCGACTTTGAGCGACCAGTTGGCGATCGGCATTCTCAGAACCATCGTCGCGACCAGCTCCTTGCGCGTGCTGGGCCGCAGTTCGGCGACCCGGCCGGGGATGAAGGTGTCGGTCAGCGTCTCGAGGTAGTGCACCTTGTCGGGCCCCGAGATCGGCTCGAAGCTGCCAAACAGTGTCGCGCTGCGGAACTGAAACGAGGATTCAAATCCGCTGCGGGCCACCAGGACTCCGTCGAGCGCTGTGACCGACACCGCGGCCGGCGCACCGTCGGCGAGCTGCCGCAGCCACGGCGAACCCGTCGAACCGTGGATCACCAACTCGTCACCGATCCGGGCGAAGCCGATCGGAAAGATCACCGGATGGCCGTCGCGGATCAGCGCGATCGTCGCCAGCGGTGTCGCGTCGAGCAGCTCGTCAAGACGTACCCGGTCGGTGCTCTGCTTCTCCGGCAGGCGGCTGACTCTGGTCGACGGTTGCGGCATCGGCTCACTCATCGCACGCGCCGCAGCGAATCGGGGGTCAGATCGGCCAGCGTCGGGTAGCCGTCGATCGCCATGATCAAGTCGGTCTCGGCGAGCAGTGAGCGCAACACATGCACGATGCCGTCGGTGCCGCCCAGCGCCGCCCCGTACGCGTACGGCCTGCCGACGCCGACGCCCTTGGCGCCCAACGCCAGAGCCTTGACGATGTCGGCGCCGGAGCGGATCCCGGAGTCGAACAGCACCGGCACGTCACCGGCGGCCGCGACCACGTCGGGCAGGCAGTCGACGGCGGGCACACCGCCGTTGGCCTGCCTGCCGCCGTGGTTGGAACAGTAGATGCCGTCGACGCCGGCATCGATCGCACGCCGGGCGTCGTCGGGATGACAGATGCCCTTGAGGATCAACGGCAGCGATGTCGCCGACCGCAACCACGTCAAGTCGTTCCACGTCAACGAGTTTCCGAAGTTGCTGACCCAAGCCAACACCGCGTTGCGCGGGTCGGCGTCGATGTCGGCGTCGACCTTGGCGCGGAAGACCGGGTCGCTGATGTAGTTGGCCAGGCACATGCCGCGCAGCTGCGGGAAGTTGGCCGTTGAGAGGTCCCGCGGCCGCCAACCGGGCACCCAGGTATCCAGCGTCACCACGATCGCGGTGTACCCGGCGGTTTCGGCACGGTGGATGAAGCTCTCCGCCATCTCCCGGTCGGTCGGGGTGTACAGCTGGAAAAGCCCTGGGGTGTCCCCAAATTCAGCAGCGACATCCTCGAGAGGATCCATCGTCAACGTCGAGACACACATCGGCACCCCGGTACGGGCAGCCGCCCGCGCGGCGGCCAGGTCGCCGTGGTGGTCCTGGGTGCACAGCCCCATCACCCCGATCGGCGCCATGAACACCGGCGCGGGCCAGCGCCGGCCCCACAGCTCGACCGACAGGTCGCGTTCGGTGGCGCCGACCAGCATCCGCGGGATCAGTCCCCACTGTTCGAACG
The DNA here is from genome assembly GCA_023416315.1 of Actinomycetes bacterium. GTDB lineage: Bacteria > Actinomycetota > Actinomycetes > Mycobacteriales > Mycobacteriaceae > Mycobacterium. The sequence goes on from JAEZIA010000454.1 coordinate 13,204, forward strand.
CGCTGACATTCACCCGCTGGGTGCGCTCGTCGCCCGCACCACCGGCCACGTACGACCACACCGACGGCGGAAGCGCTTGGGCAGCACGGGTTTCCAGCTCCGCGAACGACATCGGCAGGCTGGGCGCTGTACCGGTGAGGCCCTGAAAGTAGATCTCGATCTGATAGTTGCCGTACGGCTGCGTCATGCTGAAACCCCGGTGTGCGCGGTCACGTCGCCGACCAGGTCGGCGACCCGCCTCAACTGGTCGATGTCGGTGCTGGTCGGGATGAGGTGCACCTCGCTGGTGCCGATCTCGGCGAAACCGCGCAGCACCGCGACCAGCTCCTCCTCGGTGCCGGCCCAACCGGTGGTCGGCGCGATCGCGTCGACGAACTCCCGCGGGATCCAGTTCATGTAGTGGCGCAGATGCCGGACCACCTGCTCACGTGGAGCGTCTCCCTCCCCGAGCGCGAACCAAAACGACGTTGCCAGATGCGGTTTGGGCTTGCCTGCCTGCGCCCAGGCGTCGCGGGCGACGTCGAACAGCGCAGTCTCCTTGTCCAGATCGAGATCCATCGAGATGCCGGCCAGACCGTCGGCCCACTGCGCGGCGCTGCGCACGGTCTTGGGCCCGGTGGTGCCGACCAGCAGCCTCGGCCCACCGTCGCGGGCGGGCCGGGGTCCGACCGGCAGCACCGATTCGGTGATCTTCTCTCCCGCCCACACCCGCTGCATGATCGCCACCCGCTCGGCCATGTCCCGCATCGTCTGCGTCTTCGGGTCGGCGCCGACAGCGCGGTAGTCCTCGTGACGGCCGCCCACCCCGATGCCAACCGTCAGCCGACCCCCGCAGAGCAGATCTCCCGTCGCGAGGCTCTTCGCCAGCATCACCGGGTCATGCAACTGCGGAACGATCACGGTAGCCACCAGCGGCACCCGTTCGGTCCACCCCGACAGCGCCCCCAGCAGCGTCAGCGAGTCGGGGTTGGCGAACGCGATCCGCTCGCCCCAGCACAACGACGAGAACGGCCCGTCGTCGATCGTGGTGGCCCAGCGTTTGAGGATGGTCGCGTCGAGGTCCGGTTCCATCACCGGCAAGGTCATGCCTATCTGCACGGTCCCCTGTCTACCGCGAACTCGACGATTTGGTGCGTTCTACTCCCGATTTCGCGCCCGATTGTCGGTTTGGGCGTCGCGGACGGGATCCTTGCGGGCCCGAATCGGGCCCGCGCTCGGCGGCGGGCTGAACAGATTGCCGCGCAGGCTGCCGCGGGCGGTGCGGACCGCGACCAGCAGCCATGTGCCCAGCAGCCCGACGTAGGCGATAACGGCCGCCACCTCGAACGCGGGCAGGTCGGTGTGCACGGCCAACTGGGTGGTGCCGGTGACGAAGGTGCCCACCGGGAAGGTCAGGCTCCACCAGGTCAGCGCGAACGGCATGCCGCGCCGCAGGGTGCGCACGGTCAGAGCGGTGGCCAGTGCGATCCACAGCACCGCGAAGCCCCAGACTGGCACCCCGAAGATGATCGCGAATGCGTCCAGGTTCTCGGCAAGCTCGGGCGGCACGGCAAGGACGGCAACGTGGCCGAGAAGGCCTGCGGCGGTGATGGATTGGCCGAGCGGGCCGAGCACGATCCACAGGGTGGGCACCCTGGCGGTACCGGATGTGCCGTAGAGCGCCAGCCGACTCCAGATCATCGTGATGATGATGAACGCCGCCACCAGCGACAGCCCGAACATCGCATAGCAGCCGTAGAGCATGGTGGTGCGGCCCGCGCCCGGCGCCATGTGCGGTACCAGCAATGCGCCGGTGGCCGCCGACACCATCGGCGGCACCACCGGCATCAGCCAGCCGCCGAACGCGGCGTCGGGCTCGACATTGTGTTGGGTGAACATCAGAAACGGAATGCTGACCGCGGTGAACAGCCCGCCGACGGTGCCCGCCGTCCACAGCACCCAGTCCAGGTCGACGGCGAGCCGCTCACCGATCAGGTCGCGCCCGATCAGGACCGCACCGCCGCCGACGGTCAGCAGCGCCATCGGCGCCGCACCGTAGAAGTGCGCCATCTGTGGGTTGCGGGCGTGGGTGCGCGCGACGGTCGGGTGCCGCAGCCAGTGCAGTCCGACGACCGCGATCAGCACGACGAGCAGCAGCGCGGCGATCACCCATACGATCTCGGCGAAGCCGCGCAGCCCCGGAATGTGAACCGGCAGTGTCGCGCCCGCGGTCGCCACGATTCCGGTGCCCATCACCGAGGCGAACCAGTTGGGCCCGATATTGCCCAGCACCTCGACGCGGGTCTGCGGTGTTGCCATAAGCAACAGACGGTACGGCATTGCGCCCCGCTGACCAGGCAAGCAAGCGCTCATTGCGGGCCGATATCGAAAGTGCTTGACTGGCAAGGGTAATGGCTATCGAGTTGAATCACACGATCGTCGCCGCGCGCGACAAGCACGAATCCGCCCGGTTCTTGACCGAGCTGTTCGGGCTGCCGGACCCGGTGCCCGCGGGCCCCTTCCTCGCCGTCCCCCTCGAACGGGGGGTCACCCTCGACTTCGCCGATGTGGCGCCCGGTGAAACCGTGTGCCCGCAGCACTACGCCTTCCTGATCTCCGAGGACGATTTCGACGCGATCTACGCCAAGATCACCGATCGTGACGTGCCGCACTGGGCCGATCCGCAGGCGACGAGGCCGGGCGAGGTCAACCGCATGGACGGTGGCCGGCGCATCTACTTCAACGATCCCGGCGGCCACTTCCTGGAAATTCTGACCAGGCCCTACGGCTCCGGGGCCTGAGGCGTCGCGTCAGCCACTGTGCCCGCGCCGGTCCTCCTGCTTGAGGTAGTCCCTGGCCAGATCGGCGACGTGGTCGGGCAGCTGACCGCCAGCCACGTCGGCCAGACTGGTCTCCTCGAGCACCGAGCGCATGCTGGCGCGCAGGGCCCGCCACACATTGGTCAGTGCCGCCGTCGGCCCGCTGTAGGGCAGGTCACCGAGGCCGATGTCGCGCACGCTGGCCAACGGGCCGTCGATACAGCGCAACACGTCGGCGATGCTGATGTCCGCGGCGGCGCGGCCCAGCTCGTAGCCGCCGTCGCGCCCGCGATGGCTGCGGACCAGCCGGTCGGTGCGCAGATCAGAAAGGATGTCGACGAGGAACTGCGCGGGGATGCCCTGGGCCTTCGCCAAGTCTTCGGTCTTCACCAGCGACCCGGTGTCGACGGACGCCAGCTGGATCATGGCGCGGACGGCGTATTCCGCCTTGGCTGACATCCGCATTCCGCGAATTCTGCCACTGCGCGCCCGGGGGCCGGATCACGGCGTGTCTGGGGCGGATGCTGCCGGGGCCGCTGGGGCCGGCGCGGCGGCAGCCGGTCGATGCGGCCGGTAGGGGCTCAACGCCTTGCGCAGGGTGTCGGCGAATCGGTCCAACGACGTGCGGACTCCGGTGACCGACGTCTCGACCTGCTGCTGCACCGACGACTGCGGGGCCGTCGTGCGCGGCACCGCCTTATTACCGTCGCTCAGATCGGTGCCGCCGTTGACGGTCGTCGGTTTGGCCTCGGTGTCGATGCCGGCCGACTCGGTGGGGGCCTCGGTGAGTGACGCACTCGATGTCGTAGCCGACGCCGGCCCGCGACGGTGACCCAACGTCCGGCGTAGCGAGCTCACGCTGTCGACCGCCGCGGACAGGGTGACCATCGGTCGGGCTGTCGGCCCCGGCCGGGTCTGCGCAGGCCGCCGCAGGATGTCGGCCAGCTGGGTCAGCCGTTGCCGAACCTCGGTGCGGATCGCCTTGATGATCTTCGACGACGGACCGATCGGCACCGCCACAACCCGAAGAGCCGAGGTGATGGCGGCGTCGACGTCACCGTCGGTGAGGACGGCGAGTCGATCCGCGATCAGCCTTGGCCTGGCGACAGCGATCCTGGCGGCAGCGACGGTCGACTCGACCACCTGCACGCTGACATAGCCGACGTAATCGGCAACGGAGGTGACGGCCTGCCGCAGGGCTCGGTCCTGGATCACCGCGGGAGACGCGACAGTCGGAGCGTCCGCAGCCGTGCCGCGGAGAAGGTCGGCGACGGTGGGCGGCGGCACCAGCGGGTGCGGGGCGCGCGGCGGTGTCGGCGTCCCGGGCACCTCACTCCAGAACGCGTCGTCCACCGCGCGTCCGCTGAGCATCGTGACAGTCGCGACGGCCCCTGCGACCACCCGCTTGAACGGCTCGGCCGGATTCGCTGCCCCGACATCCCTGGTGAGCGTCTCCAGCAGAGCCCGGTCGAGTGCGTCGGACCGGGCAGAATCGGCCGACAGCTTCACTGCCGGGACGCGAATATCCGACGAGGGGGCCGAAACGGGATTGGCGACCACCACCGTCGCACCGATGAGGGCCACACCCGTCGTGAATATCGCGCCAATCCCCCGCCGCACCGCGTGCTCACCTCCCGGCGATCCTGCCCCCAAATGCCGGGCTTAAGAATACCTGAGAGGAAGCTTAGAGAGAAAGACCTATTTCTATTTCGGAATTTGTCTAATTTGACGAATAGGAAAATGGAACTCCCCTCCTTTTCAAATACTTTCGAAAAGGAGGGGCCGTCCCGTTCAGCGCGGAGAGATCACTCCCCGGAGTTACCGGCCGACGCTTTGGCTGCCCGCTTGGAGCCGGCAACGCCCTTCTTGGCGTTCGACTTGCCGCTCTTCGAGTGCGCGCCCTTGGCAGAACCACCGTTGCTGGCACCGGACTTGCCCGCGCTGGAGCCGCTGACATCGACGGACGTGGACGCGTCGACGGCCGCGACCCGCTTCGCCGATGCCGACGGGGTCGCGGCGGCCTGCGCAGCCGCCGACGGCGGCGGTACCGGATCCGATGCGCCGGTCTGCGACAACGCCGTCGCGATTCCGTGCACGGCCGCCTGGATCTCGCCGCGGATACTGGGCACCACCGTTGCTGCGTCGACCTGCACGCCCGCGCCCACGGTCAGGTTCAGGAAGGTGCCCGGCAGACCGTTCGGCCCGAGGAAGCCGTCGACGGCGGCATTCCAGGCCTGCTCCGCGTTGCCGTTCGTCACACCGGTGATGATGTTCTGGACGACGCTACTGAACGTGTTGGCCAGCACCGTGGCCTGCCCGACGGAGCTCTGGATGACCAGGTTGACCAGCTCTGGAACGGCGTTGAGCAGGGCTGTCCCCCGCGCGACGGCGTTGTCGAGGAGGTAGTTGCCGTTGTCGAGGGCGACTTGGCCGGCAGCAATGAACGGCGTCACGATCGCACCCTGCAACGTCGCGATGGCACCGGGGATATCACCCGACAATGCCTGCTGGGTCGCCGTGACGAATGCGCCGGGCAGGTTCCACGCCGCTTCGCTGGCGATCAGACCGATGGTCGTGAACGAATTCAGAGTGCTTTCCAGCGACGCGGCGCCGTTGAGCCCGACCTGCCGAAGAACCGGCACGGGGTCGTTGATCATCTGCGGCAGCAGACCGATCGAGTTGAAGTTGAAGCCGAGCGGGCTGGTGACGATGGCGTAGCCGCCGGGGCCGGTGATCCCGCCGAGGGCGGCGTACGCCGCAGGAGTGTTGCTCGTACTGACCAGCCACTGGTTGAAGGAATTGAAGGTCCCAATGAGCTCGGAGAGCGGGCTGTCGAAGCCAGCGAGCGCGATCTGGCTCGCCGAGGGCACATTCAGGTCGGACAATGCGAGATTGGCCTGCGTTACCGGCGTCATTGCAATCGCACTGGCGCCGACAACGGCGGCAGTTCCCGCAATGAGCTGTGAGCGTATGGAGATTTGCATTTCAATCCCTCCCGGGCTCGGCGTCAACACTGACAAAACTGACGGTACCTGAGAAAAACCTGAGAACCCAGGAAAATTAACGCATTTGCCGAAACATCTTTTTGACTTCACAGTTAAAATTTTCCGTAGTGAAGCCTAGGCTGAGGCGGAAAGCCCGCTATACGTGCTGGAAGCGAATATGGAAGACGCTATAGCAAATATTCATTCCGGTATATCTGACCGATCTGGCTGACCGTCGGGGCGGCAGCAGGCCCGCCTTCGGAACCGCTCTTCTCAGGTTTCCGGGCCCTGCTTCTCAGGTTTGCGGGCTCGGGAGGGTGTCAGTCCGGGATGGCGGCCGCGTCCGGCACGACGACAGCGAACAAATCCTTCAGCGCTGCCAGGCTCGCCGCGTGCAGCGATGCCGCGGGTATGCCGTCGCCTGTCACTCCTGGCAACGAGCGCGTCGCGGTGGCGTCGGCCACCACGGTCGGCGCGTAACCGAGGTTGAAGGCGCCTCGTGCGGTCGAGTTGATGCACATGTGCGTCATGAACCCGGCGATGATCAGATTCTGGGCACCGACCGATTTGAGCTGTTCGTCGAGACCGGTGTTGACGAACGAATTGGGGTAGTTCTTGACCACGACCGGTTCGGATGCCCGCGGCGCGACCCTGGACACGATCGCTCCGCTGTCGCCGCTGATGTCGTAGAGCGAGCCCGGACCGTCGTCATGCTGGATGTGGACGATCGGGATGCCTGCGCTACGGGCGCGATCCAGTAGGGCGGCCGCCTCGTCGAGTGCGGCCTGCACACCCTCGAGCTCCATGACGCCTTGGGTGTACGTGTTCTGGCAATCCACCAGGATCAGCGTCGACTCGGCAAGGCGTGGCGGATCGAGGGGAAGGCCGGCCAGGGCGCGCAGGGTGGTCGGTTCACTCATGGGCCAACGTTACTGCGTCGCAGCCAGCACCGCTTCGGCATACTCCGGCCGGCACACCACGACATCGGGCAGCAGTGGGTCGGGCCGGTTGTACTGCAGCGGCGAGCCGTCGATGCGGGATGTATGCAGCCCGGCGGCCCTGGCCACGGCCACCGGGGCGGCCGAATCCCACTCGTACTGCCCGCCGGCATGCACGTAGACATCCGCCCGGCCCTGCACCACGGCCGCGACTTTCGCCCCGGCAGAACCCATTTCGACCAGCACCCCGCTCAGGGCGTCGCGGACCTGCAGAGCAACCGCGGGCGGCCGAGTCCGCGACACCACGATTCGCGGCGCGTCCGGTGCGGGCGGTGGCGCCGGGACCGAAGGGGTGGCCAAGGTGACATCCTGGGCGGGCAACACCACCGCGCCGGCGATGAGCTCGCCGTCCTGCCACAGCGCCACGTGCACGGCCCAGTCGTCGCGATCGAGTTCGGAGAATTCCCGGGTGCCGTCGAGGGGGTCGACGATCCACACCCGACCGCTGCGCAACCGGATCGGATCGTCGGCACCCTCCTCGGAGAGCACCGCATCCGCCGGGCGCGCCGCGGCGAGCGCTTCCATCAGGTAATCATGAGACCGCTTGTCGCCAGCGGCTTTTCGCTCCGCACCGGAGGCGTCGGCCAGCTCGGCCCGAACCTCCAGCAGCAACCTGCCCGCGGCGGTGGCGAGCTCGGCCGCCAGGTCGTGGTCGCTCACTGCTGGCCTTCGAGCAGATCGATGACCTGCTGGGCCAGCTCGTCGCAGCTGTACTGCGGGGTGAGCCGCAGATCGGGGTTCTTCGGTCGCTGATACGGGCTGTCGATCCCGGTGAAGTGGGTGATCTCCCCCGCCCTGGCTTTGGCGTAGAGCCCCTTGGGGTCCCGCCGTTCGCAGTCTTCCAGCGGTGTGTCGACGAAGATCTCGAAGAACTGCACGTCCTGGTCGGCGTGGACCTTGCGGGCCAGTTCCCGGTGTTCCTCCAGCGGGCTGATCACCGGCACCAGAACGGTCAGACCGGCATCGGCCATCAAGGTGGCGATGTGGGCCAGCCGGCGAAGGTTCTCGGCTCGATCGGCCATCGAGAAGCCGAGGTCGGCGTTGAGTCCGTGCCGCAGGTTGTCGCCGTCGAGAATGTAGGCAGGGCAACCATGTTCGAGCAGCTTCTGTTCGACCAGGACGGCCACCGACGACTTACCGGATCCGGACAGGCCGGTGAACCACAGCGTCCGCCCCTTGGTCAGCCGGTCGCCCGCGGTCACCAGCGACTGGTGGCGCACGGTGTTCGGCGACGCGGAGCGCGTCGACGTCGGCGCGGTATCACGGACCATGCCCGCCGCGACGGTCACGTTGGTGTCCGGGTCGATCAGGATGAACGACCCGGTCGCGGCGTTGCGGGAGTATTCGTCGAGCAGCAGCGGCACCTGCGTGCGCAGGGTCACCCGGCCGAGTTCGTTGAGTTTCAACGCCGTTGCGCTCTTGTCGCGGTGCAGCGTATTGACATCGAGGCGATAGTCCAGGCCGGCGACCCGGGCCCTGGTGGTCCGGGTGGTCTGCTTGATGATGTAGTCGCGCCCGGGCTCCAGCGCAGATTCGTCGGCCATCCAGCACACGGTGGCGTCGAACTCGCTCGTGGCCACCGGCTGGTTCTGCGGACGGGCCAGCATGTCACCGCGGGAGATGTCGATGTCGTCGGCGAGGCTGATCGACACCGCCATTGGTGGGAAGGCCTCCTCGACTGGGCCGGTCGGGCCGTCGATTGCGGTGATACGACTGGACTTTCCGCTGGGCAGTACGACGATCTCGTCGCCGGGGCGCATCACACCGCTGGCGATGGTGCCCGCGTAACTGCGATGGTCGGCGTGTTCAATCGTCTGCGGCCGGATCACGTACTGCACCGGGAAGCGCACGTCGACCAGGTTGCGGTCGCCGGCGATGTAGACGTCTTCGAGGTGGCTCAGCAGCGGCGGGCCGTCATACCACGGCGCCTTGTCCGACTTGGTCACCACGTTGTCGCCGTTGAGCGCCGACATCGGGATGGTCGTGACGTCCTGGATGTCGAGGCGCGCGGCGAACGCGTGGAACTCCTCCCGGATCCACTCGAAACGCTCACGGTCCCAATCGATCAGGTCCATCTTGTTGACGGCCAACACCACGTGCTGAACCCCGAGCAGCGAGGCCAGGAACGCGTGCCTGCGGGACTGCTCGAGCAGGCCGTGGCGGGCGTCGACGAGCACGATCGCCAGCTGTGCGGTCGAGGTTCCGGTCACCATGTTGCGGGTGTACTGGATGTGGCCCGGGGTGTCGGCGATGATGAATTTCCGCTTGGCGGTGGCGAAATAGCGGTAGGCGACGTCGATCGTGATGCCCTGCTCGCGCTCGGAGCGCAGCCCATCGGTCACCAGCGCGAGGTCGGTGTAGTCATTGCCGCGCTCGCGCGAGGTCCGCTCGACCGCGGCAAGCTGGTCTTCCATCACGGCTTTGGAGTCGTAGAGCAACCGGCCGATCAACGTCGACTTGCCGTCGTCGACCGAACCGGCGGTGGCGATTCGCAGAAGCGTCGTCATCAGCTGTGCACTCTCTTCTTCGCGCAAGCGCTCATCAGAAATACCCTTCCCGCTTGCGGTCTTCCATCCCGGCTTCGGAGATGCGGTCGTCGGCGCGGGTGGCGCCACGTTCGGTCAGCCGCGACACCGCGGTCTCGGCGATCACCTCCTCGACGGTGGCCGCGGTGGACTCCACGCAGCCCGTGCAGGTGACATCACCGACGGTGCGGAAGCGCACCGAGGTCTCGAAGACCTTCTCGTCGGGCGCGGGCTGCAGGAACTGATGGACCGCCAGCAGCATGCCGTCGCGCTGGAACACCTGCCTCGGGTGGGCGTAGTAGATAGCCGGGAGGGTGATCTCCTCGGCGCCGATGTAGGCCCAGATGTCGTACTCGGTCCAGTTGGACAGCGGGAACACGCGGATGTGCTCACCCTTGCGGTGGCGTCCGTTGTATAGGTTCCACAACTCGGGGCGCTGCGCCTTGGGGTCCCACTGACCGAACTCGTCTCGGAAGCTGAACACCCGCTCCTTGGCCCTGGCCTTCTCCTCGTCGCGGCGGGCACCGCCGAACGCGGCGTCGAATTTGTTCTCTCGGATGCCACGCAACAGCGTGACGGTCTGCAGCGGGTTGCGCGACGGCCCGTTGTCGACCACCCGGCCCGCGTCGATGTCGTCCTGCACGCTGGCGACCACGAGCCGCAGGCCGTACCGGGCGACCAATTCGTCCCGGGTGGCGATCACCTCTTCGAAGTTGTGGCCGGTGTCGACGTGCATCACCGGGAACGGCAGCCGGCCGGGGGCGAAGGCCTTGATCGCCAGGTGCAACATCACGATCGAGTCCTTGCCGCCGGAGAACAGCAGCACCGGCCGCTCGAACTCGGCCGCGACCTCGCGGATGATGTGAATCGCCTCGGCCTCCAGCGACCGAAGATGGCTCAGCTCGTATTGCCCCGGTTTGGGGCGCTCGACCGCCGTCGTCATGTTTCCTCGTAAAGTTGGTAGGATTGACCAGAATTACAAAGCTAACCCGGAATCTAACGAGCACGACGAACTAAGTCAAGAGTTCACCGCGCAGAAAAACTAGAGCGTGACTTCGTTGAGCTCGCCGGTCGCCACGTCGAACACGAAGCCGCGCAGCGACTCGTGCTTGGTCACGAAGGGGCTGTTCTCGATGCGCCGCAGCGACTGGCGCACATCTTCGTCGAGATCGGAGAAGGACTCGGCTGCCCACTCCGGCTTGATGCCGATCTCGTCCTGAATGTCGCGCTTGAACGCGTCGTCGGTGAACGTCAGCATCCCGCAGTCGGTGTGGTGGATGAGGATGATCTCTTTGGTCCCGAGCAGCCGCTGGCTGATTGCCAGCGAGCGGATCTCGTCATCGGTGACCACCCCGCCGGCGTTCCGAATGACATGGGCTTCACCATCTTTGAGCCCCAGAATCCGGTACACATCGAGCCGCGCGTCCATGCACGCCACGACCGCGACGTGCTTGCTCGGCGGCAGGGGCAGCGGACCACTGAAGGTCTTCGCGTATTCGGCGTTGTTCGCCAGATATTCGTCGGTGACGCTCACCGGACGATGCTAACTCCGGTCCGCGGCCCCGCCAGCACTAACGATCATTGCGATTTGGGCGCGAAAACCGCCGCTGAGCGAACGAAAACGCGCCGAAGTCAGACGGCTATGGCGCTTCAGGTGTGGTTGCCGTGACCGGCGGGGTCGCGACCTCAGGCGAAACGGTGGGCTCGGGCTCGGTCGACTTCGTCGTCTCCCCCGTCGTCATCTCCGACGTCACCGGCGAGGTGAAGGTACCGGGATCCGACACGATCGTGCCTGTCCCGGACGAATCGGTGACCGCCACGGCCAACGCCCCCATTGCCACGATCGCACTGCCGCCGACCACGGCGGACAGCGTTTTGATGTTCGACATCTCGACACTTCCTCTCGGTCTCGGACCAGTTCCACGAACCGGCTCCCCTGCCAATTCGCTGACTCTTGGTTAACCGGCCGCTGTGAACCCAAACCTCGGCGCCGCTGACCTGGCGTTAACCCGGGCCGTCGTCGTTGCCGGGCTCCGGGCTCGCCGAGGCGATCGACGAGCTGGGCAAAACCGGCGGGGAGGTGTGGATCGTCGTCGGACTGGTGCTCGTTGTCGTCGGTTCGACGTTGGAGCCCTTGTCCGCGCATGCGGTCACTACCGAGAGCGCGGCGACAACGGCCGCCAACGCGGCCCGAGATGTGATCCCCTTCACGTCTGGCTACCTACCCGGATGCCGAATCGGTAAACGTCGGGGCGTTCCCGCCGTTTCACCGCCCCATCTCCTACCCTGTGCTGCATGCACCCTGTGGCGGGCCGCGCCCGATGACGCGATTCCTGCTGCGTCGGGTGCTCAACTACGCGGTGCTGCTCGCCCTGGCGTCCTTCCTCGCCTTCACTCTGACGTCGCTGACCTTCGAGCCGTTGAACAGCCTGCTGCAACGCAATCCGCGTCCACCGCAAGCGGTGATCGACGCCAAGGCCGCCGAACTGGGCCTCGATAAGCCGATTCCACTTCGGTACGGCCACTGGGTGGCCGGCGCGGTGCGCGGCGACTTCGGCACCACGGTCACCGGTCAACCTGTTGCCGAGGAGTTGTGGCGCCGGATCGGGGTGAGCCTGCGACTCCTGGTGATCGGCTCGGTGCTGGGCACCGTGGTCGGCGTGGTGGTCGGGGCCTGGGGTGCGATTCGCCAGTATCGACTATCCGACCGGGTGATCACGCTGTTGTCACTGTTGGTGATCAGCACGCCGACGTTCGTACTCGCCAATCTGGCGATCCTGGCCGCGCTGCGCGTGAATTCGATTCTGGGCGTGAACATCTTCGAATACATCGGCGAGACGTCGCCCGATGCGGTCGGCGGCAGCTGGAACAAGTTCGTTGACCGGATCCAACATCTCGTCCTGCCCACGGTCACCTTGGCGCTCAGCGCGATCGCCGGTTACAGCCGCTACCAACGCAATGCGATGCTCGACGTGCTCGGCCAGGACTTCATCCGCACCGCACGAGCCAAGGGCCTCACCCGGCGCCAGGCTCTCTTCAAGCACGGGCTGCGCACCGCGCTGATCCCCATGGCGACGCTGTTCGCCTACAGCGTCGCGGGTTTGGTCGCCGGGGCGGTGTTCGTGGAAAAGATCTTCGGCTGGCACGGTATGGGCGAGTGGGCCATTCAGGGCATTGCCACCCAGGACACCAACATCGTCGCGGCCCTCACGGTGTTCTCCGGCGCCGTCGTGCTGTTGGCCGGGCTGTTGTCCGACATCATCTACGCGCTGCTGGATCCGCGGGTGCGGGTGACATGACCGAGACGACGGATGCCGCACCAGAGCCGGAAGGCCGGCGACTGACGGCACAAGCACGAATCGAGCCCGAGAAGTTCGCCTCGCGGCGCACGCTGGTGCTCCGCCGGTTTGCCCGCAACCGGCTGGCGATGGCGTCGCTGGTGTTGTTGATGCTGCTGTTCGTCGGCTGTTACGCCCTGCCCCCGCTGCTGCCGTGGTCCTACACCGATCTCGACTTCTACGCGCTGCAGGACCCGCCCAGCGCCGACCATTGGTTCGGCACCAATGCCCTCGGCCAGGATCTGTTCGCCCAGATTCTGCGCGGTATGCAGAAGTCGATGCTGATCGGTGCGGCCGTCGCGGTGATCTCGACCGGGATCGCGGCAACGGTCGGCTCGATCGCCGGTTACTTCGGCGGTTGGCGCGACCGGACGCTGATGTGGGTGGTGGACCTGCTTCTGGTCGTCCCGAGCTTCCTACTGATCGCTATCCTCACGCCGATCACCAAGGGCTCCGCCAACGTCATCCTGCTCATCGTGCTGCTCGCCGGCTTCAGCTGGATGGTGAGTTCGCGGGTGGTGCGCGGCCTCACGATGAGTCTGCGCGAGCGCGAATTCGTCCAGGCCGCACGGTATATGGGGGTACCGAGCCGGCGCATCATCATCCGCCACATCATCCCGAACGTCGCCTCGATTCTGATCATCGACGCCGCGCTCAACGTGGCTGTGGCGATCCTGGCCGAAACCGGGTTGAGCTTCCTGGGTTTCGGCATTCAGCCGCCGGACATCTCACTGGGCACACTGATCGCCGATGGCACCAAGTCCGCGACGACGTTCCCGTGGGTGTTCCTGTTCCCCGCCGGCGTACTGGTGCTGATTCTGGTGTGTGCCAACATCATCGGTGACGGGCTGCGTGACGCACTGGATCCCGGCAGCACCACCCTGCGCCGTCGCCGCAGGAAGAAGACGACGTCATGACCGGCCCGCTTCTCGAGGTCACCGACCTGGCCGTCGGATTCCCCACCGACGGTGACGATCTGGCCGCCGTACGCGGCCTGACGTATCAGGTCCGCCCGGGCGAGGTCGTCGCGATGGTCGGTGAATCCGGATCGGGCAAGTCCGCGGCGGCGATGGCGGTCATCGGGCTGCTGCCCGAGTACGCCGAGGTGTCGGGCTCGGTGCGACTTTCCGGCCAGGAACTGCTCGGGTTGTCCGACGGCGAGATGTCGAAGATCCGCGGACGGCGCATCGGTACGGTCTTCCAGGATCCGATGTCGGCGTTGACCCCGGTGTACACCGTCGGCGACCAGATCGCCGAGGCAATCACCGTGCACCACCGCGGTGTCGGCAAGCGGGCGGCGCGTACGCGGGCCGTCGAACTGCTCGAACTCGTGGGTATCGCTCAGCCCGAGCAGCGGGCGCGCGCCTTCCCACACGAATTGTCCGGCGGTGAACGCCAGCGCGTGGTCATCGCGATCGCGATCGCCAACGATCCCGACCTGTTGATCTGTGACGAACCGACGACGGCACTCGATGTGACCGTGCAGGCCCAGATTCTCGACGTGCTCAAGACCGCGCGTGACGTCACCGGCGCGGGGGTACTGATCATCACCCATGACCTCGGTGTGGTGGCCGAATTCGCCGACCGGGCGCTGGTGATGTACGCGGGCCGCGCCGTCGAGGTCGCGACCGTGAGCGATCTCTACCGCGACCGCCAGATGCCGTACACCGCGGGACTGTTGGGTTCGGTGCCGCGATTGGACTCCCCGCAGGGCGCCCGGCTGGTGCCGATTCCGGGCACGCCGCCCTCGCTGGTGGACCTCCCGCCGGGATGCCCGTTCGCACCCCGCTGCCCGCTGGCCATCGACCGGTGCCGCGCCGCCGAACCGGCGCTGCTCACCGTCGGCCCCGCACACTCCGCGGCGTGCATCCGCACCGACCAGGTCAAGGGCCGCACCGCCGCGGACATCTACGGCGTCTCCACCCAGCCGGTAGCGGTCGAGAGCAGCGCGGCGCCAGAGCCGGTGATCACCGTGCGCGACCTGGTCAAGACCTACCGGCTCACCAAAGGCGCGGTGTTCCGCCGCCAGATCGGCGAGGTCCGTGCCGTCGACGGGCTCAGCTTCGACGTGCCAAGCGGGCGCACACTCGGCATCGTCGGGGAGTCCGGGTCCGGGAAGTCGACCACGCTGCACCAGATCCTCGACCTGTCCCCGCCCCAGTCCGGGTCCATCAGAGTGCTCGGCAATGACGTCGCCACCCTCACCCGGGCACGGCGGCGCGAATTGCGCCGCGATCTGCAGGTCGTGTTCCAGGACCCGGTGGCGTCCCTGGATCCCCGGCTACCCGTCTTCGATTTGCTGTCTGAGCCGTTGCACGCCAATGGCTTTGACAAGAAGAGCACGGACACCCGGGTCGCCGAACTGCTGGAGATCGTCGGACTGCGACGCGCCGACGCCAACCGCTACCCGGGCGAGTTCTCCGGCGGGCAGAAACAGCGGATCGGTATCGCCAGGGCACTGGCGCTGCAGCCGAAGATCCTGGCCCTCGACGAACCGGTGTCCGCGCTCGACGTGTCCATCCAGGCGGGCATCATCAACCTGCTGCTGGACCTGCAGCGCGAGTTCGACCTGTCCTATCTGTTCGTCTCCCACGACCTGTCGGTGGTCAAGCACCTGGCCCACCGCGTGGTGGTGATGTACCGCGGGGCGATGGTCGAATACGGCGACGCCGACGACATCTTCGCCAACCCGCAGCACGAGTACACCCGCAAGTTGCTGGCCGCTATCCCGCAACCGGATCCCTCGCGCCGTTAGCATCAGTGGCGTGACCCGACTGATCCGCCGCCACGCCGGCCGAATCGCAGCGCTGGCAGCCGTGACGACCCTGGTGCTCGCGGGATGCTCGAGCAAGGACCGCGAGGTGCCGTCCGCGGGCGGCAACGCCGAGGTGGGCTCGAGCGGCGACATCAACCCGCAGGACCCCGCCACCCTGCAAAAGGGCGGCAACCTGAGGCTGGCGTTGTCGGCGTTTCCGTCGAACTGGAACACCCTCAACATCGACGGCAACGAGGCCGACACCGGCGCGATGCTGCGCCCCACCCTGCCTCGGGCGTTCGTCATCGCCGCCGACGGATCGATGACGGTCAACACCGACTACTTCACGAACGTCGAACTCACCGGCACCGAGCCCCAGGTCGTCACCTACACGATCAACCCCAAGGCGGTCTGGTCGGACGGGACACCGATCACCTGGGAGGACATCGCCTCTCAGATCCACGCCACCAGCGGCAAGGACAAGGCCTTCGCGATCGCCGCTCCCAACGGCAGCGACCGGGTCGCCTCGGTCACCCGGGGTGTCGACGACCGGCAGGCCGTCATCACGTTCGCCAAGCACTACTCCGAGTGGCGCGGCATGTTCGCCGGCAACACGATGCTGCTACCCAAGAGCATGACGGCCGACCCCGAGGTGTTCAACAAGGGTCAGCTGAACGGACCCGGCCCGTCGGCGGGCCCGTTCCTGGTTTCGGCGGTGGATCGCACCGCCCAGCGCATCGTGTTGAGCCGCAATCCCAAGTGGTGGGGCACCCCACCGCTGCTGGACTCGTTCACCTTCCTGGTGCTCGACGACGCGGCGAGAATTCCGGCGCTGCAGAACAATACGATCGACGCCGTCGGGTTGGGCTCACTCGACGAGCTGACGATCGCGCGGCGCACCCCGGGCGTTTCGATCCGCCGGGCGCCCGGGCTGAGTTGGTATCACTTCACCTTCAACGGCGCGCCGGGATCGATCCTGTCCGATAAGGCGCTGCGACTTGCGGTCGCGAAGGGTATCGACCGGCAGGCCATCGCCGACGTCACCCAGCGCGGACTGGTCGACAAGCCGACGCCGCTGAACAACCACATCTATGTGGCGGGCCAGAAGGGTTACCAGGACAACAGCGAGGTCGTCGCCTACGACCCCGAAAAGGCCAAGCAGGAGCTCGACGCGCTGGGTTGGAAACTCAACGGGCAGTTCCGGGAGAAGGACGGCAAACAGCTGGTCATCCGCGACGTCCTCTATGACGCGCAAACCACCCGGCAGGTCGCGCTGATCGCGCAGAACACCCTCGCCCAGATCGGGGTCAACCTGCAGATCGATGCCAAGCCCGGCAACGGCTTCTTCACCAATTTCATCATTCCCGGCGATTTCGACATCGCCCAGTTCTCCTGGGTGGGCGACGCTTTCGCGTTGTGCTGCTTGAACCAGATCTACACCACCGGCGCCGAGAGCAACTTCGGCAAGATCAGCAGCCCGGAGATCGACGCCAAGGTCGAGGACGTGTTCAATGAACTCGACGCCGATAAGGCCCGCGCCCTGGCCAACGACCTGGACAAACTGATCTTCGGCGAGGCGTTCAGCCTGCCGCTGTTCCAGTCGGCGGGCAACGTCGCGGTGCGCAGCAACCTGGCCAACTACGGGCCGGCCGGTCTCGGCGACTTGAACTACACCGCAATAGGTTTCACGAAGTAGCCGACTGCCCGGACAGCGTCCGGGTCACCACCCGGGGCACCGCGGCCGGCAGCACCGCCTCGACGCGGGTGGCGGCGGCCATCGCCGAGACCATCAGCCGCACGGCCGGACGGCTGGGCATGGCGTCCAGCGCCGCCTCCTGCGACGGCAGGGTGTCGATCCGGCCGATCGCGGCGGCCTCGGCGATCCGCAGCGCCGCCCGCTCCTTGGTGTCGAGCACGCTGTGACCGGTGGACGGCAGCCGCACCAGCACCGATCGCGGAATCAGCCCGGCTATCCGCTCGGCGACCGCGGGCGGTGTGATCAGATCGCGGCCACCGGAGATCACCACCGTCGGCCAGGTGAACTTCGGCATCTCGGCGACCAGGTCGAACGGTTCGGCCTCGAACCGCGGGGCCTCGCCGATCGCGGAGTCGCGCATCGCGACGGCTGGATCCAGCGGCAGGCCGTCCGGGTCGGCCGCGTAGTTCAGCTCCCGGTACCCGATCCGCCCGACGAGGTCGGTCTCGTTGCGGTAGGGCGCCTTTCGGTCCACCATCAGCTCGCCGACCCGGCCCATGGCCGTCCACACCAGGTGACGTCCACCCAGCAGCAAGTCCAGCTGACGGTCCAGCAGGCGGGCACCACCGAGCCCGTAGACGGTCGCGGCGAGCTGGGCGGCCGCCGGCGTCATCACGCCCTCGTCGACCAGGCGCCGGACCTTGTCGGCCAGCTCCTCGGTGTCGGCCCGGCCGTGCCACAGCACGCTGCGCATGGTCTGCCGCACCACATCGATGTCGTCACCGGCCAGCAGCGGCGAATCCAGGACCATCGCGAATACCCGGGACGGATGCCGCACGCCCATCCCGGCGGCGATGTAGGTGCCGTACGACGTGCCGTAGATGATGGCGCTGTCCACCTGGGCGTCGTCGAGCACGGCAGCGACGTCGTCGACCACCTGCTCGATGGTCAGCGCCTCGGGCGGCAGGTCGGCGCCGGCATCGTCGTGCCGCGACATCCCGACACCCCGGTGCTCGATCATGATCACGTCGAGGCCCTCGGCGGCCGCCC
>JAEZIA010000119.1 GCA_023416315.1 Actinomycetes bacterium
CCCATCGATTCCAGGGCGTCGATCTCCTCATTGATCCGCATCGCACCGAGTTGGGCCGTGACACCGGCACCGAAGGTCGCGGCCAACCCGATCCCGGCCACCACCGGAGCCGAAATCCGCACATTGATAAACGCCGCCAAGAACCCGGTCAACGCCTCGATACCAATATTGCCCAACGAGGAATAGCCCTGCACCGCCAGCGTGCCACCGGCCGCCAGGGTCAAAAACCCGACGATCACCACGGTGCCGCCGATCATCGCCAACGTGCCCGCACCCATCGAGATCTCGGCGATCAACCGAATGATCTCCTTACGGAAATGCAACGCCGCATGCGGCGTGCCCGCGATCGCCCGACCATAAAAAATCGTGTGATCCCCGATCCGCCCGAACGTCCCCAACGGACGACGAATCTGGCGGGCCACCCGCGGATACAAAGCCTGCAACGACGCCATGACTACCGCGCGCTCATCCGGATACCGATCGCGGTCACCACCACATTGACCACGAACAACGCCATAAACGCATACACCACCGTCTCATTGACGGCATTACCCACCGCCTTGGCGCCACCACCAGTGATCGTCAACCCCCGATAACAGGCCACCAACCCCGCAATCAACCCGAACAGCGCCGCCTTCACACACGAAATGATCACCTCAGGCACCCCGGTCAACAACGTGATCCCCGCCGCGAACGCCCCCGGATTCACATCCTGGACAAACACCGAGAACACATAACCACCCAAGATCCCGATGATCACCACCAACGAATTCAACAGCAACGCAACCAAGCCCGACGCCAACATCCGCGGGGTCACCAACCGCTGCACCGGGTTGATCCCCAACACCTCCATGGCGTCGATCTCCTCACGAATCGTGCGCGACCCCAAATCCGCACACATCGCCGTCGCCCCCGCACCCGCCACGATCAACACCGTCACCAACGGGCCCACCTGCGTCACCGCACCAAACGCCGCACCCGCCCCCGACAGATCAGCAGCACCCAACTCCCGCAACAAAATATTGAGAGTAAAACTCACCAACACCGTGAACGGAATCGCCACCAACAACGTCGGCGCCAACGACACCCGCGCCACAAACCACGACTGCTCCAAAAACTCCCGCCACTGAAACGGCTTACGAAACACAAACCGCACCGCATCAGCAGACATCGCAAACAAACCACCAATGGCCTGCATCGGACCGGACAACCCGTTCAGCGCAATGCCCGGCGACCAACGATCTGCTGTGCGATTTGTCATGGGTGTCTGTGAAACCTCCAACGTCGTAGTGGTCATCAGCCGAGCGCCATGGCCAGGACCGATCCAAAACTGGAACGTGTTGCAACGACGCCAACGCAGAGTAGTGCACTTAACGCCCGCATGGTTGTGAATCTCAGCAATCGAGACCTTGCGCGTGTCTGGCCATCACAGATCGCCGAAACCGCCGCCATGAGGCAAGAGTGGACCGCACGAAGCATGCTTTGCCCCAGTCCGTTCCCGGTCAGCGGGATCATCGGCGACGCGCACCCGACGCGGCGCAGAATGATCGGGGCCTGATCCGCCGTCCGATAGGAGCTGACCTGCCATGTCGACCTTGCAGCGGTACACCGATCGCCGAGTGCTGATCACCGGCGGTGGCTCCGGCATCGGTCAGGCTTGCGTGTTGCGCATCCTGGACGAGGGCGGCCGGGTGGTGGCTGCCGACATCAGCGAGTCCGGGCTCAAAGACACCACAGCAAAGGCGGGCGACGCCGGCGATCGGCTAACCACCGTCGTGGTGGACGTCGGCTCCGAGAGCTCGGTTAAACGCGGTGTCGGTGAAGCGATCTCCATCCTCGGCGGCCTCGACACGTTGGTGAACGTCGCAGGCATTCTGCGCTCGGACCACTTCCTGGACACCACGCTTGCGGCGTTCGAACAGGTACTGCGAGTGAACCTCGTCGGGACGTTCCTGGTGACCCGCGAGGCGATCCCCGCCCTGCGGGCCGGTAACGCTCCGGCGGTGGTGAACTTCAGCTCGACATCGGCGGCGTTCGCCCATCCCTACATGTCGGCCTATGCCGCCTCCAAGGGCGGTGTCCAGGCGATGACCCACGCGCTGGCGGCCGAGTTTGCCAAGGACGGCATCCGGTTCAACTCGGTGCAGCCCGGCTCGATCTCGTCGGGGATGACCGACGGCACCGGCGAGTCGAAGCAGAGCGTCGGCCCGGGCCTGCCGGAGGATGTCGATTACAGCTTGTTCGGTCGGGTGGCGCCCCTGCTGCCGCTGCCGCAGGGCGAGATCTTCGCCAAGCCCGATGCGGTGGCCAACGTGGTCGCGATGCTCGGGAGCCCGGACGCCTACTTCGTCTCGGGCACCGAGGTCCGCATCGACGGCGGCGCGCACATGTGAGTTATGCGTTGATCCCAGCGGTCAGGATCGCAGCCAGTTCGCGGTAGGCCGCGGCGTCGTCGAGACCGGTGGCGGCCCGCACCATCCCCTGCTGGATTCGGACCATCATGGCGGCCGCGAGATCCGCCGCGAACGCGGCGTGTACGTCCCGAAATTCCTCGCCGGCAACACCGTCGGCGATCAGCTCGCTGACCCGACGGGCGGCGATCGCGGTGTTCTGCTCGTAGACCGCCCGGGCCGGGCCGGACGCGTTGAGGTCGGCCATGAATTGGTCCGACGCGACCTCGAGCGCGGACCCGACGGCGGTGAGATAGGCGGTGATCCGCGCCCGGGCTCCGCTGACCTCGGCGACCCGACGCTCGACGTCATCGGTGGCGCGGCGGAAGAAGTGGACCGTGACGGCGTGAACCAGTTGTTCCTTACTGCCGGCCAGCGTGTAGAGGGTGCCCTTCGAACAGCGCAACCGAGCGGCGAGGTCATCGAGCGTCAGGTGTGCGAAACCCTCGGCGAGGAACAGTGCCAAGAGCGAATCGAACAGCTCGCCGCGACGCCGGGTCCCGAATGCCGAAGCGGTCGCCATAACCGCCAATAGTACTGTTCTAGGTAATTCAGTACTATTTTCAGTACCCATCGAGAGGCCGCTCATGCCCGTCGACCGACTCCTGCCCGACCAGGACGCCGCGGATCTCATCGCGCTGACCCGCGACATCTGTGACAAGGTCCTCAGCCCGATCGTCGACGAACACGAACGCGCCGAGACCTACCCCGAGGGCGTGTTCGCTCAGCTCGGCGCCGCCGGACTGCTGAGCCTGCCGCAGCCCGAGGAGTGGGGCGGCGGTGGCCAGCCCTTCGAGGTCTACTTGCAGGTGCTCGAGGAGATCGCCGCCCGTTGGGCCGCGGTGGCCGTGGCGGTCAGCGTGCACAGCCTGTCCTGCCATCCGCTGCTGATGTTCGGCACCGACGA
>JAEZIA010000106.1 GCA_023416315.1 Actinomycetes bacterium
CCGCCTGAACCGGAGAACCCATGATCGAATGGTCCGACGTCGATATTGCCGTGCGCGACGCCGTCCGCGAGTTCGTCGACAAAGAGGTGCGTCCCCACATCGACGCGCTCGAGAGCGGCGATATGGAGCCCTACCCGATTGTCCGGAAGCTGTTCGCCACCTTCGGTATCGATGAGATGGCGCGCGAGTCGCTGACCAAACGGCTGGCCCGGATGCGGGACGGCGCCGAGCCGAAGTCCGGTGGCGGCGGCGGAATGTTCGGCGACGGCGGTTCGGCCGGAATGGGTTTCGTCCTGATCAGTGAGCTGTGCCGGGTGAGCATGGGACTGGTCACCGGGATGGGCGTCAGCCTCGGGCTGACCGTGCCCACCATTCAGAGCCGGGGCACGCTGGCCCAGCAGGAGCGCTGGCTACCGGAGCTGGTGACCTACGAGAAGGTCGGCGCGTGGGCGATCACCGAACCCGACTCCGGCTCGGATGCCTTCGGCGGCATGAAGTCCTATGTGGTTCGCGATGGTGACGACTACATCCTCAACGGGCAGAAGACCTTCATCACCAACGGGCCCGACGCCGACGTCGTCGTGGTGTACGCCAAGTTGGACGAAGGCGACGCGTCGGTGGACAAGCGCGACCGCAAGGTGCTGACGTTCGTCCTGGATCGCGGCATGGAGGGTTTCGTCCAGGCCAAGCCGTTCCGCAAGATGGGCATTCACAGTTCGCGTACCGGTGAGCTGTTCTTCAACAATGTGCGTCTGGGCCGCGATCGGCTGCTCGGCGAGACCGAGGAGAACAAGTCCGGCGACGGCCGCGACAGCGCTCGCTCGAGTTTCGCCGCCGAGCGGATCGGCGTGGTGTCGATGGCGCTCGGGGTCATCGAGGAGTGCCTGCGGCTGTGCACCGACTACGCCAGGACCCGCACGTTGTGGGGCAAGGAGATCGGCCAGTTCCAGTTGATCCAGCTCAAGCTGGCCAACATGGAGGTGGCCCGGATGAACGTGCGCAACATGCTGTTCCGGGTGATCGAGTGCGGACAGACCGGTACGCCGATCTCGCTGGCTGAGGCGTCGGCGATGAAGTACTACTGCTCGCAGGCGGCGACCGACGTGGCGATGGAGGCGATCCAGCTGTTCGGCGGCAACGGGTACATGACCGAGTACCGCGTGGAACAGCTTGCCCGCGACGCCAAGTCGCTGATGATCTACGCCGGCAGCAACGAGGTGCAGATCACCCACGTGGCCAAGGGGCTGCTCGGGGCGTAGGCGCCCGCGGGCAGCATAGGGTTGCCGTCCGCCTCGTAGCGACAACGGGCCGCCCCACGTTGGCAGATCACCAACGCGGCGCTCCAACTTGGCGGTCTCCCCGCGACACATAGGGTTGCCGTCCGCCTCGTAGCGACAACGGCCGGCCTGTCAGTGCGGTGTGCGACGTTGTCGGCATGAGTGACGCACTGTTGTTGCGCGGAACCGATCTCCGCTACGTGCTGACCCGGTATCTCCAGCTGAACGGCCCCACAACCGTCGCCGAATTGGTCAAGGCGCTCGAGGACTGGGGGTTCACGGTGGCCGGTCGGCCGTCGAAGACAATCTCCGATGCCCTGCGATGGGAGCGGGGCCGGGACCGGGTCCGGCCGCGGGGGCGCGGCCGCTACGTGGCGACGATCGGGATCCCGCGCGGGACCGAGCACCGGATTCATCACCGGGTCGCCGAACTCCGGGCCCGAGCCCGAGCCCGGTCGCGCGAAGGCGGACAACAACCCGAGGGTCCCGGCGCGCTCTGTTGGCCGGATTGACGAGTAAGGCCAAGTTTTCGATTTGTCGCTACGAGGCGGACAGCGACCCTAGTGGTCCCGCGCTCCCTGACGCTGCGCCCGGGCGCTCTGGTACAGGCAGATAGCCGCGGCCGCAGCGACATTCAGGCTCTCCGCGCCGCCGGCCATCGGGATCGTCACCCGATGGTCGGCGAGTGCGGCGACCTCCGCGGACAAGCCCTGCGCCTCCGGGCCGAACACCCAGGCCGTCGGGGCGCTCAGCACGTCGTCGGCGTCGTCCAGACTCAACTCGCCGTCCAGCGTCGTCGCCAGCACCTGCAAACCCGCGCCGCGCAGCCTCGACAGCACTTCGGCGGTGTCGACGGCGATCACCACCGGTACCGCGAAAATGCTGCCCGCCGAGGACCTCAATACTTTTCCGTTGAACGGGTCCACGCTGTGCCCGGCGAACACCACCGCCGCGGCGCCCATCGCGTCGGCCAACCGAATCAGCGTTCCGGCGTTGCCCGGCTCGGACAGATCGACCGCGACCAGCACCAGGCCCGGTTGCCCGGCCAGCACGGCATCGAGATCGTCCTCGGGCATCGTGCACACCGCGACCAAACCGGACGGCGTCACCGTCTCCGAGAGTGCCTTGGCCGCCCGCTCGGTGACTTCGTGCACGACGAGTCCGGCCAACAGTCCGGCGTGGCGCTGGGCGGCCGCCTCGGTGGCGAACACCTCGACCACCAGGCCGCGTCGCGCTGCCGCCTCGACCAGGTTCGGGCCCTCGGCCAAAAAGCGCCCAGCACGACGACGCCCGGTGTGGCGCTGCAATTTAACCGCAGCCGCCACCCGGGCGGATCGTTCGGTGAGTGCCGTTATCAGGCGGCTTCACCGGAAGGAGCGTTGACGTCCTCCGGCAGCGCACCCTTGGCGACCTCGACCAGTGCGGTGAACGCAGCCGGATCGCTGACGGCGATCTCGGCGAGGTTCTTGCGGTCGACCTCGACGCCGGCGGCCTTCAGGCCCTGGATCAGCCGGTTGTAGGTGATGTCGTTGGCGCGGGCGGCCGCATTGATGCGGGAGATCCACAGCTTGCGGAACTCACCCTTGCGGGCACGACGATCCCGGTAGGCGTAGGTCAACGAATGCAGCTGCTGCTCTTTGGCTTTGCGATAGAGCCGCGAGCGCTGGCCGCGGTAGCCCTTCGACGCCTTCAGTACTGTGCGCCGCTTCTTCTGGGCATTGAGTGCGCGCTTCACGCGTGCCATTGCGGTGTTCCTATTCTCGTTCGGTCAGACGTTATGGGGTTACGGCGCTTAGCCGTTCAGCATCGCGTTGATGCGCTTGGCGTCGTTGGCCGACACGACGGTGCGGCCGTCGAGGCGCCGCGTCCGCTTGGTCGCCTTGTGCTCGAGCAGGTGGCGACGGTTCGCCTTCTGCCGAACGATCTTCCCGGTGCCGGTCTTACGGAACCGCTTCGAAGCTCCGCTATGAGTCTTGGCCTTGGGCATTGGTCCTCGGTTTCTACTACGTGGTCTCAGGTGTTTCGGTGGGCTGGGGCTCAGCCGGGCGCCCCGCGGGGGCGTCGGCGTCGTGCGCCGCCTTGGCGCGAGTCTTCGCGCCGCGGTGCGGTGCCAGCACCATCGTCATGTTGCGGCCGTCCTGCTTGGCGGACGTCTCGACGAAGCCGTAGTCGGCGACATCGGCGCCGAGGCGCTGCAGCAGTCGGTACCCGAGTTCGGGACGGGACTGCTCGCGACCGCGGAACATGATCGTGACCTTGACCTTGGAACCCGCCTCCAGGAAGCGGATGACGTGACCCTTCTTGGTCTCGTAGTCGTGGTCGTCGATCTTGGGCCGGAGCTTCTGCTCCTTGACGACGGTCTGCTGCTGGTTCTTGCGAGACTCGCGTGCCTTCTGGGCCGTCTCGTACTTGTACTTGCCGTAGTCCATGATTTTGCAGACCGGAGGCCTGGCATTCGGGGCTACTTCGACAAGATCGAGATCGGCATCCGCGGCGACGCGGAGGGCGTCTTCGATGCGCACGATGCCTACCTGCTCCCCGCCCGGTCCGATCAATCGGACTTCAGGTACGCGGATGCGCTCGTTGACACGGGTCTCAGTGCTGATGGGGCCTCCCTGGTTCGGTTTCCTCTGCCGACCACCGCGGGGAACACCGGAAGAACAGCAGGACAGAATCCACGCCATCAGCGAAAAGGCCCTGCATGAAGCAGGGCCCAAAGCCGACCGATCACGGCTGACGCCGCCTGCGAACCCGCAGAACAGATACCCTTGGTATCTGCGACCGGACCGTTGTACCTGCGGAAATATCCGTGGCCGACGGTGGGAGTGGGACTCCACTTGCTGTCCTGGCGTACGCCGGGACGGTCGTGCATGCCAGTCTAGCAGGCATGACAGAGTCTTCTGACATCCGCGACCTCGCCGATATTCCCGCCGTGGAGGTGATCACCCGCGCGGCGGTGATGCTGATGAGCGCCGCGGCCGAGAAAATCGGGCTGTCCTCCCCCGACCCCGACGCCAGCGAGCACCGCGACCTCGACGAGGCGCGCCGGCTGATCACCGCGCTGGCCGGCCTGGTGACCGCCTCGGCGGAGTACCTCGGCCCGCACGCCGGCCCGGTCCGTGACGGGCTGAAGACGCTGCAGCTCGCCTTCCGGGAAGCCAGCGCCGCCCCCGACGAATCCGGCAAGGGTCCGGGCGAAAAATTCACCGGTCCCGTCTGGTAGCTGCGCCCAGACAATTCGTATGTCGAAGTAATATCCTCGCGGCCTATGACCGTCACCATGAGTCGGCCAACCTCCCGGTTCCGCTGGGTGCCCGCAGCAGCCGGCTGGATCATCGGCATCATCGCGACGCTGTCGCTGTTGTCGAGCGTGTCCCCGTTCGTGCGGCACGTGATTCGGATGCCGCGCGAGTTCATCAACGACTACCTGTTCAACTTCCCCGACACCAGCTTCGCGTGGGCCTTCGTGCTGGCCCTGCTCGCCGCCGCGCTTGCGGCCCGCAAGCGCATCGCGTGGTGGATCCTGATCTTCTACATGCTGGCCGCGTCGGTGTGGAACATCACCGACCTGCTGACCGGCGACGAGTCAGCGGCCGTCGACGCCGGCGAAGTCATCGGGCTGATCTTCCATATCGCCGCCGCCGTCGCACTCGTGTTGGCGTACAAGGAATTCTGGGCCAGGGTGCGCCGCGGCGCCCTGGTCAAGGCGGCCGCCACCCTGGTCGCCGGCTTGGCCGTCGGCACCGGCATCGGCTGGGCGCTGCTCGAACTCTTCCCCGGCACGCTGGCCCGCGAGGACCGCTTCCTCTACGCCCTCAACCGCGTGAGTGCGTTCGCCGGCGCCGGTTCCGAATCCTTCAGCGGTCACCCGCACACCTTCGTCAACGCACTGCTCGGCCTGTTCGGCGCGCTGGCGCTGATGGTGGCCGCGATCGTGCTGTTCCAATCGCAGCGTGCCGAGAACGCACTGACGGGCGAGGACGAGTCCGCGATCCGCGGACTGCTGCAGGCGTACGGCAAAAACGACTCGCTGGGGTACTTCGCCACCCGCCGCGACAAGTCGGTGGTGTTCGCCGCCAATGGGCGCGCCGCGATCACCTACCGCGTCGAGGTCGGCGTCTGCCTGGCCAGCGGTGACCCGATCGGCGACCCCCGCGCCTGGCCGCAGGCGATCTCGGCGTGGCTCTCGCTGTGCCAGGACTACGGCTGGGCGCCGGGGGTGATGGGCGCGAGTTCCACCGGCGCCCAAGCGTTCCGAGAGGCAGGCTTGAACGCCCTGCAGCTTGGCGACGAAGCGATCCTCTACCCGGACCAGTTCCACCTGTCCGGCTCCGACATGCGCGCCGTCCGCCAAGCCGTCACCCGCGCCCGCCGTGCCGGGCTGACCGTCCGATTCCGCAGGCATCGCGACTTCTCCGCCGACGAGATGGCCGCGGTGATCGCGCGCGCCGACGCCTGGCGCGACACCGAGACCGAACGCGGTTTCTCGATGGCGCTCGGCCGGCTCGGCGACCCCGCCGACGGGGATTGCCTGCTGGCGGAGGCCGTGTACGAGTCGGGTGAAGTGGTCGCGATGCTGTCTCTGGTGCCGTGGGGCAGCAGTGGACTGTCGCTGGACCTGATGCGCCGCTCCCCGCAATCGCCCAACGGAACCATCGAGCTGATGGTCAGCGAGCTGCTGCAGAACGCCGAAGACCTTGGTGTCAGCCGGGTTTCGCTGAACTTCGCGATGTTCCGCTCGGCGTTCGAGCAGGGCGCCCAGCTCGGCGCGGGCCCGGTCGCTCGCCTCTGGCGGGCCGTGCTGGTGTTCTTCTCGCGGTGGTGGCAGCTGGAAACGCTGTACCGCTCCAACATGAAGTACCAGCCGCAGTGGGTGCCCCGTTACGCCTGCTACGAGGACGCCCGGCTGATCCCCCGGGTGGGCGTCGCCTCCGTGATCGCCGAGGGCTTCCTGGTGCTGCCGTTCTCCCGGCGCACCCGACAGCACACCGGCCACTACTCGGCGGTCCCGGAAGGCCTGGCCGCCACCGGCAGGTTGCACGCCGACGGCAGCGCCCCAGACGTCGACGAGCCGACCGAGCAGCCGGACGACCGCGCCCAGCGGCTTCCCGATCAGGTGCGGGTCCGGATGGCCAAGCTGAAAGCCCTGCAGCGCAACGGAATCGACGCCTATCCCGTAGGCCAGGCGCCGACCCACACGATCGCCCAGGCGCTGGCCGCCGCCGACGACGTCACCCTCAGCGTGGCGGGACGGATCCTGCGGACCCGCGACTACGGCGGCGTGGTGTTCGCTCAGTTGCGTGACTGGTCCGGCGACGTCCAGCTGCTGCTGGACAAGTCGGCGCTCGACGGCAGCTCCGAGGACTTCGCCGCCGTCGACCTCGGCGACCTCGTCGAGGTGACCGGGCACATGGGCTACAGCAAGAACGGCACCCGCTCGGTTCTGGTCGGGCAGTGGCGCATGCTCGGAAAGTGCCTGCGGCCCTTGCCGGACAAGTGGAAAGGCCTGCAGGATCCGGAGGCCCGGGTCCGTGCCCGTTACGTCGACCTCGCGATCAACCCCGAAGCCCGCGATCTGATCCGGGCCCGCAGCAACGTCCTGCACTCGATCCGGAACACACTGTTCGACAAGGGTTTCCTGGAAGTCGAGACACCGATTCTGCAGCAGATCCACGGTGGCGCGAACGCCCGACCGTTCAAGACCCACATCAACGCCTACGATCTGGACCTGTATCTGCGCATCGCCCCCGAGCTCTACCTCAAGCGGTTGTGCGTGGGCGGCGTCGAGCGGGTCTTCGAACTGGGCCGGGCATTCCGCAACGAGGGTGTCGACTTCAGCCACAACCCGGAGTTCACTCTGCTCGAGGCCTATCAGGCGCACGCCGACTACCGGGTGTGGATCGACGGCTGCCGCGAGCTCATCCAGAACGCGGCCATCGCCGCCAACGGCTCCGCGGTGGTCATGCGGCCCCGCGCCGACGCCCCCGATCAGCTCGAACCGGTCGACATCTCCGGCGCCTGGGCGGTCAAGACCGTGCACGACGCGGTTTCCGAGGCCCTCGGCGAGCAGATCGACGCCGGAACCGACCTCACCACGCTGCGCCGGCTGTGCGACTCCGCGCGGATTCCCTACCTGACCCATTGGGATGAAGGTGCGGTGGTGCTCGAGCTCTACGAACGGCTGGTGGAGGACCACACCGAGGCGCCAACGTTCTACACCGATTTCCCGACGTCGGTGTCACCGCTGACCCGCCCGCACCGCAGCAAGCCCGGCGTCGCGGAGCGGTGGGACCTGGTGGCGTGGGGCGTCGAGTTGGGTACCGCCTACAGCGAGTTGACCGATCCGGTCGAGCAGCGCCGTCGCCTGCAGGAGCAGTCGCTGCTGGCCGCGGGCGGTGACCCCGAGGCGATGGAGCTCGACGAGGACTTCCTGCAGGCGATGGAATACGCCATGCCGCCGACCGGCGGCCTCGGGGTCGGCGTCGACCGGGTGGTCATGCTGATCACCGGGCACAGCATCCGTGAAACGCTGCCCTTCCCGCTGGCCAAACCGCGCTGAGGAACCTCACAGCGACCGCCAAGGAAGCATGGTCACCATAAGAGCGTGACACCGGCGGATCACCAACTTTCGTTGATGCATGGCTGGTTGCCGCTGACGGTGCAGATCCTGGCGGGGCTGGTCCTGCTCCTTGCCGTGGGCTGGCGCAGCAGGCGCTGGCGGATGCTGTGGCTCCCGCTGGCGGCGGTCGTCGGCATCGGCGTCGCGTGGTACGCGCACTGGAGCATCGCGAACGACGGGCTGGCCGGC
The DNA here is from genome assembly GCA_023416315.1 of Actinomycetes bacterium. Taxonomy (GTDB): domain Bacteria; phylum Actinomycetota; class Actinomycetes; order Mycobacteriales; family Mycobacteriaceae; genus Mycobacterium. Next base: position 8,086 of record JAEZIA010000106.1, read on the forward strand.
GATCCGGCCCCGCACCGCCTGTGGGCCTGGATCGCGGTGACGGCGCTGGCCGCGGTGGTGGCCGTCGTCGGTTGGCGTGGCACCCGCTGGTGGCGCCGCGCCCTGTCGGTGCTGGCGATACCGCTGTGCGCGCTGGCGACGGCGTTGATGCTCAACGTGTGGGTGGGCTACTTCCCCACCGTGCAGACCGCCTGGAATCAGGTCAGCGCCGGCCCGCTGCCCGATCAGACCGACCGCGCCACCGTCACCCAGATGGTGGTGCGGCACGCCATCCCGGCGACCGGCACCGTCGTGAAGGTGTCCATCGGCTCGGACGGTTCGCATTTCGCGCACCGCGACGAGTGGGTGTACCTGCCGCCGGCCTACTACGCCACCAACCCGCCGCCGAAGCTGCCGACGGTAATGATGATCGGCGGGGAGTTCAATACCCCCGCTGACTGGTTGCGGGCCGGTGACGCGATCAAGACCATCGATCAGTTCGCCGCCGCCCATCACGGCAATGCGCCGGTGTTCGTGTTCGTCGATTCCGGCGGTGCGTTCAACAATGACACCGAATGCGTCAACGGCCCGCGCGGCAACGCCGCTGACCATCTAACGAAAGATGTTGTGCCGTTCATGCTTTCAAACTTCGGCGTCAGTCCCGACCGCGCGAACTGGGGTGTCGTCGGCTGGTCGATGGGCGGAACGTGCGCGGTCGACCTGACCACGATGCATCCCGATATGTTCAGCACGTTCGAGGACATCGCCGGTGACGTCGCCCCGAACTCTGGCACCAAGACCCAGACGATCTCCCGGCTGTTCGGCGGCGACGCGGCCGCCTACGCCAGCTTCGACCCAGCCACCGTGATCACCAAACACGGTCGGTATCAGAATGTTTCGGGATGGTTCGCGACCTCCGGCAGTCAGGTCGCACCCACCGGCGCGGCGAACACGCTGTGTGGTGTGGGCAGCGCCAACGGCATCGCCTGCTCGGTGGTCGCCACGCCCGGCAAGCATGACTGGCCGTTCGCCGCTCGCGCATTCGCCGCCGCGCTACCCTGGCTGGCCGGCCAGGTCGGGACGCCGGAAGTCCCGGTGGTCCCCCTGCCCGGCCCACCGGCTCGGCCGCCGGGACCCGTCACGATCACTGCAGCGGGGCGCCCACCGGGGGTACGGTGAGGACTATGCCCGACGAAGGTTATGACGACTCCGGGGTGCCGACGTTCGAATCCGTGCAGGAGAAGATCGAGACACGGTATGGAACCGCGCTCGGCTCAGCCGAATTGGCCGCCGAGACGCCGGAAGGGCGCACCGTCGAAGAGCAGTACGACGCCCGCCAGCGCGCGGCCGCCGAGCGGTTGGCCGAGATCCGCGAGTCGATGAACAAGCCGGATCAATCCTGACCGGCACCATCGTCGCGATCACCGGCGCGAGCAGCGGGATCGGTGCGGCGACGGCGCGCCTGCTCGCACAGCGCGGCGCCTCCGTCGTGCTCGGTGCGCGCCGCGAGGACCGGCTCGACGCGTTGGCCGGTGAGATTCGCGACGCCGGCGGGACGGCGCTGACGGTTCCCACCGACGTCACGCAACGGGCCGATGTCGAGCGTCTGGTGACCGCCGCCGTGTATGAGTTCGGCCGCCTCGACGCGTTCGTCGGCAACGCGGGCATCAGCCGGATCGGGCCGACAACCGACCTCGACGTCGACGGCTGGGACGCGATGATCGACGTGAACCTGCGCGGCGTCCTGAATGGGATCGCGGTGGCGCTGCCGGTGTTCCGCAGCCAGGGCCACGGTGATTTCGTGACCGTGGTGTCGACGGCCGGTCTGAAGATCCTGCCGGGTATGGGCGTCTACGCCGCCACCAAGAACGCCGTGCGCACACTGTTGGAGGCGTTGCGTCAGGAGTCGACCGACGGCGTCATCCGCACCACGTCGATCTCCCCCGGCTACGTCAACACCGAACTGGACTCGTCGATCGAAGACCCCGAGGCACGTCGGCAGGCCCGCGCGGCGATGGAGAGCTTCGGCCTGCCGGCCGACGCCGTGGCCCGGGCGATCGCGTTCGCGCTCGAACAGCCGCGGGATGTCGAAATCGGCGACATCACCATCCGGCCGGCGGTGCAGGGCTAGCTGGCCTTGCGTTTCCGCGTCGCTCGCTTGGGTGCCGGTGCGGGCGCGGACAGCACGTCGGCGAGGAACTTGCCGGTGTAGCTGCTCGGCACCGCCGCCACATCCTCCGGTGTGCCCTGCGCGACGACCGTCCCGCCGCCGGAACCACCTTCGGGACCCATATCGATGATCCAGTCCGAGGTTTTGATGACATCCAGGTTGTGTTCGATGACGATCACCGAATTACCTTTGTCCACAAGGCCGTTGATGACCTTCAACAGCTTGCGGATGTCCTCGAAATGCAGACCGGTGGTCGGCTCGTCCAGGATGTAGACGGTACGACCGGTGGAGCGCTTCTGCAGTTCGGCCGCGAGCTTGACGCGCTGCGCCTCACCGCCGGACAGGGTCGGCGCCGGCTGCCCCAGCCGCACGTAACCCAGCCCGACGTCGACCAAAGTCCGCAGATACCGGTGGATGCCGGTGATCGGCTCGAAGAACTCGGCGGCGTCCTCGATGGACAGGTCGAGGACCTCGGAGATGGTCTTGCCCTTGTAGTGCACCTCGAGGGTTTCCCGGTTGTAGCGGGCGCCGTGGCACACCTCGCACGGGACGTACACGTCGGGCAGGAAGTTCATCTCGATCTTGATGGTGCCGTCACCCGAACATGCTTCGCAGCGGCCACCTTTGACGTTGAACGAGAATCGGCCCGGCTGATACCCGCGGACCTTGGCCTCGGTGGTGGCGGCGAACAGGGTGCGGATCTTGTCGAACACACCGGTGTAGGTGGCCGGATTGGAACGTGGGGTGCGCCCGATCGGCGACTGGTCGACCCGGACCAGCTTGTCGACGTGCTCGAGCCCGTTGATCCGGGTGTGCCTGCCGGGGACCTGGCGGGCGCCGTTGAGCTTGTTCGCCAGCACCGACGCCAGGATGTCGTTGACCAGGGTGGACTTGCCGGAGCCGGACACCCCGGTGACCGACGTCAGCACCCCGAGCGGGAACGCGACGTCGATATCGCGCAGGTTGTGCTCGCGTGCACCGATCACGGTGAGCTGCCGTCGCCGATCGGTCGGCCGCCGGATCGCCGGGACGTCGATGCTCTGCTTACCGGACAGGTACGCGCCGGTGATCGAGTTCGGATTGCGCAGCAAGTCGGCATACGGGCCGCTGTGCACCACCTGGCCACCGTGCTCACCGGCGGCGGGCCCGATGTCGACCACCCAGTCGGAGTGCGCGATGGTGTCCTCGTCGTGCTCGACGACGATCAGGGTATTACCGAGATCCCGCAGGCGCGTGAGGGTTTCGATGAGCCGGCGGTTGTCGCGCTGATGCAGGCCGATCGACGGCTCGTCGAGGACGTACAGCACGCCGACCAGACCGGACCCGATCTGGGTCGCCAGCCGGATGCGCTGCGCCTCACCGCCGGAGAGCGTGCCCGCCGCGCGGGACAGCGACAGATAATCCAGACCGACATCGAGCAGGAAGCCCAGCCGGGACTGCACCTCCTTGAGCACCTGCCCGGCGATGGCCGACTCGCGGGCACCGAGGGTGAGGTCGTTGAGGAACTCCGAGCAGTCGGCGATGGACAGCTCGGACACTTCGGCGATCGACTTCGCGCCGTGCTCACCCGCCGCCAACGTGACCGCGAGGATCTCCGGCTTCAGACGGGTGCCGTTGCACTCCGGGCAGGGCACGTCGCGCATGAACCCGTCGTAGCGCTCTTTCATCTGCTCGGATTCGGTCTGCTCCATCCGCCGGTGCAGGAACGCCATCACTCCTTCGAATTCGGCGTAGTAGGACCGTGTCCGCCCGTAGCGGTTCTTGTAGCGGACGTGGACCTGCTCGTCGCAGCCTTCCAGAATTGCCTTGCGCGCCTTGGCCGGAAGCTTGCGCCACGGGGTGTTGACATCGAAGCCCATCGCCTCGCCGAGGCCCGACAGCATCCGGGTGAAGTATTCAGCGGTGTGGCCCATCGCCCACGGCGCCACCGCGCCTTCGGCAAGCGTCAGATCGGGATCGGGCACGACCAGCTCCGGATCGACCTCCTTGCGGATACCGAGGCCGCTGCATTCCGGGCAGGCGCCATAGGGCGAGTTGAACGAGAACGACCGCGGCTCGAGGTCGTCGACCGCCAGTGGATGGCCGTTAGGGCAGGCCAACTTCTCGGAGAACCGCTGCTCACGGTGGGGGTGGTCGTCCTCACGGTCGACGAACTCCAGCACCACGATGCCGTCGGCCAGGTTCAGCGCGGTCTCCACCGAATCGGTGAGGCGCTGTTTGGCGCTGGTCTTGACGGTCAACCGGTCGACCACGACCTCGATGTCGTGCTTCTCCTGTTTCTTCAGCTTCGGCGGGTCGGTGAGTGAATGCACCACGCCGTCGACCCGGACCCGGCTGTAGCCCTGGCTGTTGAGCTTGTCGAAGAGGTCGACGAATTCGCCCTTGCGGGTGCGCACCACCGGGGCCAGCACCTGGAACCGCAGGCCCTCATCCATTGCCAGCACCTGGTCGACGATCTGCTGCGGGGTCTGCCGAGCGATCCGCTCGCCACACACCGGGCAATGCGGGGTGCCGGCCCTGGCGTAGAGCAGACGTAGGTAGTCGTAGACCTCGGTGATGGTGCCGACCGTCGAGCGCGGGTTGCGGTTGGTGGATTTCTGGTCGATCGAGACCGCGGGCGAGAGGCCCTCGATGAAGTCCACATCCGGCTTGTCCATCTGGCCGAGGAACTGGCGTGCGTAGGCCGACAGCGACTCCACGTAGCGGCGCTGCCCCTCGGCGAAAATGGTGTCGAACGCCAGCGACGACTTGCCCGATCCGGACAGCCCCGTGAAGACGATCAGACTGTCGCGAGGCAGGTCCAAGTCGATGCCGCGCAAGTTGTGCTCGCGCGCGCCTTTGACGACTAGCCGGTCAGCCACCAGCTCCCCTTCCTGCGGGTTTATGGGCATGAGGATGCCGAGTCCCCATGCTATGTCGGCCCACCGACAAGTAACGTGGCGACCATGACAGTCGTCGACGACACCTACACCGGACACGTCGAGCCGCAGACCGCAGCCCGCAGGACACTGCCCGGCGCCACGATCGTGAAGATGTCGGTGGGTCCGATGGACAACAACACGTACGTGGTGACGTGTTCCCGTTCTGGCGCCAGTCTATTGATCGACGCGGCCAACGACGCCGAGCTGCTGGTCGAGCTGGTCCGCGAGCACGCGCCGCAGCTGCAGCTGATCGTGACCAGCCACCAGCACTTCGACCATTGGCAGGCGCTGGAAGCCCTCGCCGCGGCCACCGGCGTTCCGACCGCCGCCCACCCGCTCGACGCCGAGCCACTGCCCGTGACACCGCAGCGGTATCTGGCCGACGGCGACACCATCACGGTCGGCGACCTGGTGTTCGACGTGATCCACCTGCAGGGTCACACCCCCGGTTCGGTGGCGCTGGCGCTGCGGCCGGACGGCGAGCGGACCGCGACGCAGCTGTTCACCGGGGACTG
>JAEZIA010000277.1 GCA_023416315.1 Actinomycetes bacterium
AACCCTTGAGCTTGGGCAGCCGCATGTGGATCGGCATCTGCCCGCCCTCGAAGGTCACCGGCACGTTCTTGCGGGCCTTGGTGCCCTTGGTGCCACGACCGGCCGTCTTGCCCTTGGAGCCCTCACCGCGACCGACGCGAGTCTTCGCGGTCTTGGACCCGGGAGCCGGCTTCAGGTCGTGCAGCTTGATGACGCTCATTTGACTTCCTCAACTTCGACCAGGTGGTGCACGACGTTGATCAGTCCGCGCGTCTGCGGGTTGTCCTCGCGAACCACCGACTGGCGAATCTTCTTCAGGCCCAGGGTCCGCAGGCTCTCACGCTGCTTCCAGCGGGCACCGACGATGCCGCGCACCTGGGTGATTTTCAGCTCTGCCATGGTTATGCGCTTCCTTCACGCGCGGCTGCAGCAGCCAGCGCTTCGCTTTCCCGACGAGCGCGCAGCATGCCAGCAGGCGCGACGTCTTCGATGGGCAGCCCACGGCGGGCGGCCACCTCTTCGGGACGCTGCAGCAGCTTGAGCGCGGCAACGGTGGCATGCACCACGTTGATCGCGTTGTCACTGCCCAGCGACTTGGCCAGAACGTCGTGCACGCCAGCGCATTCCAGCACGGCGCGGCACGCGCCACCGGCGATGACACCGGTACCCGGGCTGGCCGGACGCAGCATCACGACACCGGCCGCGGCCTCACCCTGAACCGGGTGGGTCACGGTGCCGCCGATCAGCGGGACGCGGAAGAAGTTCTTGCGAGCTTCTTCGACACCCTTGGCGATCGCCGCGGGCACCTCTTTGGCCTTGCCGTAGCCGACACCGACCAGACCGTTGCCGTCACCGACGATGACCAAGGCGGTGAAGCTGAAGCGCCGACCACCCTTGACCACCTTGGAAACGCGGTTGATCGTGACGACGCGCTCGAGGTAGTTGCTCTTGTCGCCGCCGTCGCGGCCACCACGGCCACCGCGGTCGCCACGGTCGTCGCGACGGCCACGGCCACCGCGGTCGTCACGTCCGCCGCGCTGGGTGTCGGTACGGGTGCCGGCTGAGGGGGCGCCGGTATCCGGCGCGCTGCCGGCTGCGGTCTGCTCCGCCATCATGCGGTCCTTCCGTTATTAGCAGTCATTAGAATTTGAGTCCGTTCTCGCGTGCCGCGTCGGCCAGCGCCGCGATGCGGCCGCCGTAGGTGTTGCCACCGCGGTCGAACACCACAGCCTCCACACCGGCGGCCTTGGCGCGCTCGGCGATCAGCTGACCGACCCGCACACTGTGGGCCTTCTTGTCGCCCTCGACCGCGCGCACGTCAGCCTCGATGGACGACGCCGCAGCGATCGTGGTGCCGTTGCCGTCGTCGACGAGCTGCACGTGGATGTGCCGCGAGGAGCGGTTGACCACGAGACGGGGCCGCTCGGCGGTGCCGACGACCTTCTTCCGCAGCCGGTTGTGCCGACGCAGGCGCGAAACCCGGCGTGCGGCCGAGACACTCGTGCCGACCGGCTGGTGACCGGTGGCTGCCTTCTGTGCTTGAGCCATGGCTTACTTACCTGTCTTTCCGACCTTGCGGCGGATCTGCTCACCCTCGTAGCGCACGCCCTTGCCCTTATAGGGATCGGGGCGGCGCAGCCGACGGATGTTCGCCGAGATCTGGCCGACCTTCTGCTTGTCGATACCCGAGATCGAGAACTTGGTGGGCGTTTCCACCGCGAAGGTGATGCCCTCCGGAGCCTCGATGACCACGGGATGGCTGTACCCGAGCGCGAACTCGAGGTTGTTGCCCTTGAGCTGGACGCGGTAACCGACGCCGAAGATCTCCATCTTGGTGGTGTAACCCTCGGTCACACCGGTCACCAGGTTGGAGACCAGCGTGCGCGACAGCCCGTGCAGCGAACGGCTGCGCCGCTCGTCGTCGGGCCGGCTGACCACGATTGCGCCATCGTCGGTGCGCGACACGGTGATCGGCTCGGCGATCGCCAGTTCCAACGTGCCCTTGGGGCCCTTGACCGACAGGTTCTGCCCGTCGATCGTCACATCTACTCCGGCGGGAATCGCCACCGGCTGCTTACCAATACGCGACATGTCTAAGCCTCCCTCACCACACGTAAGCGAGGACTTCGCCGCCCACGCCCTGTCGGGACGCCTGGCGGTCGGTCAACAGGCCGGACGACGTGGAGATGATCGCCACGCCCAGCCCACCGAGCACTCGCGGCAGATTGGTCGATTTCGCGTACACCCGCAGACCGGGCTTGGACACCCGGCGCAGACCGGCGAGGCTGCGCTCGCGGTTGGGGCCGTACTTGAGCTGGACAACCAGCGACTTACCGACCCGGGCGTCCTCGGTCCGGAAATCGCTGATGTAGCCCTCCTTCTTGAGGATCTCGGCGATGTTCGCCTTGATCTTCGAGTGGGGCAGGGTCACTTCGTCGTGATACGCCGAATTGGCGTTGCGCAGACGTGTCAAAAAGTCTGCGATCGGGTCCGTCATGGTCATGACTGGGCCTGTCTACCTTCCTCGCAGCGGTTCCCGGTCTGGGCCTGCTGCGCACCTGTTCTGTAGGGGTCTGTTACCAGCTGGACTTCTGCACGCCGGGCAGTTCGCCCGCGTGCGCCATTTCGCGAAGGCAGATTCGGCACAGGCCGAACTTGCGGAACACGGCGTGCGGACGTCCGCACCTGTTGCAGCGGGTGTAGGCCCGCACGGCGAACTTCGGCTTCTTATTGGCCTTGTTGACCAGTGCCTTCTTTGCCATCTGCTCAGTTCTCCTTGAAGGGGAAGCCCAGCGCGCGCAGCAGCGCCCGACCTTCGTCGTCGTTGGTCGCCGAGGTGACGACGGTGATGTCCATGCCGCGCGGACGGTCGATCGAGTCGACGTCGATCTCGTGGAACACCGACTGCTCGGAGAGCCCGAAGGTGTAGTTGCCGTGACCGTCGAACTGCTTGGCGCTCAGGCCGCGGAAGTCGCGGATACGCGGCAGCGCGATCGACACCAGCCGGTCGAGGAACTCCCACATGCGGTCGCCGCGCAGGGTGACCCGCGCGCCGATGGGCATGCCCTCGCGAAGCTTGAACTGCGCGATGGACTTGCGGGCCTTGCGGATCTCCGGCTTCTGACCGGTGATCAGTGCCAGGTCGTTGACCGCGCCGTTGATCAGCTTGGCGTCGCGGGCGGCGTCACCGACACCCATGTTGACGACAACCTTGACCACGCCGGGGATCTGCATGACGTTGGCGTAGTTGAACTCTTTGTTCAGCGCGTCGCGGATTTCCTCGCGGTAGCGCGCCTTCAGCCGGGGCTGAACTTTTTCTGCGGTAGTCATATCTTTCAGAGGTCCTTGCCGTTGCTCTTGGCGATGCGGACGTTCTTGCCGGTCTCCTCATCGCGGCGGATGCCGACGCGGGTCGGCTTGCCGTCGGAGTCGACCACCATCACGTTGGAGACATGGATCGGGGCTTCCTGCGTGACGATGCCGCCCGAGGACGCGCCGCGCTCATTGGCCGACTGCGCGGTGTGCTTCTTGATCCGGTTGACGCCCTCGACGAGGACGCGGTTGCGGGACGGGTAGGCCTGCAGGACCTTGCCCTTGGCGCCCTTGTCCTTGCCAGCGATGACCAGCACGGTGTCGCCCTTGTGGACCTTCATTTACAAAACCTCCGGGGCCAGCGAGACGATCTTCATGAAGCGCTTCTCGCGCAGCTCACGGCCGACCGGGCCGAAGATGCGGGTGCCGCGCGGATCGTTGTCGTTCTTGATGATGACCGCGGCGTTCTCGTCGAACTTGATGTAGCTGCCGTCGGCGCGGCGGCGCTCCTTGACGGTGCGCACCACAACGGCCTTGACCACGTCACCGCGTTTGACGTTGCCACCGGGGATGGCGTCCTTGACGGTCGCCACGATGACGTCGCCGATGCCGGCGTAGCGCCGCGACGAGCCACCCAGAACACGGATGCACAAGATCTCCTTGGCGCCCGTGTTGTCGGCGACCTTGAGCCGCGATTCCTGCTGAATCACTAGATCTCCTCGACCTGGTTACTGTGTGCACGCAGGATTACCGACCCTGACGTGCGCGGTCTTGTTCTTGCTACCCAAAGAGCACGCGGGGTTTTCTCGCTTGCGAGATAACCGAGGTCTGCCCTAGGCAACCCCTACATGCTAGGTGACTAGCTGAAAAGCTCCAAATCCGTGCTGCTCACCCGCCCAAACGTCCGAACGGGCGCGCAAGTTGCGGGTGGAGTTGTCGATAACAACAGGCTCGCGGCGGCTCCTGGCCCGGGCGCCACCCAAGCTGTAGTTATCGCGCACAAACGCGAGTACACGTGTCGATACCTACAGGCTCGCCGCATCCCCGAGCACGCTCGACGGACGCCACCTGCGGTTTCGCCGCCGCGCGTGAAGCCGGCCGTCCCATCCGCGCCGAACCAGCGCCGCATACGTGCGGTCGAGCACGTCAGCGGCGCGATCCTCCTTGATCACCCGGATGACGTCCCAGCCCAAGCGCGCGACCTTCGGCATCAGCCGCTGGTCTCTGACGTATTGCACCCGGTCGGTGCGGTGCTGATCGCCGTCGTACTCCGAAGCAACCATGAAGTCTTCCCAGCCCATATCCAGCCTGCGGATGACCTTCCACTGTCCTTCGAACACCCCGACTTGGGTCCTCGGTCGGGGAAACCCCGCGTCGAGATACAGCAATCGCAGCCGTGTCTCGGGCGGCGAGGCCGCGCCGCCGTCGACCAAGGGCAGCAGGTCGAGCAGTTGCCGCATCCCTCGCGCACCCTTGTACCGCCTGGTCAGCGCCAGCACCTCATCGTCGCGGTACGCCGTCGCCCGCTTGAGCGCGTCGAGCCGGATCAGCGCTTCCTGCCGAGGGAGGTGCCGGCCCAGGTCGTACGCCGTCCGGGCGGCCGTGGTCACCGCGATGCAGTCGAGATCAGTGATCTCGTCGCGTTCCAGGCGCTCCGCGCGGGCGATGATCCCGTCCGGCGGCCTCGTGTTGTTCCAGATCAGCTCGACCGGAGTCTCGGCGTCGACCCACGCTGCCCCGTGCAGCGCCGATGCCGCGATCCCCGCGACGACGCCCTTACGTCCGGACCGCAGCCACGCCCCGTCGATGACGTCGGCCAGATCCGGCGAGTAACCCTTGGGTACGTAGATGTCGCGGTGCATGCGGGTGTACCCGCGGCGCAGCCCATATTCGGTCACAGCGCCGGCTTGCCGGGCCTGGCTGCCGACGATGAGCTTGCGCATGACCGGATAGTCGCACCGCAGGCCGACAAGTCCGGTCGGGATGGCTTTCAGGGGATGACGATGCCGAACTTGTCGGTCAGCACCGCGGCGGCCTCGTCGAAACCGGGCACCCCGGTCGGCGCCTCCACATGCACGGCCACGAAGTAGTTGCCGCTATTGGTCCAGATATGGGCGATCCGATCCCGGTACACAAGGGATTGGTCGGGGTCCTCGGCCCAGGTGCCAATCAGCCGCTGCCCGCTGAATCCGCAGTAGTCCCCGGGCAGCAGGCTCAGCGTGCTGATCGGATACTTGGCCATCGCATCGTCGCCGTAGTTGATGAACGCGGCGGTCGGCTCCAGCGGGGTGGACGCGATCGTCACCTTGGCGACCATGTCGTCCGGACCGGACAGCGTCGCACCGACGTCGCCGTCCCCCGGCGACACCGACCACCCCGGCGGAACCCGGACGGTGATCTGCGGCGCGGACGGGTCGGCGACGGCCGCTACCGCGGTCTGTCCGGGCTGATCCTGCGGGCAGACGGCCGCGTTCGCGGGCACCGGCACCCGCGGCGCCGCCAGAACCCCCGGCTGCGACGACGCGGGGTGGTTGGTCGACTTGTCCGTCGGCGAGGCGGGGGCGGCACCGGCCACCGACGTCGACGCCTCCATGCGGACCGCTGTCCCGATGTCGCTGCGCGCGCAGGCCGCAACGCCCGGGCTGGCCAGCATTACGGCCGCCACAGCGGCAAACACCAGCCGAGTCACCGCACCAGTATGCCGCTGTAGTCAGTCCCTGGCGAAGGCCGCAGCGAGTTCACGCTCAGCATCGACGTAGGCAGCACCCGACACATCGACGACCACCTGGGCGATCGTGCCACCGGTGAAGCTGAAAGGTGCCTGGTAGGACGCCGAGACCGCCTGCCCGAGATTGCGCCCCACGCTCACCCCGCCACCGGCCAACCCGAAGGTGAACGGATGCGCTTTCACACCGGCCAGGCTGGCCACCGCGTCGCCGTCGACGTAGAGCGTGACGTCACCCAGCGGGGTGTGGCTGCCCTCGACCGTGCCGGTCCGGGTGTAGGCCACCCCCAGGATGTGGTCGCCCAGCGGCACCGGGTCCGGAGCGCTCACCCGTTGTTCATCCTCGCCGAAGAAGTTGTAGACGAACTGCAGCCGCCCGTCGGCGACGAACAACACGTAGCCGCCGTGACCGGCACCCTGCTTGAGCAGCACCCCCTGCACATCCGGACTGCCGATCGTGACCTCGGCCAGCACCGAGAATGACCGGCCCATGATGTTCACGCACGCGCCCATGCCCACCGGTGCGGTGTTCGGGTAGTAGACGTAGCGCGGGCGGTCTCCCGCCAACGTGGGGCGCCAACGCCCGAGCATCTCCCCCACGTTCAGGTCGGTCAACGGCAGGCCGTTGTACTTCTCGGCCTCGCTGAACCACAGCTTCTGCAGCTCGGCGAGCTTGTCGGGATGCTCGGCCGCCAGGTCGCGGCATTGGCTGCGGTCGTTCTCGATGTGGTACAGCTCCCAGCGGTCGGCGTCGAAATGCGACCAGCCCGACGGCGACGCGGGGTGCACGGCGCTGGCGAACCAGCCCTTGTGCCAGATCCCCCGGGTGCCCAGCATGGTGTAGAACTGGGTGTCCTTGCCGGTGTCTGTCGTCGAATCCTCCAGCGTCGCTTTGAAACTCACCCCGTCCAGCGGCTTCTGCGCAATCCCCTTGACCGTCTGCGGTGGATCGATGCCAAGCAGTTCGTAGACCGTCGGCGTGATGTCGCTGACGTTGACGTAGTTGTCCCGAACCTCACCGTGTGCGGCAATTCCGTTGGGCCAGGAGATGATTGCGGTATCGGCGATGCCGCCTTCATGGGACGCGTAGCGCTTGTAGAGCTTGTACGGCGTGTTGAACGCCATCGCCCACCCGATCGGGTAGTGGCCGTACGTGGTGGGCCCGCCGAGTTCGTCGTAGAAGCGCATGCTTTCGGCGACGGTGTCGATATAGCCGTTGAAAAACTTGCCCTCGTTGACCGACCCGTTGGGGCCGCCCTCGCCACTGGCGCCGTTGTCGGAGATCACCACGATGATCGTGTTGTCGAGCTGGCCGGACTCCTCCAGGTAGTCCAGGATCCGGCCGATCTGAGCGTCGGTGTAGGACAGGAACCCGGCGAACACTTCGGCCATCCGGGAGAACAACCGCTTCTCCTCGTCGGACAGCGAATCCCACGGACGAACGGTGTCCTGCTCAGGCCAGGGCTGGCCACCCGGGCCGGTGACGTCGGCGTAGGGGTTCACCGCGGACAGTTCGGTGTCCGGGGGCACGATGCCGAGCTTCTTCTGGTTCTCCAGCACGATCTCGCGGTAGCGCTCGTACCCCATGTCGAAGGTGCCGGCGTACCGGTCAGCCCACTCCCGGAACACGTGGTGCGGGGCGTGGCCCGCCCCCGGGCACAAATAGGTGAACCACGGCTTGTCCGGGGCGATCATCGTCGAATCACGGATGAACTCGATTGTCTTGTCCGCCAGGTCCTTCGAGAGGTGGTACCCCTCCTCGGGAGTGGCCGGCGCCTCCACGGGATGGCTGTCGTAGACCAGCTCGGGATACCACTGGTCGGTTTCGCCGCCCATGAACCCATAGAACCGCTCGAAGCCGCGGCCCAGCGGCCAGTGCCGACGGGTCGCCGCGAGGTTGGACTCCTCGATCGGGGTGAGGTGCCACTTGCCCACGCAGTAGGTGCTGTAGCCGCGTTCGGCGAGCACCTCCGAGATCAGTGCGGTGTCATCGGGAATGCGGCCGTTGATGCCGGGGAAGCCGTCGGTGAACTCCTCGATGGTCGCCATCCCGACGGTGGTGGCATTGCGGCCGGTCAGTAGCGACGCCCGGGTCGGCGAGCACAGCGCCGTGGTGTGGAACTGGGAGAGCCGAACCCCGCGCTCGGCGATCCGCGACATCGCCGGCATCGCCACCAATCCGCCGAAGCAATCCCACGTCGCGATGCCGATGTCGTCCCACACCAGATAGAGCACGTTGGGTGCGTTCTCCGGCGCGGACGGCGCAGCGTAGGGACCCCAATCCGGCTCGGAGTCGCGGATGTCCAGTTCGATCCTGCCGTTGAACTCCGTTGTCATACGCACAGACTTTCATGTGCGGCACCGGTTGTGGGTGATTCCGCACACGCATGACAAAGCGAGCCGCGGCTTGTCAGCCACGGCTCGCGTTTGTTATGAGCGAAGTACTACTTGGCGCGCTCGAGCACCTCGACCAGCCGCCAGCGCTTGCTCGCCGACAGCGGGCGGGTCTCCATCAACGACACGCGGTCGCCGATACCGGCCTCGCCGTTCTCGTCGTGTGCCTTCACCTTGGTGGTGGTCCGGATGATCTTGCCGTAGAGCGGGTGGCTCTTGCGAGACTCCAGTTCGACGACGATCGTCTTCTGCATCTTGTCACTGACCACGTAGCCGATGGCCGTCTTGCGACGGCCGCGCGGCTGCTCGGTGCGCTCAGTGTGCTTGGGGCCCTTAGTTTCTGCCATTACGATTCCTCACCAGCGGGTCCGGCGGCCAGACCCAGTTCACGTTCGCGCAGCACGGTGTAGATGCGCGCAATCTCCTGACGCACGGTGCGAAGCCGGCGATTGTTGTCCAACTGCCCGGTCGCCATCTGGAAGCGCAGGTTGAACAGCTCTTCCTTGGATTCCCGCAGCTTGTCGGTCAGCTCTTCGTCGGTGAGCTCACGCAGTTCGCCGGCGCTGATGCCCACAGCCATCAGAACTGCTCCTCTCGGGTCACGATGCGTGCCTTGATCGGCAGCTTGTGGATCGCGCGCGTCAGTGCGGCGCGGGCGATCTCCTCATTGGGGTAGCTCAGCTCGAACAGCACGCGGCCAGGCTTGACGTTGGCCACCCACCACTCGGGCGAGCCCTT
>JAEZIA010000285.1 GCA_023416315.1 Actinomycetes bacterium
CGATCGCATCGAGTGCGGTGACGAAGGCGTCGAGTCGATCGATCCAGGCCGTTAGTTGCTGCGATTCGCCGGATCCAGCTAAACCGTCACCACTCATCCTCGTGTCCTTTCGCGATGTGCGCCCCCCGGACGCGAAGTTGTCGGACGGCTTATACCCCGTGGGGAAGTTTTTGAATCCTCAATGTTTGCCAGGAGCCCGCAGGGCGAAAAAGCTGTGTGACGCGACGCGTCCGCCGGAGGCGGACCCCCGCGCCGGCGACCGCGAGCACCGGGGCACAACTGCGTGCCTAGTGAAGTATTAGCCGTGTCGCTTGAGCGCGCACTCTGGGCGCCGCGGTTCGTGATCCAAGCCACTGTGGTGTTAGCACGGGACGGGATCGGCAATACGCACCAAGGAGACCCGCCACGGCAGGGGGATAAATGGGGCCGTGGCGGGTCTCCCTATGAAACGCGCCGGCGACCGCTGAGGTTCCCCAGGCGTGACCGGTAAGGCGAGAAAAAAGTCAGGCCCCGAAAACGGGGCCTGCCCTGCAGGGTGGCTGACGGGACTCGAACCCGCGACAGCCAGGATCACAACCTGGTGCTCTACCAACTGAACTACAGCCACCATTGCCGCAGACCGTCCGAAGGCGGCAGCAGCGCCGTTGATACTAGCTGCTGTCGGCCGCTTCAGCCGAATCCGTATCGCCGGCCCCGTCGATGTCGGCGGCCGCGGCGGCAATCTCGCTGGTAGACGGCCCCGGCTGGGGGACGAACGCGGTGCGCCGGTAGTACTTCAGCTCGCGGATCGACTCCTGGATGTCGGCCAGCGCGCGGTGCGCGAGGCCCTTTTCCGGCTGGCCGTAGTAGATCCGGGGATACCAGCGACGGCAGAGCTCCTTGATCGAGCTCACGTCGATCATCCGGTAGTGCAGGTAGGTGTCCAGGGTCGGCATGTCCCTGGCGATGAAGCCGCGATCGGTGGCGATCGAATTCCCGGCCAGCGGCGCGGTCTTGGCCTGCTTGACGTGGGTGCGGATGTAATCCAAAACGAGCTGCTCGGCGGCGGCCACGTCGACGGTCGACGCGCGGACCTCCTCGGTGAGCCCGGAGCGGTGATGCATCTGGGCGACCACCTCGACCATGCCGTCGAGCGCCTCGTCATCGGCGTGGATCACCACGTCGATGCCCTCACCAAGGACGTTGAGCTCGGCGTCGGTCACCAGGGCGGCGATCTCGATGAGCTTGTCGGTCCGCAGATCCAGGCCGGTCATCTCGCAGTCGATCCACACCAATTCTTCGCGCACAGCGCTCAACCCTAAGCCCCCGGTGGCTTGTAGTGTCGTATCGGCCATCACCCGAGCGACGACGGAGGCGGCCGATGACCAGCGAATCGACAGCGACCCCTGCCCAGCAGATCGCGGCCGGGTACGCGACCACCGGGCCTGCGCTCGAGCTCGGCTCGATTCTTGTCGACGGTGCGGTCGATCCCGCCGCGCAGGTCCGCATCCCGCTGGCGATGATGAATCGCCACGGCCTGGTCGCCGGGGCCACCGGCACCGGCAAGACCAAGACGCTGCAGGTGATCGCCGAGCAGCTGTCGGCCGCCGGGGTGCCGGTGATGATGGCCGACGTCAAGGGCGACCTGTCCGGACTATCCCGGCCGGGGGAAGCCGGTGAGCGCACCGCGCAGCGGGCCAAGGACACCGGCGATGACGGCTGGGCGGGTGAGGCGTTCCCGGTCGAGTTCCTGTCGCTGGGAACCGGAGGCATCGGCGTGCCTGTGCGCGCGACGATCTCGGCGTTCGGACCGATCCTGTTGTCAAAGGTGTTGGGGCTCAACGCCACCCAGGAGTCGACGCTCGGGCTGATCTTCCACTGGGCCGACCAGCAGGGCCTTCCGCTGCTGGACCTCAAAGATCTGCGGTCGGTGATCACCTATCTGACCAGTGACGAGGGCAAGGCGACGTTGAAGACGATCGGCGGGGTGTCGGCCCAGACCGCGGGGGTGATCCTGCGCGCGCTGGTCAACCTCGAGGCCGACGGTGGCGACACGTTTTTCGGCGAGCCTGAGATCGACCCCGGCGACCTGCTGCGCGTCGACGCCCAGGGCCGCGGGGTGATCACCTTGCTCGAACTCGGGGATCAGGCGGCCCGTCCGGTGATGTTCTCGACGTTCCTGATGTGGGTGCTCGCCGACCTGTTCACCTACCTGCCCGAGGTGGGGGACATCGATAAGCCCAAGCTGGTCTTCTTCTTCGACGAGGCGCACCTGCTGTTCGACGACGCCTCCAAGGCGTTCCTGCAGCAGGTCGAGCAGACGGTCAAACTGATCCGGTCCAAGGGCGTCGGCGTCTTCTTCTGTACGCAGCTGCCCACCGACGTGCCCAATGATGTGCTGTCGCAACTGGGTGCGCGCATCCAGCACGCGCTGCGGGCATTCACCCCCGATGACCAGAAGGCGCTGTCGAAGACGGTGCGCACTTATCCCAAGACCCAGTTCTATGACCTGGAAACGGATTTGACGTCGTTGGGCATCGGTGAAGCGATCGTCACGGTGCTCTCCGAACGTGGGGCGCCCACCCCGGTGGCCTGGACCAGGCTGCGGGCGCCGCGGTCGCTGATGGACACCATCGGGCCCGACGCCATTACGTCTGCGGCGCAAGCGAGTTCGCTGTTCGGCAAGTACGGCCAGACCGTTGACCGGGAGTCCGCCTACGAGATGTTGGCGGCCAAACTGGCGCCGCCGCCGCCGGCGGAACCCGAGCCCGTCGATCTGCCACCGATCATGCCGACCGGCATCGACCTGCCGCCGATGCCCAAACCGGAGAAGGCCGAGCCAGGCGTGCTCGATCAGGTGATGAACAGCCCTGCGTTCAAGAGCGCGATGCGCTCGGCGGGCACGGTCATCGGTCGCGAGATCACCCGCTCCATCTTCGGCACGGGACGCCGGAGGCGCTAGGCGCCGACATCTGGCTGCGCTGCAGGCGTCAGTCGCCGCCCAGCTTCTTGTACACCGCGCCGACGATCGGCGTGACGATCGCGCGCGGGGCATACCCGGAGGCCACCGACATCGCCTTGGAGGTCAGGCCCGGCACGACACGCATCTTGTTGTGCTCCAACCCATCCAGGGAGATCCGCGCGGTGTATTCGGTGTTGATCCACAGGAAGTCGGGGATCAGCCGTTCCACCAGTGACCGCTCATCCAGCTCGGGCAGCTCGGTGCGGACCGGTCCGGGCGCCAGCACGGTCACGTGCACGCCGGCGCTCTTCACCTCGCCGCGCAGCGACTCGCTGAACGTGTTGACGAAGGCCTTGGTCGCGGCGTAGGTGGCGTTGTTCGGGATCGGCGAGTTACCGGCCGCCGAGCCCGAGATCAAAATGCCGCCGGCCTTGCGGGCGATCATCCGCGGCAGCACCGCCAAAACCAGGTCGTGCACGCCCAGCACGTTGAGCTGAACCTGCGCCCGCTCGGCCGCCGGGTCCAGCTTGGCCACCCGGCCGAAGGTCGCGGTGCCCGCGTTGGCGCACAGTACGGAGATCTCTCGGCCGGCCAGCTCGTCGGCGAACGCGGTCCGCGCCTCGGGGTCGGCGAGATCGACGGCGCGCACCTCGACGTTCACCCGGTAGCGCTCGGTGAGGCGCGCGGCGAGCTCGGCCAGCACGTCGCCGCGGCGTGCAGTGATGATCAGGTGATGGCCGCGGGCGGCGAGTTCGGTGGCCAGCGCCTCGCCGATGCCTTGGGAGGCACCGGTGACGACGGCTCGGCTGTCCGGAGAGGGGGCGGGTACTGGCATGCGGCCAATCGTAGGGGGGAATCGTTCCGGCGGGCAGGAGCGCTAGCGACTCGGGGAATCGATATGGTGGCGGCATGAGCAGGCCCCCGTCGGTTGCCCAGACCGCCGGGCGGTCAAAGGTTGTGGCGTGGGCGTTGTGGGACTGCGGTTCCACCGGCATGAACGCGATCGTCGCGACGTTCGTCTTCTCGGTCTATCTGACCAGCACGGTCGGCCCCGGCCTGCCGGGCGGCACCTCGCCTGCCAGCTGGTTGGGCCGCGCGCTGGCGATCGCCGGGCTGACCGTTGCGGTGCTCGCGCCGCTGACCGGGGTGCTGGTTGCGGCACCGCAGCGGCGGCGCGCCGCGCTGACGATCCTGTCCGCCCTGGCGGCGGTGTCGACGTCGGCGATGAGCCTGATCCGCGACGACCCGGCGTACTTCGCGGCGGGCCTGGTGCTGCTGGCGTTCACGGCGGCATGCGGTGACTTGGGCAGCGTGCCCTACAACGCGATGCTGCGGCAGCTGTCCACGACGCAGAACTCCGGACGCATCTCCGGGATCGGCGCGGCCGCCGGATACTTCGGCAGCGTCGCGCTGCTGATCGTGATCTATGCGTGCTTCATCGCCGGCAGCGGCCCCGAGCGCGGTCTGCTGGGCATCCCCGCCGACGACGGGCAGAACGTGCGGGCGGCGATGCTGATGGCCGCGGCGTGGTTCGTGGTGCTCGCGTTGCCGTTGCTGATCACCGCGCACACGCTGGCCCCCACGGCGGAACCGGACTCGCAGACCGTCGGTCTACTGGGCGGTTACCGCCAGCTGTGGACCGACCTGCGGGGGGAATGGCGCCGCGATCGCAACCTGGTCTACTACCTGATCGTCAGCGCGATCTTCCGCGACGGCATCGCCGGGGTGTTCGCCTTCGGCGCGGTGCTCGGAGTCGGCGTCTACGGCGTCTCCCAGGCCAATGTGTTGATCTTCGGCGTGATCGCCAGCACGATGGCCGCCCTCGGCGCGGTGCTCGCGGGTCCCGTCGACGACCGGATCGGTGGCAAGCCGGTCATCGTCGTCTCCTTGACGGTGATGATCGCGGTCGGGCTGACCCTGCTGTCACTGTCCGGGCCGGTCGTGTTCTGGGTCTGCGGGCTGCTGTTGGCGATGTGCGTCGGACCGGTCACCACCTCCGCGCGCACGGTGCTGCTGCGGATGGTCAGCGACGGCAAGGAGGCCGTCGCCTTCGGCCTCTACACCACGACCGGCCGTGCGGCGTCGTTCCTCGCGCCGTGGCTGTTCTTCGTGTTCGTCGACGCGTTCCACGCCGATCGGGCCGGGCTGGCCGGCTTGTGCGTGGTGCTGGCGGTCGGGTTGGTCGGGATGGTGCTGGTCAAGGTGCCCGACCACCGCGTGGGCTAACCGGCCCCGGTGCAGATCGTCAGCCCGCGGCCGGTGCGCTCGCGCACCTGCGCGCCGTTGACCGACACACTGCAGGTGACGTCGCGCCCGACGTTCACCACCGCAACGCTGGCCGAAGTCCGCGCCGGCGACGACAAGCTGACTTCCTTGCTCCACGGCAGCAGCACGTTGAACTCGGTCTGCATGATGCCGCCGGTGTCGACGTAGGTGATGTTGATCGCCCGGCCGTCACCGTTGACCGTGTAGACGACCGCGTCGGTGCCCGTCGGGCTGGTGGTGTCGCTGGGCAGCGGCGCCGCGGTGCCGGGGGAGCCCGGCGTGCCGCTCGTCGTCGGCAGCGTCGGCGGGGTCGTGGTCGGCACGACGGTGGTGGCCCGCGGAGCCGAGGTCGTCTCGGACAGCGGCGGCAGCGGTGCGACGACCGTCGACTCCCGCGCCGAACTCGTCACGATCACCAGCGCGATGACCAACCCCACCACCAGCAGGACCGCGGCGGCGGCGGCGATCCACAGCCACTTCGGCGACTTGGGTGGGCCCGGCGGCGGCTGGGGCGGCTCATTGGGCGGGTACGCACCGCCTTGATGCCAGTACGACGGCAGCTGCTCGGTGGGTTGCATCGTCGGCGGTACGCCTTGGCCGTAGCCGGGCGTGCCGTTGCCGGGTCCGTAATACTGACCGGCGTAGGCGGGATCGGTGCCCGGCGGGTAACCGTTATCGGCCGACTGCGTCGGGTCAGACCATTGTCGACGCGGATCGTTCATTCCCACCTCATGCTTGCAGGCTACCTGCGCGCGGCAGCCCCGGGTCTATGCCTGTTGCTCAGCAACGTGTTTACCACCGGCAGGCCGCGTGGAACGTGTTACCGGAGAGTTTAGGTGTCGAAGAGAGGGTAGAGGTGGCGTTGGAGCCGGACGTGCGCGCGACCTATGGCGCGTCGCTGTCGCCGGATGCGACGGCATTCGCCCATATCGTCGACGACGGCGGATATCCACGAGCTGTCCAACGCTTCCTCCGGGGCTGGCGCGCCAGTTCCTCGCGTGACGTCGAATTACCGGTGCAGGGTGCGGTGACCAGAGTCATCCACTCCGCCGACGGGCATTGGCTGGCGTGCCAGGTCGCTCCGGAGGGCAGTACCCGCAGCCAGATCTGGGTGGTCACCACCGACCCCGACGACCGGATGGCCCGACGCATCGACGGCATGGGTGCCGGCGGCATGGCAGGCACCGCCGAGTTGATCGCGTGGGACGGCACCCGGGTCTGCGCGATCCTCACCGGTGAGGACGGCGTCGGCCAGTCCAGCCTGATCGACCCGGCCGACGGCGGCGTCACGGTGCTGGATCGTCGCTCGGGCGGCCGGCTGGTGGACGCCTGGGCCGGCTCGGCGCTGATCCGGGTCGGGCCACGTGGCTATCGCGAGCTGATCATGCGGACCGGGCCGACCGAAATCGCTTTGCTCCCTTCCGATCCCGGATCGTCGACGGATATGGGCGTGATCCTCGACGACCACCACCCGCGTCGGCTGCGGTCGGGGCCGGACGGCGAGCACACCACGCTGTATCACCCCGCGTACACCTATGGGCCGGACTTCGCCGACGGCTACGTGCGCGCGCTCATCCGCAGCGACAACGGCTCGGATAACAGCCGACTGCTCGAGGTCACCGTCACGCCGGACGGGGTGGCGTACCACGTGGTCGCCGAACGCGAGGGCCACGACCTCGACGAATTCGTGGTCAGTGACGATCTGTCCACCGTCGCGCTGCTGTGGAACATCAATGGCTGCAGCGAATTACAGATCCTTGAGTACGCCGACAACACGCTGACCGAGCCGATCCCGCTGCCCAATCTGGTGGCGAGCGAGTTGTCGATCTCGGCGGGCGGGTCGATGGTCGCGATGACCCTGCAGGGCGCCGACCTGCCGCGCACCGTCGAACTTGTCGACCCCAGGACCCGGGAATGGGAACGCATCGACCGCAAGCCCAGCGTCGGTCCGGTCTGCGAGCGGCCGAGGTTGCACTTCGTGACTGCGCGCGACGGTCGTTCGCTGACAGGCTGGTTGTACTGTCCGCCAGCGGGTGTCGAGCAGACCGGCATGATGATCTACTTGCACGGGGGTCCGGAAGGCCAGGCCCGCCCGTCGCACAGCGAGATCTTCCCGGGATTGCTCGACGAGGGCATCGCCGTGTTCACCCCGAACGTGCGCGGCTCCGGTGGCCAGGGCCGGGAGTTCGTCCACGCCGACGACAAGGACAAGCGTTTCGCCGCGATCGACGACGTGGCCGACTGCGCGAACTACCTCGCCGAGCACGGCCTCGCCGATCCGGACCGAATTGCTTGCGCCGGTTGGTCTTACGGTGGCTACCTGACGATGGCGGCACTGTCTTTCCATCCCGACCTGTTCGTCGCGGGCGTCAGTATCTGCGGGATGAGCGATCTCGGCACGTTTTATCGCAACACCGAGCCCTGGATCGCCGCGGCCTCTTATCCCGAATACGGCCATCCCATCGCCGACCGCGACCTGCTCGACGCACTGTCCCCGCTGCAGCGGGTGGACAAGCTGACCGCGCCGCTGTTGCTGGTGCACGGCGGCACCGACACCAATGTGCCGGTCAGTGAATCCGAGCAGATGGTCGAGGCCTTGCGGGCACGGGGCCGCACCGTGCGTTATCTCCTCTTTGCCGACGACGGGCACGAGATCGTCAAACGCGAGAACCACGCCGCGCTGGCCAGGGCGGTCGCCGATTGGCTGGCGATGGCGTTCGAACGCCATGAAATTTGCGATGTTTAGGAAACTATCGGACGGGTAAACCCTTGTCCGCCAAGTCCTGCGGACGTTCAAGGAGGACCCTATGCGAGGCCGCGGAATTATCGGCGTGATTGTGATCGTGTGGCTGCTGATCGGAGTGTTCGCCACCTGGCAGCGCGGTTACTTCTCGAACAGTGAAACCAACTGCGCTACTGCGGGGTCCATCGCTCTGACGGTGGTGGCAGGACCGCTCAACTACGGTGGCGTCAATCCCAAGGTTGCCAGCTGCAACCTGCCGCAGCCCAGTCCGTAGCGGGCCAAATCAGTTCAGCACGTGAGTATCTGGAGGAAGCAATGATCGTTCTCGGCGCAATTCTGCTCATCCTTGGGTTCGTTCTGAAGGTCCAGATTCTGTGGACCATCGGAATCATCCTGCTGGTGATCGGCGCGGTCCTATGGCTGCTCGGCGCGGTTGGCCGTCCGGTCGGTGGCAGGCGTTACTGGTATTGACCGACACCGCCGCGAGCGTGACGGTCGGCGGAGGACAACGCCGCCATCGTCATCGCCCGTAATACATCGCGTGAACGCCCCGGGTCGGCCGCTCTGGCCGCCAGGGGCTTCATGCTGTGTGGGGTCGAATTGAGCAGACCGAACACCGCATGCGCCATCAACCGGGCGTCGGTCTCCGCGGTCTCGGGGTGCACCTCGCGCAGCACCTCCACCCAGATCTCGACATAGCTGCGCTGTGCCCGTCGGACCTGACGCTGCGCCGAGGCCGGCAGGTGCGCGAGGTCGCGGTCCTGGATACGGATCAAGTTCGACTCGCCCAGCGCGAAGTCGAGATGGAACTCGACAAGGCCGCTCAGCGCGGCCGCGGGGCTCTCGGCCTCGGCGACGACCGCGCGGGCGCCGGCCAGCAGCCGGGTACTGATGCCGACCAGAATTTCGACGAGCAGTGCTTCCTTGTTGGGGAAGTGCCGGTAGACCGCGGGCCCGCTGACTCCTGCGGCGGCCCCGATGTCCTCGATCCGGACGGCCTGGAAGCCCCTTTCCGCCATCAACCGTTCCGCGGCCGCCAGCAGGGCAGATCGACGATCCGACTTCTGCCTGCTGCGACGCGTGGACGATTCGATGAGATCCTCCGGGACCGGGTCTAGACGTTTCGGTTAATCTTCACTAACCTAACACGAGTTAGTCGTCATTAACTCAATACGCGACGGGACATCGATGAGCGCATCGCCCAACCGTGAGGCGCATCTGCACCTCGTCGAGGAGTTGCGGGGCAAGCTGGCCACCGCGGCGCTCGGCGGGCCGGAGCGCGCCCGTGACCGACACGTCGCGCGCGGCAAGCTACTGCCACGCGACCGGGTCGACGGCCTTCTCGATCCGGGCAGCCCGCTTCTCGAGATCGCCCCGTTGGCGGCCGACGGCATGTATGACGACGAATGTCCGGCGGCCGGCATCATCACCGGCATCGGTCGGGTGTCCGGGCGGGAATGCATGATCGTCGCCAACGATGCGACGGTCAAAGGCGGTACCTACTACCCGATCACGGTCAAGAAGCATCTGCGCGCCCAGGAGATCGCGCTGCAGAACCGGCTGCCCTGCCTCTATCTGGTGGATTCCGGCGGTGCGTTCCTGCCCCGCCAAGACGAGGTGTTCCCCGACCGCGACCACTTCGGCCGGATCTTCTTCAACCAGGCCACCATGAGCGCGGCGGGCATCCCGCAGATCGCTGCGGTGCTCGGTTCCTGCACCGCGGGCGGAGCCTACGTTCCCGCGATGAGCGATGAGGCGGTGATCGTCCGCAACCAGGGCACGATCTTCCTTGGTGGACCGCCGTTGGTGAAGGCCGCCACCGGTGAAGTGGTGACGGCCGAAGAACTCGGCGGCGGCGACCTGCACTCCAAGACCTCCGGGGTGACCGATCATCTGGCCCACGATGACCGCGACGCCCTGCGGATCGTGCGCCGCATCGTCGCCACGCTCGGCCCGCGCGAACCGCGGCCGTGGGATGTCCGGCCCACCGTCGAGGAGATCGCCGACCAGCGCGAGCTGTACGAGGTCGTTCCGGTCGACGCGCGAGTGCCCTACGACGTGCACGAGGTGATCACCCGCATCGTCGACGGTGGCGAATTCAGTGAGTTCAAAGCCGAATACGGCACCACGCTGGTCACCGGCTTTGCCCACATCCACGGCCACCCGGTCGGTGTCGTCGCCAACAACGGTGTGCTGTTCGGCGAATCCGCGCTCAAGGGCGCACATTTCATCGAACTGTGCGACAAGCGGATGGTGCCGCTGCTGTTCCTGCAGAACATCACCGGCTTCATGGTCGGCCGCGACTACGAGGCCAGCGGGATCGCCAAGCACGGCGCCAAGATGGTGACGGCGGTGGCCTGCGCCCGGGTGCCCAAGCTGACGGTCGTGATCGGCGGCTCGTATGGGGCGGGCAACTATTCGATGTGCGGGCGGGCCTATTCGCCGCGGTTGCTGTGGATGTGGCCGAATGCGCGGATCTCGGTGATGGGCGGCGAGCAGGCGGCCTCGGTGCTGGCCACGGTGCGCGGCGAGATGACGCCGGAGGAGGAAGACGCCTTCAAGGCGCCGATCCGCGCCCAGTACGAACACCAGGGCAATCCGTACTACTCGACCGCACGGCTGTGGGACGACGGAGTCATCGATCCTGCCGACACCAGAACTGTTCTGGGACTGGCGCTCTCGGTGACCGCGAACGCCCCCGTCGAACCCGTCTCCTACGGCGTCTTCAGGATGTGACGATGTTTACCAGTGTCCTAGTCGCCAACCGTGGCGAGATCGCCGTGCGCGTCATCCGCACGTGCAAGGCGATGGGCATCCGCTCCGTCGCCGTCTACAGCGACGCCGACGCCGGCTCCCGACACGTCGCCGAGGCCGACATCGCGGCGCGCATCGGCCCGCCGCCGGCCCGACAGAGCTACCTCGACATCCCCGCGGTGGTGGAGGCGGCGTTGCGCACCGGCGCCCAAGCCGTCCATCCCGGCTACGGGTTCCTCTCGGAGAACGCCGAATTCGCGGCGGCACTGGACCAGGCCGGGTTGGTGTTCATCGGACCGCCGTCGACCGCGATCGGCACGATGGGCGACAAGATCGCCGCCAAGGCGACGGTAGCCAAGTTCGGCGTCCCGGTGGTGCCGGGCATCGCCCGGCCGGGACTGACCGACGCCGAGCTCATCGAGGCCGCCGGCGACATCGGCTTCCCCATCCTGGTCAAACCGTCCGCCGGCGGCGGCGGTAAGGGCATGCGCCGCGTCGACGACGCCGCCGACCTGCCCGCGGCGCTGACCGCCGCGCGCCGGGAATCCGGCGCGGCATTCGGCGACGACACGCTGTTCCTCGAGCGATTTGTGCTGCGGCCCAGACACATCGAGGTTCAGGTGCTCGCCGACACGTTCGGCAACGTCGTGCACTTCGGTGAGCGGGAGTGCAGTCTGCAGCGCCGCCACCAGAAGGTCATCGAGGAGGCGCCGTCGCCGCTGCTCGATCCCGAGACCCGGGCCCGGATCGGTACGGCCGCCTGCGACACCGCCCGCAGCGTCGACTACGTCGGGGCGGGCACCGTCGAGTTCATCGTGTCGGCCGACAAGCCCGACGAGTTCTTCTTCATGGAGATGAACACCCGGCTGCAGGTTGAGCACCCGGTCACCGAGATGGTCACCGGATATGATCTCGTCGAGTGGCAGGTGCGGGTCGCGGCGGGGGAGAAGCTGCCGTTCACGAACGACGACATCACCCTGACCGGGCACGCCATCGAAGCCCGGGTTTACGCCGAAGATCCGGGTGCGGGCTTCCTGCCCACCGGCGGCCCGGTGCTCGGAGTGCTGGAGCCGTCCGGGGACGGCATCCGGGTGGATTCCGGTCTGTCCCAGGGGATGACGATCGGCAGCGACTATGACCCGATGCTGTCGAAAGTGATCGCCTACGGCGCCGACCGTGCCGCCGCCCTGCGCACCCTCGACCGGGCGCTGTCGCAGACCGCGGTGCTCGGCGTCGGCACCAACGTGGAGTTCCTGCGCTTCCTGCTGTCCGACGATGACGTCGCCGCCGGACGGCTCGACACCGGCCTCATCGACCGGACGCCGTTCACCCCCGCCGAAACCGGCGACCAGGAATTCATCGCCGCGGCGGCCTACCGCTGGCTGCAGCTCTGGCCAACCGGATCGGCGGACCTGTGGGATGTGCCGTCGGGCTGGCGAATAGGCGCATCCGCACCCACCACCATCCGGCTGCGCGCCGGTGAGCGGACCGACCACGTCCACATCACCGGGTCGCCGGCCGAAGCCGTCGCGCGCATCGAGGATGGTGAAAACCATTCGCTATCGGCACGACTCGACGATGACACGCTCGTGATCACCGTCGACGGGGTCAGAAGCAGGCACGCCGTGGCCGCCGATGGCCACCAGATCTGGCTGGCCGGGGAGGGTCGGTCCGTGGTGCTGGAGGAAGTGCGCGAAGCGCCGGTGCGCCCGGACGACGAACACAGCGGTGACGCCGAATTGCTCAGTCCCATGCCGGGTTCGGTGGTGGCGGTCAGCGTCTCCGACGGTGTGGCGGTCACCGCGGGCACCGTCGTCGTCGCCGTCGAAGCGATGAAAATGGAGCACTCACTGACGGCCCCGGTGGACGGGGTAGTGGAACTGCACGTCGCCGTCGGTGACCAGGTCAAGGTGGGACAGCTGTTGGCCAAGGTCACAGCCGCCGCAGAGGAGAAAGAACAATCATGACCGACTTCCTGTCCACGGGAACACTTCCCGACGAATATCAGCAGCTCGCCAACACCGTGCGCGACTTCGCGCGCACCGTCGTCGCCCCGGTGGCAGCCGAACACGATGCCGCGCACTCGTTCCCCTACGAAGTGGTCGCCGGGATGGCCGAGATGGGGCTGTTCGGCCTGCCGTTCCCCGAGGAGTACGGCGGCATGGGCGGCGATTACTTCGCCCTGTGCCTGGCGCTGGAAGAACTCGGCAAGGTCGACCAGAGCGTGGCGATCACCCTGGAGGCCGGGGTCTCGTTGGGTGCGATGCCGGTCTACCGGTTCGGCAACGAGGCGCAGAAGCAGGAGTGGCTGCCGGTGCTGGCCAGCGGCCAGGCTCTCGGTGCGTTCGGCCTCACCGAAGCCGGCGGCGGCACCGACGCGGGCGCCACCAAGACCACCGCACGCCTCGACGACGGGCATTGGGTGATCAACGGCTCCAAGCAATTCATCACCAACTCCGGCACCGACATCACCCGCTTGGTCACCGTCACCGCGGTCACCGGCGGCGACGGGGACAACCGGGAGATCTCCTCGATCCTGGTGCCGGTGCCGACGCCCGGGTTCACCGCCGAGCCCGCCTACAACAAGGTCGGCTGGAACGCCTCGGACACCCACCCGCTGACCTTCGACGACGTGCGGGTGCCCGCCGAGAACCTGCTCGGTGAGCGCGGCCGCGGCTACGCCAACTTCCTGCGGATCCTCGACGAGGGCCGGATCGCGATCGCCGCGCTCTCGGTCGGTGCGGCGCAGGGCTGCGTCGACGAGAGCGCGAGGTACGCCCAGGAGCGCGCCGCGTTCGGGCAGCCGATCGGGAAGTATCAGGCCATCGAGTTCAAGATCGCCCGCATGGAGGCGCGCGCGCACGCCGCCCGTACCGCCTACTACGATGCGGCGGCGTTGATGCTGGCCGGCAAGCCGTTCAAGAAGGAGGCAGCGATCGCGAAGATGGTCGCCAGCGAAGCGGCGATGGACAACGCCCGCGACGCCACCCAGATCCACGGCGGCTACGGTTTCATGAACGAATACGCGGTCGCCCGACATTACCGGGACAGCAAGATCCTCGAAATCGGCGAAGGGACAACCGAAGTGCAGCTGATGATCATCGCCCGGCAGATGGGACTGTAGGTGAGCGAGTCCTCCGACGAGAAGGTCGTCGTGCAACGCGGACTGTGGTACGAGGAGTTCGAGCTCGGGGTGCGTTACGTGCACGCCCCCGGCCGCACCATCACCGAGGCCGACAACGTCCTGTTCACCACGCTGACGATGAACACCCAGGCATTGCACCTCGATGCGGCGTTCTCCGATGCGCTGCCGCCGTTCAACCAGCGGCTGGTCAATTCGATGTTCACCCTGTCCACGCTGGTCGGGTTGTCGGTGACGCAGCTGACGCAGGGCACGATCGTCGGCAACCTCGGATTCTCCGACATCGCCTTCCCCAAGCCCCTTTTCCACGGCGACACGATGTACGCCGAGACCGTGGTCACCGACAAGCGGGAGTCCAAAAGCCGCCCCGGTGAAGGCATCGTGACGTTCGCGCACACCGCCCGCAATCAGCACGGAGACATCGTGGCCACCGCCAGCCGCAAGACCATGGTCCGAAAGAAGCCCGCCTGATGGCACTCGACAACCCGGGCCCGGCCTGGCTGTTCTGCCCCGCCGACCGCCCTGAGCGCTTCGAGAAAGCCGCTGCCGCAGCCGATGTCGTGATCCTCGACCTGGAGGACGGGGTGGCGGCCAAGGACCGGGAGGCTGCCCGCGAGGCCTTGGTGACGACGCAACTCGACCCCGGCCGCACCGTGGTGCGGATCAACCCGTCCACGACGCCGGATCATCCGCTCGACCTGCAGGCGCTGGCCCGCACGCCGTACACCACGGTGATGCTGGCCAAGACCGAATCCGCCGGGCAGGTCGCGGCGCTGGCTCCGCTGGACGTGGTGGTGCTGATCGAAACACCGTTGGGTGCACTCCACGTCGTGGAGTCCTCGCAGCCGGATAATGCGTTCGCCGTGATGTGGGGCGCCGAGGACCTGTTCGCCGTTCTGGGCGGAACTGCCAACCGCTATCCCGACGGCTCCTACCGGGAAGTCGCCAGGCACGTCCGGTCGCAGAGCTTGCTGGCGGCCAAGGCATACGGCCGGCTCGCCCTGGATTCGGTGTACCTCGACATCAAGGACCTCGACGGTCTGCGGGGCGAGGTGGACGACGCCGTCGCGGTCGGTTTCGACGCCAAAGTGGCGATCCATCCTAGCCAGATCGCGGTGATTAGGAAGGGCTACCGACCCACCGCTGAGCAGGTAGGTTGGGCGCGACACGTGCTTGAGGCGGCCCGCAATGAACGCGGTGTCTTCCAATTCGAGGGCATAATGGTGGATGCCCCGGTGCTACGGCGAGCAGAGCGCATCGTCCAGCTAGCGCCCGACCCCGGCCGCTAGCTGGAGCCTGCTACAACAGGTTTGCTCCGAACCGCCTCTGCACCGGTAGAGGAGGCGGTTATGGATCAGCCGGTTCAACTCATCGGGCCCGACGCAGTGGCGACGGCCGAAAGCCGATATCGCCGTGACCTGCCGCCGGAAACCCTGATCTGGCTCTACGAGAACCTTGTGGTCAGCCGGGATCTCGACGTCGAATTCGTCAATCTGCAACGCCAGGGCGAACTTGCGCTGTACGCCTCGTGCCGTGGCCAGGAGGCCGCACAGGTCGGTGCCGCGGCGTGCCTGCGCAAGACCGACTGGCTGTTCCCGCAGTTCCGCGAGCTCGGCGTCTTCCTGATTCGCGGCATCGCGCCCGCGCAGATCGCCGCGTTGTGGCGCGGGGCCTGGCACGGCGGCCTCGACTTCACCAGCAAGTGCTGTGCACCGGTCGCGATCCCGATCGCCACCAACACCGTGCACGCCGTCGGTGCGGCCATGGCCGCTCAACGGCTGGGTGAGGATTCGCTGACGGTGGCCTTCATCGGTGACGGCGCCACCAGCGAGGGTGATACCCACGAGGCGATGAACCTGGCCGCCGTCGAGAAGGCGCCGTGCGTGTTCTACATCCAGAACAACCAGTGGGCCATCTCGGTGCCTGCGAGCCGCCAATACGCCGTACCCACCCTGGCCGACCGCGCGGCCGGGTACGGGATGCCCGGAATCCGGGTGGACGGCAATGACGTCCTGGCCTGCTACGCAGTGATGAGCGAGGCCGCGCAGCGGGCGCGGGCCGGCGACGGTCCCACGCTCATCGAGGCGGTCACCTACCGGATGGAACCACACACGACCTCCGATGACGCCACCCGCTACCGGAGCGCAGAGGAGATCGCCGCATGGTCGGCCCGGGATCCGATCGCCCGATACCGCACCTATCTTCAGCGCAGCGGAGTCCTCACCGACCGGATCGAACACCGGGTGCGGGCCCGCTCGACACGGCTGCGGGCCGACCTGCGTGACGCCGTAGTCGACACCCCTGACCCGGATGTGGGGGAACTTTTCGACACTGTGTATGCCGAGATAACCCCCGAATTGTCCGCGCAGCGTGACCAATTGCGCGCCGAGCTGGCGGGAGGCCCGCGATGACCCAGATCATCGAGCGCCCGCCGATGCGCGGCGATGGGACACCGGATCCCGGCGGCCCGATCCTGACCGACTTGCCCGCGGTCAGCACCCTGACCATGGCGCAGGCGATCAATCGGGCACTGCACGACGCGATGGCCGGGGACGACCGGGTGCTGGTGTTCGGCGAAGACGTCGCGGCCCTGGGCGGGGTCTTCCGCATCACCGATGGGCTGGCCGAAACCTTCGGCGAGCAGCGGTGTTTCGATACACCGCTGGCCGAGTCGGCGATCATCGGTGCCGCGATCGGCCTGGCGATCCGCGGCTTCGTCCCCGTGCCCGAGATTCAGTTCGACGGGTTCTCCTATCCGGCGTTCGACCAGATCGTCAGCCACCTCGCCAAATACCGGATGCGTACCCGCGGCCAGATCGACATGCCGGTCACCATCAGGATTCCGTCGTTCGGGGGTATCGGTGCCGTCGAGCATCACTCGGAGTCCACCGAAACCTACTGGGTGCATACCGCCGGGTTGAAAGTCGTTGTGCCGTCGACACCGTCGGACGCCTACTGGTTGCTTCGCCACGCCATCGCCGCCCGCGATCCAGTCATCTACTTGGAACCCAAGCGGCGGTATTGGGGCCGCGAGGCGGTCGACCTCGCGGTGCCCGGGCCGCCGATCGGTACGGCCGCGATCCGCCGGGTAGGCGATGACGTCACGGTCATCACCTACGGCGGTCTTGTCGGCACCGCGTTGAACGCCGCCGAGATCGCCGGCTGCAGTATCGAGGTGGTGGACCTGCGCTCGCTGAGCCCGCTGGACTTCGACACCGTGGCCGCGTCGGTTGGTAAGACCGGGCGCGCGGTGGTGATGCACGAGGGACCGCGGACGCTGGGCTTCGGCGCCGAGCTGGCCGCCCGGATCTCCGAGGAGCTGTTCTACGACCTCGAGGCACCGGTGCTGCGCGCTACCGGATTCGACACCCCGTACCCACCTGCGCGTCTGGAGAAGCTGTGGTTACCGGGGGTGGACCGGCTGCTCGACTGCGTCGAGAAAGTGATGCGACGGCCATGAGCGACTTTCTGGTGCCGGACCTGGGGGAGGGCCTGGAGGACGCGACGATCACCAGCTGGGCGGTCGCCGTCGGCGACGTGGTCGACCTTAACCAGACCCTCTGTACGGTCGAGACCAACAAGGCCGAAGTTGAAATTCCCAGCCCCTACGCAGGCCGGATCGCCGAGCTGGGCGGCGCAGAGGGCGAAACCCTGGGGGTCGGAACGCTATTGGTGCGCATCGACACCGACGAACGCACACCGGTGCTGGTCGGCTACGGCATCGATGACGGCATGGACCGCAGCCGGCGGCCACGCGCGGCGCCCAAGACACGCAAGATGGCAGCCGACCTCGCGGTGGATCTCAACGGGTTGCGGCCCGGGTCCGGAACCGGCGGCGTGATCACCCGCGACGACGTTCTGGCGGCGGCGGGAAGCACGTCCCAGACCATTCCGGTGCGCGGTGTCCAGGCCCGCATGGCCAGCCAGATGTCATTGTCGCGCAGCCGGATTCCCGACGCGCATTGCAGCGTGGCGGCCGACGGTGCGGCACTGCTGCGCGTTGGCGACCAACTAGGGTTGACGCCGTTCGTCCTCACGTTACGGTTGCTCGTGATCGCGCTGAGCCGGCATCCGATGCTCAACGCCACCTGGATGGAATCCGAGGCAGGAGCGGAGATTCGGCTACACTCCGATATTCGGCTGGGCATCGCCGTGGCCACCCAACGTGGGCTGGTGGTCCCGGTCGTCGACACCAAGGGACGTGCCACGCGACACCTCGGCGAGGCCGTCGACGACGTCATCGCGCGGGCGCGGGCGGGCACGCTGGCGCCCGGAGAGTTGAGTGGGTCGACGTTCACGGTGTCGAATTTCGGTGCGCTCGGCCTCGACGACGGCGTACCGGTGATCAACTACCCGGAGGCGGCGATCCTCGGTATGGGTTCGCTCAAGCCACGCGCCGTCGTGGTCGACGGGGCGGTGGTGGCTCGGCCGACGATGACGCTGACGTGCGCCTTCGACCATCGCATCGTTGACGGGGCGCAGGCCGCCGCATTCCTCACCGACCTGCGGGGGCTGATCGAGGCACCCGAGACGGCGCTGCTCGACCTCTGACGTTCATGCGATTTCGGCGCGTTTTCGTTCGCTGAGCGGCGGTTTTCGCGCCGAACTCAGGCTTGCGGGTAGGGCGTGTACCGCTTGTTGTATCCGAGTTGACGTTGCGCGATCTGCGCCGCACGACCGTCGGGGGTGACATAGAGCGTGCCGGCCGGCAGCACCGAGGGCAGGTCGGCGAGCTTGACCACCTGGGAGCTCACCGT
>JAEZIA010000333.1 GCA_023416315.1 Actinomycetes bacterium
CCGCCTCGGACCGGTCGACGAGATCGTCGCCAACTGGGGTCTGGGCGAGATGGCCACCGAAGCGCCCACGCTGCAGGCCGACATGCCGTGGAACTGGAAGATCATGCACGAGAACTCGATCGACGTCTACCACGTCGACCGGCTGCACTATCCGCTGCATCGGGTGCTGCCGTCGGACGGTTACGTCCCGGTCTCGGTCGAAACCGGTGACGCGGCGATCGTGCTGATCCAGATGGCCACGCACAAGGAGTTCGCGCTGAGCCCGATCGGCAAGCCGCTGTTCCCGGTGATCGACGCACTCACCGAGGAGGAGCGCGACCGCGCCTACATCATCCTGCTGCCGCCGACGCTACTGCTCATTCTCAACAGCGATTCGGCGTTCTACCGCATGGTCCATCCAAAAGGGCCGAACGCCTGCGATATTCGACAGACGCTCATGGTGCCGGACCACTACCGCAAGCTGCCGAACTACAACGAACTCGTTGCGCTCGGCTCGGACATGCACCTGAAGCTGAACTGGCAGGACTACATGGTCGACGCCGCGATTCAGCGGGCGGCAACGTCGATGTTCGCCCCGCGCGGGCCGTACGCGTGGAACGAGCACTCGGTGGCGGAGTTCGACGCGTGGGTTGCCCGCCGTTACGCGCTGGGTCTCGGCGTCTCCGAGGAGGTCGAGCAGAGGCCGGTGGCGCCCTGATGTTTCCCCCGACCGAAGAGCTCAACGTCGTCGTCGCCGGGGTGCCCTACGGGTACCAGGGTGACTACAGCGACGGCCGGTGGCTGACCGCCGAGCACATCGCGCAGATCGAGGCCTGCAGTCCCATTGTCCGACTGGAGAACCCGTCGGTCGACGACCTCAACGCCGGTTATCTGGTGGAGCGCAAGCCGCATGCGGTGCTGGTCGAATGCTCCGGGATCCTCAAGGAGTGGGAGAGCCTGCCTGCCATCCTGTTCGAGCCGGCCTTCCGCGGCCTGTTGAACCCGGATCTGCGGCTGGTGCAGTCCTGTAGTGCCGGGGTCGAGCAGATCGCCAGCCTCATCCCCGATGGCGTGACGTTGTGCAACGCGTCCGGGGTGCACGCCGCCGCGATCGCCGAGGCTGTCATCGGCAGCATCCTGGTGCACGCCAAGCTGTTGTATCGGCGCCGCGAGGAGCAGCGGGCGCGGCGGTGGACGCAGTTGCCGGCCCGCGAACTGGCAGGCACCACGATGTGTGTCGTCGGTACCGGTCACATCGGCGGTGCGATCGCTACGCTGGCTCAGGCGATGGGGATCCGGACGGTCGGAGTGCGCCGCAACCCGAGTGCCACACCGGGATTCGACGTTGTGCTCGGAACGTCGGGCCTCGACGAAGCGTTGAGCCGGGCGGACTACCTGGTGATCGCGTGCCCGCTGACGCCGGAGACGACGGGTCTCATCGACGCCGAGAGGTTCGCCACGTTGCCGAAGGGCGCCTATCTGGCCAACGTGTCCCGCGGCGCCGTGGTCGACGAGCCTGCGATGATCGAGGCGTTCTCATCCGGCCGGCTCGCCGGCGGGTTTCTGGATTGCCATGTGCACGAACCGCTTCCGGATGACAGTCCGCTGTGGGACATGCCGGGAGTGGACATCTCGCCGCACGATTCGCACGCGTCCAATCTGCTCGGGGACCGCCAGGTCGAGCTGTTCTGCCGCAACCTGAAACAGCTGATCGACGGCCGCCCGCTGATCAACGTCGTCGACACCAAAGCCGGGTACTGACGTGACACGGGTCGGATTCATCGGACTCGGTGTGATGGGTGCGCCGATGGCCGGGCACCTGTTGACCGCCGGGTTCGCGCTCAGCTGCTTCAACAGGTCACCGGAAAAGATGGCCCCGCTGGTGGCGCGCGGGGCACGCGGCGCGGCTGACGTGCGGGACGCCGCCGGTGCGGACGTGGTGATCACGATGCTGCCGGACACCCCGGACGTCGAGCAGGTGGTGCTCGGCGACGACGGGGTGCTGTCGGTCATGAGTCCTGGCGCGCTGCTGATCGACTGCAGCACAGTGCGTCCCGCGACCAGCGAGGCCATCGCCGAGCAGGCGGCCGCGCGTGGGATCGGCGCGGTCGACGCCCCGGTGAGCGGCGGTGAGGTCGGCGCGATCGCGGGGACGCTGGCGGTGATGGCCGGTGGGTCGGCGGCGGATGTCGAACGGGCGCAGCCGGTATTGGACGCCTTCGCGGGGTCGGTGCAGCATGTCGGTGGCCCTGGTGCGGGGCAGACGGTCAAGGCCGCCAACCAGATGCTGGTGGCGGGCAATCTCGCGCTGCTGGCCGAGGCGATTGTGTTCCTGGAAGCCCGCGGAATCGACCCGTCGACGGGACTGTCGGCGATTGCGGGTGGGCTGGCGGGCAGCCGGTGTCTGGACGTGAAGTCGCCGACCATGATCAAGCGCGACTTCACCCCGGGATTCCGTTCGGTACTACACCGCAAGGATCTGCGGATCGCGGCCGACTGCGCGGCTGAGTCGGGAATCGCGGTACCGGTGACGGGTTTGGTGTCGCAGTTGGTGGCGGCGGTGTGCGCTCGCGGTGACGGGGATCTCGACCACGGCGCGGTGTTGACGGTGATCGACGCGTTGTCGTCGCGAATGGAGGTAACGGTATGAACTGGGGTGAAAAGGCCTCGCCGGACTTGTCTTTCACCGGCGTGGCCGACGGTAAAGAGGTGGGTCTGGTGCCGGTCGGGGCGATCGAGCAACACGGCCCGCACCTGCCGGTGGCCACCGACACCATCATCGCGACGGCGATGTGTGAGCGCGCGGCGGCGCTGACCGGAGCACCCGTGCTCCCGGCGATCTCGCTGGGGGTGAGCTACGGCCATGGCACCAACCTGCCCGGAACGTTGACGCTGACCCCGGCGCTGATGGAGGGATTGGTCACCCAATACATCGACTGGGCGGCGCTGTCCGGGCTACGCCGGCTGTTGTTCGTCAACGCCCATCTGGGCAACGTCGCCGCGCTGGGGGTCGCCACCGACCGAATCCGGCTGGAGCGCAAGGACGTCCGGGTTGGCATCGTCGACTGGTACACCTGCGACCCGCAGGTCGCCGAGGCCATGCTGGCCGACGGTGAGGATGTGCACGCCAACTGCGCCGAGACCTCGGTGATGCTGGCGATCCGGCCGGACTTGGTGCACCGCGACCGGATGCTCGAGGCCGACGACGAAGACCGCACCGCCGACCTGGTGTTCCGCTACACGGCCCAGGAACTGTCCCGCAACGGCGTGACCGGCAAGCCGTCGATGGCCACCGCCGAACTGGGGGAGAAGCTGTGGCGGCTGGCTGCCGAGGGGCTGGCGGACCGTATTCACCGCGGGCGGGTGGAGGAACCTCCGCTGTAACCCGTTGTCACGGAACGACGGTCGAGCCGATCGTCGGCATGAACGTGCACTGCTTGTCGACCGTGGTCACCTGACCGAAGATCGTCGACATGATGCTGCCCGAGCCGGTGTCGGCGATCGCGGTCAGCGTGGTCGGGCCCGCGGCGTTGATGTCGGGATTGGGCTTGAGCGTGGCGCTGCCCGACTTGCCGGTGGTCAGATTGACCCAGGTGACGTTGAGCGGGAGCTTCTGCTCGGCCGCCGGTGCCGGGGTGCCCACCGCGGTGAAGACGTAAGCGGTCTGGCCGGCGGCCGGTCCCGGCGTGGGGATCTTCGCAGGCCCTGCGACCGAGATCGCGGTCGCGATCACGTTGCCGCCGTCCTTGAGGCAGCCGTTGCTGATCGAGGGGTACATGAAGTCCTGCGTCGGCGGTGCGGCCGGGTCATAGTTCGGAGCCGCGGCCGCCGCGGGTGCCGGCGCCGGTGCCGCCGCGAGGTTGATCGAGTTGCCGACCGGGGTTGCGCCCGGGGTCGCCGACGGCGTTACGACCGTCACCGGGGTGGGCACCTCGGGCAGCGCCTCGGGCGCCGGGCCGACCGCGTGCGCCGGGTTGATGCCGACCGGCAGGTGCGCGGCGGCACCGGGGACGGCCCCGGGGACGGGGCCGTCCGGAAGGTGTTGGGGCAGGGGGACGGGGCCATTGCCGCTGCCGGGGGTCATCAACGGCGTGGTGCCGTGCGCGACGCCGGTCGCCTGGGCGGCGGGGGGAACCGCCGAGGGGAGTGCGGCCGAGGGGCCGGCGGCCCCGCCCTCCTGCACGAACTTGGTCACCTGCTGAGCCAGCGCCGCCGAGCCCGCGGGCGTGGTGGCGTTACCGGCGAGCTGCGAAGCCGCTGCGAGCAGCAGCGACTGCGCCGATGAGGGGTTCCCCGCGGCCTGCTGGACCACCGGGCCGAGCATCTGCATGGCGTCGAGGCCGGGCAGCTGGCCGGGATCCAGCGGGATGGCCGGGTCCGCGGCCGCGACCGGGCCGAAGCCCAGGTTGGTCGCGGCCACGAGTGCGGCGGTGGTCAGCCCGATAGCCATTCTGGCGATCTGCGGCACGGTGAACTCCCTCATCGGGTGGTGGGCGGTCAGGGCAGAGCGGACAGCGGCAGCAGCTGGCCGATGCCAGCGCCACCCGGAGTGGTCGGCGCGACCGGGCCGCTGGCCGGCGGCACGCCGGCGGGTCCGGCAACCGGTGCGGGCAGCGGTGCGGCCGGCGGGTTGCCGACGCTGAGGTTGTTGCCGACCTGGACCGGGAACGGCACGTCCGTCGGCGTCAGGTTGGCCAGGTTGCCGGGCACCCCGAGCTGGTTCAGCAGCGGGATGATCGGCCCGGCGATGCCGCCGGCCGCAGGTGCCGGCGCGGCTGCGGGCGCCGCGCCGGGCAGCGG
>JAEZIA010000375.1 GCA_023416315.1 Actinomycetes bacterium
CGTACGCCGACGCATCGCAGGAGATCAGCGGTGCCGGTGAGTCGGCGACGGTCGCCACCCGGGTGGGTAGCTTCCTGCCGACCGACCAGTGCATCGTCACCGGATCGCGCAGTGCGAACTTCCTCGACTCCAGCGGCGCCAACCCCGGTGGCCGGGTGCTGCTCTACCTGAACTGCAACAACACGTTCGCGACCGCCGGTGTGCCGGGTAATTCGATCGGCAGCCCGGAGGGCCGCGCGGCCCGCTCCGACTACGAGGAGAAGTTGGCCCAGGCGGAGGCCGAGCAGCAGCAGAGTGAGGCCGCTGAGCTCGAGCAGACCGGCAACGTCCCGGGTGAGGCAGGTCAGGTCGCCGGCGGATAACTCGCCGCGCGGGACATCAGCAGTTCGACGCAATAGTCGATGAACTGCTCGCGAGAGGCTGTCAGGCTGCCGTCCAGATAGGCGGTGAACAGGGCAGTGAGTGCGCCGATGAGCCCGGTGGCGGTCATCTTCTGATGCACCGGATCGCTGATAGCGGTCAGTTTGCTCTGCAGCAGCTCGATGAAGCTCGGCATCCACTCCGCGCCGGAGTGGATCAACACGGCTTCGACTTGCGGCGCCAACAACAACACACGACCCCGCACGGGATCGTCGACCATCAGCGTCACGAACTGCTCGACCGCCTCGCGCGGCGTCGCCGCTGACATCAACGCGGTCATCGCACGAGCGCACACGTCGTCGTAGACGGCGCGGACGAATTCGTCCCGGTCGTGGAAGCTTTCGTAGAAGTAGCGTTCGGTCAGGCCGGCATCGCGGCAGACCGCACGTACTGTCAGCGCCGGGCCGCCGGCACTGCCGAGCAGCGTGACACCGGCGGCGATCAGCTCGTCGCGACGCAGTGCCTGGCGATCTGGCAGCGGGACGCCGGACCAGCGGCCCCGTCGTTGACCCGACGTCACACGGCTCCTAAGCTTGAGATGACAACGCTTGTAGTCAGAATGCTCCGGCTTCCTTGGGAAGGTCTCCAGTTGAGTCAAGATACGTCCGAGACGTGCCCTGCCACCAGCAAAGGCGCGCCGACGGCCGCCGGCTGCCCGGTGAGCGGGGGAGCGTATGACGCCCCGCCCGAGGTACTCGGCCCCGATTCGCTGACGTGGAAGTACTTCGGCGACTGGCGTGGCCTGCTGCAGGGCCCGTGGGCCGGGTCGATGCAGAACATGCATCCCCAGCTCGGCGCCGCCGTCGAGGGGCACTCGATCTTCTTCCTGGAGCGGCTGCCCCGCCTACTCCGGTCGCTGTACCCGATCGGCGGCGTGGTGTTCGACGGCGACCGGGCGCCGATGACCGGTGCCGAGGTGCGCGACTACCACATCCCGATCAAGGGGGTGGACGGCCAGGGCCGCCGCTACAGCGCGCTCAATCCCGACGTCTTCTACTGGGCCCACTCCACGTTTTTCATGGGCACCATCCGGACGGCAGAGCATTTCGGTGACGGGCTCACCGAGGACGAGAAGCGCCAGCTGTTCGACGAGCACGTCATCTGGTATCGCCAGTACGGCATGAGCATGCGCCCGGTGCCCGAAAGCTGGGAGGACTTCCAGGTCTATTGGGACCACATGTGCCGCAACGTGCTGGAGAACAACTGGGCCACCCGGGAGGTTCTCGACCTATCCACGATGCCGAAACACCCGTCGCTGCAATGGGTTCCGGACTTTCTGTGGTCGGCCTACCTCAAGATCCTCGGACCGTTCGCGGTGTGGGTGACCGTCGGACTCTACGACCAACCGGTCCGCGACCTGATGGGCTATACCTGGTCGAAGCGTGACGAGCGGCTGCACTGGCTGTTCGGCCGAGCGGTCAACCTCGCGTTCAAGGCATTGCCGAAGCGCCGCCGGATGCATCCCCGTGCGCGCGCAGGCTGGGATCGGGCCGCTGGGCGCATCCCGTCCGACGCGCCGCTGGTGCACACCCCCGCCCGCAATCTGCCCCCAGTGGGGGAGCGCCACAAGGGAATTCACTACCTGGGAGATGCCTGTCCGGTGTCGAGGTAGTCCCAGCAACCTCAGGGCGTGATGGCCCAAATGCTTGCCCGAGCAATTTTTGCGAAGCGAATGTGTTGTGGTCCCGCAGGTCACCGCGAGCCGTCGGCGCACCTGCTGACGCGGTGAGGGCAAGCGGGGTCGCGCGCCCGACGAGGGGATGGCCGTGCGGAGGAGGCGGTCAAGCCCGCCTCGCGCACGGGACTAACGTGCGCGTCAATTGCTTTGTGGGGCAGTCAAACCCCAGCACATGACGGCATACGAGGCCGCGAACGCGATGTCCTCGATATCGCCATCATTGCCGCCCAGTCGCCGTACGTGCTCGGCGATCGCGTGGCGAATCACATCGGTGGAGGTGAGTAACGGGTTGCACATGTTAACTCCTGAGACGCGCGTGAAACAGGACTGCCCCGCTCCCCGATGCGTTAACTGGCCTGTACCCGGCCCGGGTATTTTTCACACACCAGCTAACCGCGCCGTTACCGAATATTTATTCGGCGCGGCGCAGCACAGCCGGAATCGTCAGCGCCAGGATCTTCAGGTCCAGGGCGATCGAGAAATTCTCGATGTAGTAGTTGTCCCACTCGGCGCGGTCCGCGATCGACGTCTGCCCGCGTAGGCCATGCACCTGGGCCCAGCCGGTGACACCGGCCCGGACTCGGTGCCGCTCGCCGTAGCGCTGGATCTGCGCCTCGAACAGCTCGACGAATTCCGGCCGCTCCGGGCGCGGGCCCACCAAGCTCATCTCGCCCTTGAGGACATTGATGAACTGCGGCAGCTCGTCCAACGACGTGGCGCGCAAGATTTTGCCGATCTTGGTCCGGCGATCGACGCCCTCGACCCCGCCCGGTGCGGCTCCGGTCTTGAGGGTGAACGCGGCATCGGCGGCGCTGGGTGCACGCATGGTGCGGAACTTCAGGCAGTCGAAGACGCGGCCGTCGCGGCCCACGCGCGGCTGTCGGAAGAAGATCGGACCAGGCGAGCTCAACTTCACCAGGAGCACCAGCGTCAGGAACACCGGCGAGATGATCAGCAGGAGAAGGAAGGACACCAGCCGGTCCAA
Organism: Actinomycetes bacterium; assembly: GCA_023416315.1. GTDB lineage: Bacteria > Actinomycetota > Actinomycetes > Mycobacteriales > Mycobacteriaceae > Mycobacterium. The sequence goes on from JAEZIA010000375.1 coordinate 3,084, forward strand.
GATGTGCTTGACGGTGAACTGCCAGCCCCGAGGATTGGTATGGGGCAGCGCCAGCAGCGGTGTGCCGCCCACGTGCTCGATCCGAGCCCGCTCACCGATCGTGTCGAACATCCGCGGCACCACCCAGACCCGAAGCCCGTTCTGGTGGGCGGTCCGGACCACGTGGGTGAGCACCTGGTCCTGGGTCCGGGAGAACGCGATCACGACGTTCTGTGCCCCGGTTTCCCGGATCGCCTTGTCGATGTCCTCCGGCGGCCCTAGGTAGGGGATGTCGGGTCGCGGGTCTCCGGGCTGACCGAACCACGGTTCGGCGTCGATGATGCCGACCGGCCCCAAGCCGTATTCCGGGAACTCCTCGAGGCGATTGATGATGTGTCCGGCGACCCGGCCGTTGCCGACGATGAGCGTCGGCGCCACCAACAGATGGTTCCGCCGCAGCGCCCGCTGGACGATCACCCGGATCAGCCGGCCGAGCGGCATCAGCACGGCGGCGCACAGCCAGATTTTCAGCACGGTGGGTCCGGGCCGCCCGCCTTCGTGGGCGAACAGCATTCCGGCGAGCAGGAACATCGTGCAGATCGCGACCGTGGCCTCAATGGGCCCGATCTCGTCGAGGAACTCGCGGTTGAGGCGGCGACGGTAAGCCCCGCGCACACCGAGCATGCCGATCACGACCGGCACGAACAGGATGGCCAGCCATAGGTCCGGCGCATCGTCGTGGGTCGACACCGCCCACCATGTTCCGAGCGCGGTTGCCGCCGACACCGACAACACGTCGATGGCGACGGTGATGGTCGTGCTCAGCGGGTCGGTGCGGATCCGTTCGGCAAAGGTTTTCCTCCGGGGAAGCGGCTTGGCGTTACCAACCAGCGGCGCCGTTGCCTTCTCGACGTGAAGCGTTCGTGTCGCCATGACCACTCACTTCACCGGCCGAACCACAGACGGGACGCTACCTGATGTCGGTTGCTGTCGAGTCATTATTCCCCCGCGCGGCGAACGGTCAGCACAGTCAGAATTCACGCGGATCGGCGAGTAGCCGTTGGCGCGCGACATCGGCGAGATCATTGAGGATCTGCACCTGGCCGCTCGACCAATGCCGCGGGCGGGTATCCCAGGTGCACAACGTCCCGGCCACGAAACCCGAGCTGTCGATCAACGGAATCCCCGCATAGGCCAATACGCCGTCGCGTACCGCCGGATGCTCACTGAGCAGTGGATGAGCCCTGGTGTCATCCACCACCAGCGGCTCCCGGCTGGCGACGGTGAACTTGCAGATCGACATCTCGATCGGGCGTACCCGTGGCATCTCCTCGTCGCTCACGTTGGAGCCCGCCAGCACCTGCCGGTCGGGATATACCAGCGACACCGCGGCCATCGGCGTGCCGAGGGCTTCGGCGGCCAGCGCGGCGACGCGGTCCAGCGTCGGACTGCGCTTCTCGTCGTAGGAACCGAGGTGCTCGAGCACCGCCAACCGCTCGGGATCCGATACCGCGTCCTCGACGATGGCGTCGACCGTGCTCTGCTCCCCGGACAGCATGTCGACAACCGCGCGCACCGTGGCGTCATGTTCCGGCCCGGCCAGCCGGGCGATCACATGCCGCCCGGTCGCCCGGTCGACGCCGCTGCGCCCGCCCTGCTCTGCGCTGTGCGGCGGCCGCGAATCATCCATGTGGTTCACGATAAGTCACCCCCCGGTGCTGGTGGGCGATGTCATGCAGGTCTACCCCCCCGCGGTAGCCCTGTCCATCACCCGCTGTGCCCCCACCAGGGCTCGAACCTGGGACCTGCGGATTAAAAGTCCGTAGCTCTACCAACTGAGCTATAGGGGCGCGTCGCACACAATACTGCCTCGGCTGGAGCACCTCGGTTTTGGGATTGCGGCCACCGTGCCCTAAGCTAACGACGCTCTAACGTGCACTCGTTGTGAGTACCCCGGAGTGATTCGGTTCTGGCCCCCATCGTCTAGTGGCCTAGGACGCCGCCCTTTCA
>JAEZIA010000368.1 GCA_023416315.1 Actinomycetes bacterium
CGGGTCCGTGAAGGCGGGCCGGCTCGAACCTGGAGGGAGCACTCGATGGCGGCGATGAAGCCCCGGACTGGTGACGGTCCGCTGGAAGCAACCAAGGAGGGGCGCGGCATCGTGATGCGGGTACCGCTGGAAGGCGGGGGACGACTGGTCGTGGAGTTGACGCCCGACGAGGCGGCCGCCCTCGGTGACGAGCTCAAGAACGTCACCAGCTAACTGATCCACCCTCGAAACCCCGCGACCGTGCGCGGGGTTTCGCTTTGCTGGTCGGCTTACGCCGACACTTTGCGGTAAATCTCCAACGTCTGCGCGGCGATGTGCGCCCAGGAGAACTCGTCGATACAGCGTTGCCGGCCGGCCGCACCGAAGCGCTGCGCCTTCTGCGGATCGCCGACGAGCGCATTGACCGCCTCGGCCAGGCCGGTTTCGAAGCCCACCGGGTCGGACTCCTCGTAGTGCACCAGCGTGCCGGTGACACCGTCGTCGACCACCTCCGGTATGCCGCCGACGTCGGAGGCCACCACCGCCGTCCCGCAAGCCATCGCCTCCAGGTTCACGATCCCCAGCGGCTCGTACACCGAGGGGCACACGAAAGCCGTTGCCGCGGAGAGAATTTCCCGGATCTTGCCGATCGGCAGGAATTCCTGCACCCAGAACACGCCGCTGCGCCGCCCGGCCAGTTTCTGCACGGCGGAGCTGACCTCGGCGGCGATCTCCGGGGTGTCGGGCGCGCCGGCGCACAGCACCACCTGAATCTCCGGGTCGAAGCGGTGCGCCGCGGCGATCAGGTGCGGGACGCCCTTCTGCCTGGTGATGCGACCGACGAACGCCACCATCGGGCGTGCCGGGTCGACGCCAAGTTCGGCCAGCACGGACTCGCCGCGCTCCGGCGGCGCCGGATACCAGACGTCGGTGTCGATGCCGTTCTTCACCACGTGAACCCGATTGGGGTCCAACGCCGGATAGACCGACAGCACGTCGTCGCGCATTCCGGAACTGACCGCGATCACGGCGTCGGCGGCTTCCACCGCGGTGCGCTCCACCCACAGCGACACCCGGTAGCCGCCGCCGAGCTGCTCGGCCTTCCACGGCCGCAGCGGTTCCAGCGAGTGGGCGGTCAGCACATGCGGCACCCCGTACAGCAGCGCCGCCAAATGCCCGGCCATCCCGGTGTACCAGGTGTGTGAATGCACCACCGTCGCCGCGGCGGCGGAGTTCGCCATCACCAGGTCCGCGCTCAGCGTCGACAGCGCCGGGTTCGCACCCTTGAGCGCCGGGTCGGGTTGATGGACGAACGCGCCCGAGCGGGGTGCACCCATGCAGTGCACGTCGACCTCACAGAGGCGACGCAACTGTGCGACGAGTTCTGTCACGTGTACGCCCGCCCCGCCGTAAACCTCGGGTGGATACTCCCGAGTCATCATCGCCACCCGCATACGCCCGACGGTAGTGGGCGCGGCCGGGCGGCGCATCCTCTTTCCCGTCGCTTCGCTCGCCCCGACCTCGTGGGTCAACGTCCTTGCGCCCGACCCCAAGTCGCTTCAGCGGTGACATTCCCGACCTGCAATAGAGGTGTTGGCCTAGCCGTCGGTTGCGTGTGCCGATAGGTTTGCAGGATGAGGGAATTGCCACATGTGCTGGGCATCGTTCTGGCCGGCGGAGAGGGCAAGCGGCTGTATCCGCTGACCGCAGACCGGGCCAAGCCCGCGGTTCCCTTCGGCGGCGCCTACCGCCTCATCGACTTCGTGCTGTCGAATCTGGTCAATGCGCGCTACTTACGCATCTGTGTGCTCACCCAGTACAAGTCGCATTCGCTGGACCGGCACATCTCGCAGAACTGGCGCCTCTCCGGGCTGGCCGGCGAGTACATCACGCCGGTTCCCGCCCAGCAGCGGCTCGGGCCGCGCTGGTACACCGGTTCGGCCGATGCGATCTACCAGTCGTTGAACCTCATCTATGACGAGGATCCGGACTACATCGTGGTTTTCGGTGCCGACCACGTCTACCGGATGGATCCCGAGCAGATGGTCAAGTTCCACATCGAGAGCGGCGCCGGTGCCACGGTCGCGGGTATCCGGGTGCCGCGTTCGGAGGCCAGCGCGTTCGGTGTCATCGACGCCGACGAGTCCGGGCGCATCCGCAGCTTCGTGGAGAAGCCGGCCGATCCGCCGGGAACGCCGGACAACCCCGACGAGGCGTTCGTGTCGATGGGCAATTACATCTTCACCACCAAGGTGCTCATCGACGCGATCCGGGCCGACGCCGACGACGACAACTCCGACCACGACATGGGCGGCGACATCATTCCGCGGCTGGTGTCCGACGGTATGGCGGCGGTGTACGACTTCAGCAATAACGAAGTGCCCGGCGCCACCGAACGCGACCACGGCTACTGGCGCGACGTGGGGACGCTGGACGCGTTCTACGACGCGCACATGGATCTGGTGTCGGTGCACCCGGTGTTCAACCTCTACAACAAGCGCTGGCCGATCCGCGGGGAGTCGGAGAACCTGGCGCCGGCCAAGTTCGTCAACGGCGGCTCGGCGCAGGAGTCGGTCGTCGGGGCGGGCAGCATCATCTCCGCGGCGTCGGTGCGCAATTCGGTGTTGTCTTCCAACGTCGTGATCGAGGACGGCGCGATCGTCGAGGGCAGTGTGTTGATGCCCGGCGTGCGGGTGGGCCGCGGTGCGGTGGTGCGGCACGCGATTTTGGACAAGAACGTCGTCGTCGGTCCGGGTGAGATGGTCGGCGTCGATTTGGAGAAGGACCGCGAGCGGTTCGCGCTCAGCGCCGGCGGTGTGGTGGCCGTCGGGAAGGGTGTCTGGATCTAGCCGGTCGTCGACTTTCGCCGTCGGCGGCGGCGCCACAGCGCGACCGCGGCCCACCCCAGAGCGATCATCACGACCAGCACGAGTGCGGGTATCAGGATCGCGATGAACACCAGAGCGACGCTGGTGATGTCCTCGAGGGTGCTCAGTACCGGCGCGGCAGTGCCCGCCGAGGCGACATTGGCCGCCGGCCGGACGGCGGTCTTGGTCAGATGCACCACCAACGCGGTGACGACGCCGATCGCCACCGGAACCCATTGCCCGCTGCGGGCGAATTCGCCGGGGTCGGTGACCGCGGCGGTCTGGGCGGCCGTGCCCGACCCGAACACGATCCCGCCGGCCGTCGGGCGAACGAAGGTCTGCACGACGTCGTTGACCGAGTCCAGTGCCGGCACCTTGTCGGCGACGATCTCGACCAGCAGCAGGATCGCGACAATCGTGATCACCCAGCCGTTCTCCAGCCACGACCACCCGTGCGGCAGGGTGATCAGGTCGGTGAACCGGGCCAGCAGCGCCAGCGACAGCAGCGGGATGTAGGCATTCAGGCCGGCGGCGGTGGCCAGGCCGAAGCCGGTCATCAGTTCCACGGCGCCTCCTGTCGGATGGGGCCGTCAGGCCTCGGCGAGATCGATCTCGGCCGGGCTGGCACCGGCCAGCGGTTGGGAGATGAAGCTGCGGGTCGTCAGCGGACCGCCGAACTGCTGCAGCAGGCCACCCTGGTCGTTGCGGCCCAGGTCGATCGGTTCGAATCCGAAGCGCTCGATGAGCGCGGCTACCTCGCCGTTGGCGTCGGCGTCGCTACCGGACAGGAACAGCACCCGGCGCCCGCCGCGTCCGTCGCCCGGTTCGTGGGCGAGCACCCTGGCCCAGGTATGGCCGAACGCCTTGACCACCCGGGCGTTGGCCGACCATTCCGCGACCAGATCCGACGAGGCGCGCCCACCCAGGTCGGCGGGCGAAAAGGTGCTGTAGTCAACGGCATTGGTGGCATCGATGATGATCCGCCCGTTCCAGTCGGGCACCTGCTCGACGACGCCCTTGACGGCGTCGAACGGTACCGCGAGCACGACGACGTCGGCCTGTAGCGCATCAGCGACCTCGGCGGGCACGATGTGCGAACCGAGCTTGTCGGCCAGCGGCGCCACACGCTGCGGCCCGCGCGACGCGGCGACCTTGACCTCTTGGCCGATGCGCGCGAAGTGGCCCGCAACCGCAGAACCGATGTTGCCGGAACCGATGATGGCGTAGGTCATGTCAGCGTCCTCATTTCGCCGCCGGCGATGTGTGTGATCGCACGGTAGCCCAGCGGCGCGTCGGTCACCAGACCAATGGCACCAATCGGTAGCGCACATCGTGGATGTATTGCCGGTAACCGGCCAGCTGCTCGGTGAGCAACTTCTCCTCGTCGAAGATCCGCACCGCCATCAACAGCACGCCGCCGACGACGATCAGCAGCGCCCAGTACGAGCCGAGGGCCAATGCCATGCCGGTCAGCAGGATCACGTTGCCGAGGTACATCGGGTGGCGCACAACGCCATACAGCCCGGTG
>JAEZIA010000384.1 GCA_023416315.1 Actinomycetes bacterium
ATGTGCGACTGCACCCCGCCGGGAACGTCGAACGAGTACGGGCAGACCATCCCGATCCTCATCAGCTCGGCCTGTCCTCCCGCAACCGGGCCTGCCGCTCGTCGGACAGATCGGCCAGCCACTGCGGTTGCAGCATGTGCCAATCCGCCGGGTGCGCCGCGATATTGGTGCCGAACTGATCGGCCAGGGCCTGCGTGATGACGCCGACGTCACCGCTGGAGCAGTCCAGCTCCGGTGAGAATTGCACCATCCAGCCATCGTCGGTGAACCAGCAGTGCGCCGGAATCAGCGCCGCCCCGGTCTCGATGGCCAGCTTGGCCGAGCCGGCCGGCATCCGGGTCGCCTCGCCGAACAGGTCGACGGGTACCCCCGAGCGGCTCAGATCCCGTTCGGCCATCAGGCACACCACGCGGTTGGCCCGCAGCCGTTCGACCAGCACCTCGTAAGCGGGCCGTTCGCCGCCCGTCAAGGGCAGCACCTCGAAACCGAGACTCTCGCGGTAGTCGAGGAAACGTTGGTACAGCGATTCGGGTTTGAGGCGCTCGGCGACCGTGGTGAACGGGCCGTGGACCTGGACCAGCCAAACTCCGGCCATATCCCAGTTGCCGCTGTGCGGCAGGGCCATGATTGCGCCGCGGCCGGCCGCCAGCGCGGCCTCCAGATGCTCTTTGCCGAACACGGTTCGGTCGAGCTCGGGTGCCAGCTTCTTGTGGTCCATCGTCGGCAACCGGAACGCCTCCCGCCAATACCGGGCGTAGGAGGCCAGCGAAGCATGCATCAGCGAGTTCGGCACCTCGGCGGGGGTGGTGCCGATGACCCTGGCCAGGTTCTTGCGCAGCTGCTGCGGTCCGCCGCCTTGGGCGGCATACCAGGCGCCCGCCTCGAAAGCGTTGCGCGCCACGAACTCCGGCATGGCCCGAACCAGCCGCCAGCCCGCCGCGTAACCCAACGCGCTGAGATGCTCGGTGGCCGGCAACCGATTACGGCCGGCGGTCCAGAGTTGGCCTGGCGTGCTGATCACGGCTCGCTGCTTTCCGGTCCGTCGCCGACCGGCTGAGCGCCGGAAGGCGGGATCTTGTCCATGGCGCCGGCGCTGCACCGCACCGAGTGCACCCGCTGGCCGACCGTCACCAGGCTGGTGACCGCCAACAGCCACATCCCGATCGGCAGCAGGATCGGCATCGGGAAGAACGGCAGGTCCGACAGCCCGGCGCCGACCAGCACGATGATCAACCGCTCGGGACGTTCGATGAGACCGCCGCCGCCTTCGAGTCCGCTGGCCTCGGCGCGGGCTTTGACATACGAGATCACCTGCGAGGTAACCAGGCAGATCATCGTGGCCACCGCCAGCGACGAACTGTGCATGCTGAAGACCACCCACCACAGCAGCCCGCAGAAGATCGCGCCGTCGCTGATCCGGTCGCAGGTGGCGTCGAGTACCGCCCCGAACCGGGTGCCACCGCCGCGTTCTCGCGCCATCGCGCCGTCGAGCATGTCGGCGAGCACGAAGAACCAGACGGCCACCGAACCCCACCACAGCTGGCCCATCGGGAACAGGATCAGCGCGGCCAGCACCGAACCCGCGGTGCCGATGATCGTCACCATGTCGGGGGTCAACCCGATCTTCAACGCGCCCTTGGCGACCGGCGTGCTGAGCTTGGCGTACGCCGCGCGGGTCATCAGGTAGAAGTCGCTCACGGCTGCGCCGCCCACTCGTCGGCCAGCAGTTTGCGGGTGTCACGCAGCAGTTGCGGGATGACCTTGGTTTCGCCGACCACGGTGATGAAGTTGGCGTCGCCTGCCCACCGCGGCACCACGTGCATGTGCAGGTGCTCGGCCAGCGAACCACCCGCCGATTTGCCGAGATTGAGCCCGACGTTGAAACCGTCCGGGCTCGACACCGACTTGATGACGCGAATCGCCTTCTGGGTGAACGCCATCAGCTCGCTGCTCTCACCGGCGCTGAGGTCTTCGAGCTCTGAGACCCGGCGATACGGCACCACCATCAGGTGGCCGGGGTTGTACGGGTAGAGATTCAGCACGACGTACACCTGCTCGCCGCGGGCCACCACCAGACCGTCTTCGTCGGGCAGGGTAGGGATGAAGCTGAACGGCGCGGAAGATCCAGCCGACCCGGCAGATCCTTCCCTATCCGCCTTCTGCGCAGGCACGTCCAGGATGTAGCTCATCCGGTGCGGCGTCCACAGACGTTGCAGGCGGTCGGGCTCACCCGGGCCTCGATCGATGAACGCCTCCGCCTCGTCAGCCACCATCGACCTTCACCAGTTCGGCTGTCGGGGCAGCGTTCTCGCGATCGGCGATCCACTTCACGATCGTGTCGACGGCCTGTGCGCGCGGCACGCCGTTGATCTGGGTGCGGTCACCGAACCGGAAGCTCAGCGCGCCGGCCTCCACGTCGCGGTCACCCGCGAGCAGCATGAACGGCACCTTCTGGTTGGTGTGATTGACGATCTTCTTGGCCATCCGGTCGTCGCTGGTGTCGACTTCGATCCGCACCCCACGTGACTTCAGCTCGGCGGCAACGTCTTCCAGATACGGCACATGCGCGTCGGCCACCGGAACGCCGACCACCTGGACCGGCGCCAGCCAGGCGGGGAAGGCACCGGCGTAGTGCTCGGTGAGCACCCCGAAGAACCGCTCGATCGAGCCGAACAGCGCACGGTGGATCAGCACCGGACGCTGGCGGGTGCCGTCGGCGGCGGTGTACTCCAGCTCGAATCGGTCGGGCATGTTGAAGTCCAGCTGGATCGTCGACATCTGCCAGCTGCGGCCCAGTGCGTCCTTGACCTGAACGGAGATCTTGGGCCCGTAGAACGCGGCGCCGCCCGGATCGGGCACCAGGTGCAGACCGGAGGCCTCGGCGACCTCACGCAGCGTCTCGGTGGCCTCCTCCCACATCTCGTCGGAGCCGACGGCCTTGTCCGGGTTCTTGGTCGAGAGCTCCAGGTAGAAATCGTTCAAGCCGTAGTCGGCGAGCAACTCGAGCACGAACCCGAGCAGCGAGGCCAGTTCGCCGCGCATCTGCTCACGGGTGGTGTAGATGTGCGCGTCGTCCTGGGTCATGCCACGCACCCGGGTCAACCCGTGCACCACACCGGACTTTTCGTAGCGGTACACCGAGCCGAACTCGAAGAGCCGCAACGGGAGTTCGCGGTACGACCGCCCGCGCGACCGGTAGATCAGGTGGTGCATCGGGCAGTTCATCGGCTTGAGGTAGTAGTCCTGCCCAGGCTTGCGCAGCGCGCCGTCCTCGCCGTACTCCGCGTCGATGTGCATCGCCGGGAACATGCCGTCGGCGTACCACTCCAGATGCCCCGAAGTGATGTACAGCTGTTCCTTGGTGATGTGCGGGGTGTTGACGAACTCGTAGCCGGCCTCGATGTGCTTGCGCCGCGAGTACTCTTCGAGCTCCCGACGGACCACACCGCCCTTGGGGTGGAAAACCGGTAAGCCCGAACCCAATTCGTCCGGGAAGCTGAACAGGTCGAGCTCGACGCCGAGCTTGCGGTGATCGCGCCGCTGCGCCTCCTCGATCAGCTCGAGATGACGATCCAGCGCCTCCTGCGACTCCCAGGCGGTACCGTAGATGCGCTGCAGGCTCGCGTTGTTCTGGTCGCCGCGCCAGTAGGCCGCCGAACTCCGGGTCAGCTTGAACGCCGGGATGTAGCGGGTGGTGGGGATGTGCGGCCCCCGGCACAGGTCGCCCCAAATCCGTTCCCGGGTGCGAGGATTGAGGTTGTCGTAGGCGGTCAGCTCGTCGCCGCCGACTTCCATGATGTCGGCGTCGCCGGACTTGTCGTCGACGAGTTCGAGCTTGTACGGCTCGTTGGCCAGTTCGGCGCGGGCCTCGTCCTTGGACTCGTAGACCCGCCGGGAGAACAGCTGGCCGTCCTTGACGATCTTCTGCATCCGCTTTTCGAGCTTCTCCAGGTCCTCGGGCGTGAACGCCTCGGGCACGTCGAAGTCGTAGTAGAAGCCGTCAGTGATCGGCGGGCCGATGCCGAGCTTGGCCTGCGGGAAGAGTTCCTGCACAGCCTGGGCCAGCACATGGGCGGCCGAGTGCCGGATCACGCTGCGACCCTCGTCGGTGTCGGCGGCCACCGGGGTGACCTCGACGTCGGCGTCGGGCGTCCAGCTCAGGTCGCGCAGCTTGTCCTCGGCGTCGCGCACCACCACGATCGCGCCGGGTTCGCCGCGACCCGGCAGCCCTGCGTCGCGCACCGCCGCGCCCGCGGTGGTCCCGGCGGGCACCCGGATCGGGGCTTGCGGCGATGGCAAGCTCGACGAAGTCGAGCGCTGCGGGTCGCCGCCATCGGGTCCCGCGGCGGGGTGTGCGGGGGCGCTCATGGCAGGCCTCTTTCGGCTGATACGGCTGGATCCGATTCTCCGCCGGGCGGCGGTTGATCGCCGACCATGCTATCGGGATGCGGGTCAGGCACCGAGGCCGATGGGGCTGTCCAACGCGGGATGGTCGAAGCCCAGCAGCCCCGCCGACCAGCCCACGGCGCCGAACAGCCACAGCGTGGCAACCACCACCGCGGCCGTGAACACCGCGCCCAGCGCCTGCACCCACCTGCCCTGCCTACGGAACCAGGCCATGACCTTGTCATACCGGTCCCGGGTGAACGACAGGGTGCGGTGGGCCCAATAAAACTCGCTGGCCAGAATCGCCAGCCCGACGAAGACGATCGCCCAGCCCGGGCCCGGGTAGGGAATCGCGACGATGCCCACCGCCAGGACGGCAAGCCCGACCACCCCCACCACCGCGCGGTAGGCGAAGTCAACGACCGGGCGGTGCCGCAGCCGCTCCCTGCGGTGCTTCACCTTGTGCAGCACGTGCTTCATGGCTGCCCCGGTTTCAGCTGGACGAAGAGGCCCTCGCCATCGGCGAGCAGGTCGTCGCCGTCGCAGAGTCGCACCACGACGAAGACCTTGCGACCGTCGGTCCGCAGGACTCCGGCCTCGACCTGGAGTTCCTTCTCGATGGGCACGATCTTGCGGTAGTTGACGTGCAGGTAGGCGGTCCGCCGCACGGACCCGCCGGTCAGCAGGATCGAGGTCTTACCCAGCACCGAGTCGAAGAGATGAGCGATGAAACCGCCGTGCACGGCGCCGTTGCGGCCGAGGTGGTAACGCCGGAATCGGACCCAGCCATGCAGCCGCCCGTCCTCGCCGACCGCGGTCTCGTTGGGGACGGCCAGAATGTTGCCGCGCATCGGCAGATCCATCCGCCGACCCGACGGCGCGGTCCATTCATCGGCGTCGTACGGCGCCAGCAACGCCGACACCTGCTCAAGCAGGTCGGCCGCCTGGGTGATGACGTCGTCGGGCGCGTCGACCGCGCGCGCGTGATCCTGCAGATCGCGCACCGCGTCGATGAACCGGCCGTAGTCGGGACCGCCCTTGCTCGTCGGCACCGGCGGATTGAAACCCCCACCCGGGTGAACCGCCGTCGTCATGTCCTCCACCTGGCTACCGTATGCCGCCGGATGCGGGCTACTCACTTCGAGAGTACGTACGGATGGCAGGCTGAGGCCGTGAGGCTCAGCGACCTGGCCGGCCGGCCGTTGACCTATGCCGAGGTCGGTGCGACGGCTGCGGTGCTGCCCGCCGGTTACAACCACGTCCGGCTGTCGGCGCGGATCGGCAGCGGGCGGGCCCGCTTCGAGCGGGCGGCCAGTGCGGTGATGCGCTACGGGATGCTGCGCGGCGCGGGGCTGCGCGTAACTGCCACGACCGAGGTGGCCGAGGTCGGCACCGACGTCCTCGGCCGGTTGGGTCCGTTCGCCGCGCCCTGTCGGGTGGTCTATGTGGTCGACGAGCCGAACCGCCGCGGCTTCGCCTACGGCAGCCTGCCCGGGCATGCGGTGTCCGGCGAGGAGATGTTCGGGGTGCGCTTCGAGCCCGCTGACGAATCCGTTCACGCCGAGGTGGTGGCGTTCTCCACGCCGGCGACGTGGTGGAGCCAGATCGGGGCGCCGGTCGCCTCGGTGGTGCAGCGGGTCGTCACCCGGCGCTACCTGTCGGCGGTGTAGCCGCC
>JAEZIA010000380.1 GCA_023416315.1 Actinomycetes bacterium
GGCACGTCCATCCCCGCGGTCTCGGCGAGATCCTGTGGGCCGTAGTGGTCGGCGAAGCACCACGCGCCGATCAGGGAGCGCTGACGCTGCGGCAGGGTCCGCCGGACCGGCAGTGCGCGGGGGCCACCGAGCGGAACCTCGCGGGGCGAAAGCACTTCGATGCCATCGAATGTGGTTGCCTCACAGGGAACTTCGCGTGGAGCGGTCTCGAGGTTGCTCACCACCCCGAGCTTACGCCTCGGCGGGGCGCCTCATGCGGCGAGTTGATGCGTCATCGCCTCGCGGAGCAGCAGGAAGTCGGCCTCGTCGATGCGGAACACCCCGAACCGGAACTTGTAGCCCCAGCGCTGTGGATCGATGATGAACTCCAACCGGTCCAGCAGTGGTCGGATCGGTGTCGCGGTGCAGGGCAGGAACTCCATCCTGCGGCGCCACGGATCCGACGGCCGATCCTGATAGGGCTCGTCGTCGGTGACCCGCCCGATGGCGGTGAACGCCTGCAGCGGCTCGCCGTGGTCGAGCGCGGTTTTCGGCGAATAGAAGATGATCCAGTCGCCACGGGCCATTCTGCGCAACATATGCGGCTTGCCGTGGTTGGCCTGCGTGAAGCCGCCGGCGACACCCCGCTGTACGTGGTCGGCGCTGACGGTATTGATCCAGTACGTCATGGACTCACGTTAGGTCGGGGGTCTGACACGTTCGGCGGGTACGGCCGAGGCCTGGAAAGGCGCACCCGGATTTTTATAGTGGTCAAGGCGGTCACGGCCGATGAACATGTGACAGCATGGCTGGCGGCGACAACCGACGTAAAAGCGACCCACCGAACCATTTGCGCGCGTTGGGCATTCGAGCATGACCTGGGTCAGTGCGTTCCTCAGCTTCACCGCGAGTGAATACGACGACGGGGTGGCGTTGTGGCGTGAGCTGACCGGCTATACGTTGTCAGCCGATGAAGGGTTCCTCAGGGCGCAGCGGGTGACCTCGGGGCCGAGCGGCCTGCAGCTGGATGTCCACGTCCCTGATGTCCCGGCCGCGATCGAACAGGTGCGAGCGTTGGGAGCCAGTGTCGACGAGGGCGAGGATCCGGTTCGCGGCCGCTCTCCCGGCGGATTGCCGTTCCGGCTCGTCGTCGATTCGGGCCCGCTCGCCTCTGAGCCCAGCCACTGGCCGGGTGCGCATACCAGTCTGGTGGACCAGGTCTCCATCGACATCCCGCAGGAGCATTGGGAGTCCGAGTCGGCGTTCTGGATTGCCGTCACCGATTGGGAGAGGCAGATAATTCCCGGACTGACCGAGTACATCTTTCTCACCCGGCCGGCCGGGGCGCCGCTGCGGATCATCTTGCAGCGGCTCGGCGAGCCCACCGGCACGGTACGGGCTCACCTTGATTGGGCTGTGTCAGATCGCCAGGCCGAGTCCGACCGACACGTCGCCGCCGGGGCGCGGGTGGTGCAGGTGAACCCGATTTGGACCGTGCTGGACGGGGTCGTCCCGTACTGCGTCACTGACCGGGACCCGGCCACGGGGCTGCACTACGAGAAGTGAACGCTATCCGGCCGACTACCTAGTCCGCGCGGGCGTCCGACGATGGTCCCCGGCCATCGCTGGAGATGTCGGGCGCGAACATCTCCGGAGTCATCGCCGGGTCGTCCGGCTCGGCCGTCGGAAGCTCGGCGGTCTCGACGGCGGTGGCCTGCTTGTGCTCGGCCCGCCAGTCCCGCAGCAGCAACACGATGCCCACGACGGCCAGCGCGACCACGGCAATCGCGACCCAGGTGCTATCGGTCAGCACCGCCACCAGCAGCGTGATCAACCCGGCCAGGGCCAGCACCACGACGATCCGCACGGGCCCGCCTCCCATCATTTGGTCGACACAGTTCTATCCGGATACCCACTCCCCCGCGCGAAATTGGCGGCTTCAGCGCGTCACCCGCGCGGGCCGCGGTGCGGCGGTCAGCATCGCGGCCAGCATCGTCACGATCTCGTCGAGGCTGTCGTCGTCCGCATCACCGGATTCCACCCGCCGCTCATGATCGGCGAGCAGGGCGAACATCGTCGTCGCGACGGCGCCGACCCGGTACTCCCGGGCGCTGCGGTCCTTCAGTGGCACGAGTCGGGCCAGGGCATCAAGAATCCGTGGCCAGGCCGATTCCGCCGGGCTCTGCGGCTCGCGCTTGAGCCGGATGCGTACGACCTCCAGAAAGCGGGCGTAGTGGGTGCCCTCGCTGTGGAAGAACGGGCCGACCAGAATCCGCAGCACCGCGTGGGCGTCGGCCATCTCATCGTCTGACATGCGGTCCAGCAGGGCTTGCCGCTCAACTTCCATCGGCGCCAGCCGGCGGGCCACCACCGCATCGATCAGGTCCTGTCGGCTGCGGAAGTAGTAGTTGACCGCGGAGTTGTTGCGCTGGCCTGCCGCGACCGCGATCTCACGCAACGGTACCTCGAAGCCATGCTCGGCGATCAGCCGTTCGGCGGCGTCGAGCAGTACTTCCCGAGATCGGGCGCCGCGGTCCACATCGAGCAGTCTAAACAACGCTAGGCAGATTTAAGCACTTGTGCTTAAATGAGCGCATGAACGAGATCCGGGAGATCGACCCCGGCACGCCGATGACCCGTTATGCGCGCGGGTGGCATTGCCTGGGCCTGGCCGAAGATTTCCGCGACGGCAAGCCGCACGGCATCGAAGCCTTCGGTGGCAAGCTCGTGGTCTACGCCGATTCCAAGGGCGACATCCATGTGCTCGACGGCTACTGCCGACACCTGGGCGCAGACCTGGCGATGGGTTCAATCAAGGGTGACAACCTGGCGTGTGCCTTCCACGACTGGCGCTGGAACGGCGCGACCGGCCGTTGTGTCGAAATCCCCTATGCCCGAAGGGTTCCCAAGCTCGCACGGACTCGTAAGTACCAGACCATCGAGGTCAACGGGCAGCTGCTGATGTGGCATGACCCAGAGGGTTCGACGCCGCCGGCAGAACTCACCCCGCCGACGATCGAGGGCTACGAGGACGGCCAGTGGTCGAAGTGGGCGTGGAACTCGATGGTCATCGAAGGGGCGCACTGCCGCGAGATCGTCGACAACAACGTCGACATGGCGCACTTCTTCTACATCCACTACGCCTACCCCACCTACTTCAAGAACGTCTTCGAAGGCCATACCGCGAGCCAGTTCATGGAATCCAAAGGCCGCCAAGACTTCACCGAGAATCCCGAGAAGCTGTGGGAAGGCACGAAGCTACGTTCCGAGGCCACCTACTTCGGCCCGTCCTACATGATCAACTGGCTGCACAACGACCTCGCGCCGGACTTCACCGTCGAATCGGTGTTGATCAACTGCCACTACCCGATCGACCAGAACTCGTTCGTGCTGCAGTTCGGGGTCTCGGTGCAGAACATCCCTGGGTTGTCCGCGGAGAAGGCGGCCAAGCTCGCCGAAAAGTACTCGGAAATCTACAAGATCGGCTTCCTGCAGGACGTCGAGATCTGGAAACACAAGACCCGGATCGAGAACCCGCTGCTGTGCGAGGAGGACGGCGCGCTCTACCAGTATCGGCGGTGGTACGAACAGTTCTACGTCGACGTCGCCGACGTCACCCCGGACATGACCAATCGGTTCGAGCTCGAGGTCGACACCACGCACGCCTACGACGTGTGGCAACGCGAGGTCGACGAGAACATGCGCAAGCGGGCTGCGGCGACTTCGTCGGCCTAGCTCACGCCGCGGTCCGCGGCCGGCCCAGCGGCAAGTGGACCACGGTCGCCACCTGTGCCGGCAGCGCAGCCTCGCTGCGGGACAGCAACTCGGCGCTCTCCGGCAGCTCGCGCGGGTTGAGCTGACCGTCGGCGATACGCCGCAGCATGTCGTGGGCATGGGCGAGCTGGTGACGTTTGCGGTATTGGCCGCCCGGCAGTTTGATCCCGGCCCACACCCCGTATTCCTCGCCGCTCTCGACGGCGCTGCGCGCGCAGGCGCGCTGCTGTGCGAGCGGGCACCGGCGTAGGCAGATGGTCCGTGCGCGGGTAGCCGACTGCTCGTACACGCGAGCCTTCGCCGCGCCGTCACTGGCGTCGTCGTCGGCGTAGCCAAACCACAGGTCGGGATCTGCCGAGCATGGGCGGTAGTTCATCAGAGCCTCCTTGGCTGGATTCATTGACGAAAGCGTATACACAACTCCCCACGGGCGCAAGAGGAACGTAGACAAAAACGTATATTCGATAGTTCCTGTGTACCATCCGTATATGGCTGGAGCCCCACGGTGAGCCGAGAGGCGGCGGGCGCAGCCATCCGGGCGTTGCGTGAGGCGCGGGACTGGTCGCTGGCGGATCTGGCCGCAGCCACCGGAGTCAGCATCATGGGTCTGAGCTTTCTGGAACGCGGCGTCCGAAAGCCGCACAAAGGCACAGTTCAGAAGGTTGAGAACGGCCTCGGCTTGCCAGCGGGCACCTACGCGCGGCTGGTGGTGGCCGAGGACCCGAACACCGAAATCGCTCCATTCCTGACTGATTCGTCCGCCGCGCGAAGCCAACAGCGAACCACCCCGAGCATCGTCGTCAACCGGCACAGTGACGCCGATGTGCTCGAGGCGCACGCCGAAGCCCACCTGGATTCACTCAACTCGTTGATAGCCCGGCTGCCAGCGGAGACGTCAAACGAATATGAAACGTATATTCAGTCTGTGATTGAGCAATGCGTGAAGGCCGAACTGCTGGCCGCCAATTCGTGGCGCGTCGCCGTCAATGCCGGAGCCGAATCGGTCGGCCGCCTGATGGCTCACCTCAAGTCGCTGGAGGCCATCCGGACCGGCCTGCTGGCCCGGATGCCGGGCAGTATCGGCGCACGTTTCGACCAGGCGTGTGCCCACTCACAACTGCCGGAGCCGGTGATCGCGGCACTGCTCGGGGTGGACGTCGAGACCGTCTGGGATATCCGGAATCGCGGCGCCGTCCCGCCGGGAGCGCTGCCGAGGGTACGGGCCTTCGTCGAGGAGCAGTCGTGACTGCCACCGAGGTGGAAGTCCTGAGCCGGGCTCACGCGCTATTCGCCGGTCAGCACCCGACGGCGGTGTTCGACGCGCCGACTGGGGTGGCGCAGTCATCGGCAGACGGGTTGCCCGCGGCCTACCACCACGCGTCGGCGCGGCGCCACGCCGCGCTCGAGGGCGCCCGGCGCGTCGATGCCGAGATCTCGGCGATCCTGGCCCGTGCCCGGCGCGATCACCGGGAGGCTCAGCAGCAGACCCGCGCTGTTCTCGAGGCCGCCCGCGGCGATGTCGACACCGCACCCGACAATCCGGTGGCCCAACGGGAGTTGATGCGCCGGCGGGCCGCGCGGCTACGGGCTCAGCACGCCCACGTCGTGACGGCCCGACGGCGGGCTCGGCGGCGACTCGCCTTGCTGCGGGCCCTGAGATACCGCCTGCGACGGCATCGACTGCCCGCACCGAACTCGCGGGCAGGGCTCGCGGTGCGGGCGGCGTTGTCACGGCTGGGTTGCCCGTATGTCTGGGGCGCCACCGGTCCGGATCGCTTCGACTGTTCGGGCCTGGTCAAATGGGCGTATGCCCAGGCCGGTGTGCAGTTGGATCGCACCACCTACGACCAGATCAACGACGGTATACCGGTGCCGCGCTCGCAGGTCCGCCCCGGTGATCTGGTGTTCCCGCACGCCGGGCATGTTCAGATGGCGATCGGCAACGGACTGGTGGTGGAGGCACCGCATGCCGGCGCCAACGTCCAGATCAGCCGACTGGGAACCGACGTCGTGGTTCGTCGGCCGTAGTGAGTTGTTCGGCGAAATCTCGCTGAGTACCGTCGACGCATGGCTGAGCACGTCGGAGCGTCGGGGGAGGCCCTCGAGGCAGCCCGATCGCTGCTCGCCGCCCGCGACCGAGACCTCGCCGAGGCCGACGCCGAACTCGTTGAGGTGGTCTCAGGGGCGTACGCCGCTGCCACCGAGGCCATCCGGAAGTTGGATGCCGTCGGTACCGAGATCGAGACGGCCGTCGCTGGGCAAGCGGTTGCCGGGCCCGCCGAAGGACGCGAATTCGCGCGGCTGTTGCTCGCCAAGCAACGCGAGATCAGTGACATCCTGCTCGCCGCCCGAGCCGACGCGGACGCGAAAGTGGTTGAGTTTCAACGGCTTCTGGACCGATATCAGGTTCCGTCCCCACCCGGCTAGAAGGTGAATTGTCGGCGACGCACTGCGCCGATACAGTCGCCGGCATGAAAGGGCACCGGTGGCAAACTACCAAGACCTTCTCGACGCCATAGCCCGCGTCGGTGCCGCCACCGGGGACAGCCGGGCATGGCTGACCGGACTGTCGGACAGCGACCTCGCCGTGGTGACCAGCCCGGTCAGCGTCGTCTCGCCGAACGCGATCGAGCAGGTGGTAGCCAAGATCCGCGCCCAGCATCGGGCGGCATTCGACCCGGCCTCGCCGGGCGAGCAGGCCCCGGCGGTGGGGGAGGGCCGCGCTGCGGACGCCATCCGAACGGCCGAAACGTCACTGGCTCACCAGAATTCGCGCAGTGCACAACTCGACCTGCAGGTCATCACCGCGGTGCTGAATGCGCATGCCACCAACGCCGCGGGTCGGGAGGCACTCGACGGTTTGCAACGAGATCTCGAGGCCGCCGTCGCCACCCGGACCGATCTCGACACCCCGGCCGGGGCACGGGCCTTCCAGCGCTACCTCATCGAAAAGCTGCACGACATCAGGACGGTCGTGGAAACGGCAGGCTTGGACGCGACGTCGAAGGCATCGCTGGCCGCGGCGCTGGCATCGCTATACGTCGGCGCTCCTGGCGAGGAGGCGACCGAATCGACCACGCGGCCAGCATCACCCGGGCCGAAACTGCCGGATTCCAAGCCTTCTGAGCCGGTCGTCGCGGCACCCACGGACCTCGGATCGGACCCCCTAGGCGATGCGCTGCTGCCGGACGACCTACTCGCGGCCCCGGCCGCCGCCCCGGCCGCCACCGGTGGACCACCCGCCCCGATGGCACCACCCGTGGCCGGGATTCCCCCGATGGGTGGCGGGTCCGGTGGCATTCCGGCAGGCCCGGCCTTGGCACCACCGACGCTCGACGATCTGACGTCGCCGCGGCTGCCCGAAGGGGACGACGCCGACCTACTCGGCGATCCGCTGTTCGACGAGCCACTCGATGACGTCGCGACCGAACCGGACACAGACGACGACAGTGCGGGGGAGGAGGCCGCCGACCCGGTCAGCGACGAGTCGACGGTGGTGAACCTGCCCAACGGCGAGACCGTGACCGCGCCGAACCCGCGACTGGCCGCGGCGATCACCGCGGCCGTCGCGGGCACGCCGATCCCCGAGGCATTCCGGCAGCAGGGAATCACGATCCCGGCCCCGGGTACCGCGGTGGCGCAGCCGGTCGATTCCGCCCGACTGACCCCCGGCGACATCGGGATGCTGACCGACCGGCACGCACTGGCCCTGGGCAACGGCAAGGCCGTGTTCAACAATGAGATCCAACCCATTGCCAGCGTCACCGGCCCAACCTTCCTAGGGTGGGAACATCCGCCGGAACCCGGCGCCGGTGCCGCGCCCCCGAAACCCGACCAACCGGCTCCGACCCGGCCGGCAGTGACAGCCGGCCCACCGGCGACAGGAGAGTGAGATGGCAGAGCGCATCCACGTAGTGCCCGACGAACTGCGGCGGGCCGCGCGTGAGCATCAGGTCACCGCCGAGGAGCTGGGCACGGTGCCCGCCAGCCACGCCGACATTCTGGCCAGCCTGGACTCACTCGGGCCGATCTTCAGCGAGCTGCGCGACGCCGGCCGCGAGCTGCTCGAGCAGCGGCGGGCCTGCTACGAGCAGCAGGCCGCCGCGCACGCCGAACTCGCCACCAATCTGCGCCACGCCGCCGACGTCTGGGAACACCAGGACAGTGCCGCCGCGGCCGAATTCGGCCGCATCACCGAGGACGGTGTATGAGCGAACCTGATCCGGAGTTCGACGCGGCGCATCCCAGCGGACACATCCTGTTCCGGTCCTGCCGGGGCGGATATTTGCACAGCGTGACGCTGGCCGAGCCGGCGATGGACACCGATGCGCAGACCTTGGCGCAGGCCATCCTGCTGACCGCCGACGTGTCGTACCTGAAGGCGTTGATGCAGGTTCGGGCCGAAATACTGGCGGCGGGCCACACGCCGTCGGACCACGTCGCCGACGGCCACGACCTCGAGCTGGCCACCGAGGCGCTGCGGGCGCACCGGCTGCGGCCGGAACAGGCCTGACGCCCTAGCGGTCGCCGTCGGCGGAGATGACATCTGGCGGCGCAACCGGATTCGCGCCGAACAACTCACGGGCCCGCTGCAGCAGGGCGCGCACCTCGTCGAGTTGCTGCTGCAATAGCGAGTCAGCCATAGCCGGTACGTTATCCACCCGCACCGGCGGGCACAATTCACCCGCCGACGCGCGGAATCTCGGCGTTGATGCGATCCAGCACGGCGGTGTAGCGGCCGGCTTCACGGTGGTGGCCGGGCTTGCCGCTGCTGATCAGGCCGACCGACAACTTCCGCTCCGGATCCGCCCACACTGCGATGTTCGTCAGCCCGGTGTGTCCGAAGGCGGCGGGTGCGTTGCGGCCGAACGGCCCGAACCGGGTGGAGCCCAGCATGTATCCGGTGCCCCAGCGGATCGGCGCCAACCCGGTCGCGATGTCGGGCCGCAGCCGCCGCGCCGGCGCGACCGCCGCGCGTAGGGTGTCTGGGCGCAGGACGCGTACACCGTCGAGTTCGCCGCCACGGCAAAGGATTTCAGCGAACCGTGACAGTTCGTCAGCGGTCGAGACCGTGCTCGACGACGGGATCACCCCGGTGAGGAACAACGGAGTGTTGGAGAACGGGATGATCTGTTGCGGCGTGCCGCCGACGGCGGTCCGAAAGGCGGTCGCCAGCGGTGCAGGCAGTGGCTTGCCGGTTACGTGGCTCGGCGCGACCAGGGGAACGTCCTGTTCGGCCACACCGTAATTCGTCCAGCGGAACCCCAGCGGGTTCAGGATCTCGTCGGCCAGGATGTCGCGGATGTTGCGACCGGTGGCCGCTGAGACGATCTCCCGGACCAGCGGCCCCCAGGTCAGCCCGTGGTAGATGTGCATCAACCCGGGTCGGTGGATGGGCCTGAGTTCGCCGAGTTTGGCCCGGGCGTACTCGCTTTCGTTCATCCGCTTGAGGTTCGGGCGCGGTCCGGTGGCGAAGGGCACCCCAGCGCTGTGCGTGATCACGTGCCGGATCGTGGTGCGGTCTTTGCCGTGGCTGGTGTAGTTCGGCAGGTAGTCGCAGACCCGGTCGTCGAGGGAGAAGGCGCCGCGCTCGACGAGCATGTGCACCACCGTGGTGCTGATCGCCTTGGCCGCGGAGTACACGCAGAACGGTGTGGCGATGGTGACGGGCACTGTGTCGGCGTCGGGTGGATCGTCGGGCCCGTTGCCCCAGCCGTGCCCGATCGCGCGGTTGAGCACGACTTTTCCGTTGTGCCGTAGGCACAACTGGATCGCCGGGTGCATGCCCGCGGCATACCAGTGCCGCACGGATTGCCAGATCCGGTCGGCGGCAGCGGCCGAGAACTCGGCGTGGTCCTCGGCACCGACGTCGGTCACGGCGGTGAGGTCGGTCGGGACGCGGATCCGGCCATCACCAGCGGGGGAGGGGCTCATCCGGGCTGCCGGTGCAGGGTCGCGGCCAAGTGGTGGGTGAGCGGGGCGCCGACAGCGGCCATCCGCACGCTGTAGGTGAGCCGGTCACCGACGATCTGGAACGAACGACCCAGCGCACGAATGGTTTTCGCGGACCCGGTCAGCCCGACCGATGTGGACTCGACCTCGATCACCAGATCGTCACCCTCGGACGACACTGTGCCTTCGTCGATCTCGGTGACCCCGGTGGGGTGCGCGACGACCAGTTCGATCCGGCCGGGAGACGGCACTCGGAGGTAGCCGACCTCGGCGTGCAGCGGACGCCCGTCTGCGGCGGCCCTGGTCCGCTGCGAATAGGTCAGGAAGGGCTTACCGACATGCCCGACGGTGATTTCCTCGAGATAGTCGAACGTCTCGACGGTCGGGTACTCACCCCTGCCGGACCCCGTCCAGGTGCCCAGCAGGGGAGCGAGGACAGCAATGTCGGGATGCAACTCGGGCACAAGGCCAGGGTACGGCCGACTCAGAGCGGCCCCACGAGTTCGACCCAGTTGCCATCCGGGTCTGCGACGAACATCCATCCCATCCCGGGAACCGGGGCGAACTCCGCGAGCTCCTGCGCGATTTCGTAGCCGGCGGCCTTCACCTGCTCGGCGGCCTTCGTCGTGTTGGCGACCACCACGGTGTAGTAGCGGATACCGGCCGCGGCGGGCCCACCGCCCGGCGTCGCGGGCGCTGCCGGCGGTTCGTCGAGCGTGATCAACTTGAGCACGTTGTCACCGAGCGCATAGCGCTTCATCGTGCCGCCGGGGAAGTCGAGGTCGCCCTGATAGGGCAGGCCGAGGAATTTCTCGTAGAACTCGACCATCGGGCCGAGGTTGGTGGTGACCAAACCGATTTCGACGTTCTTGGCGAGCAGCTCGATGGCCATGGTGTTCCTCCGGGGGTTCAGGTGACGTCGGCAGAATAAGCGGTGGCTACATCGGGCCCGCGAGTTCGACCCAGTTGCCGTCCGGGTCGGCGACGAAAAACCAGCCGATGCCGGGCAGTGCGGTGAATTCGGTGAGCGGTTCGACGATCTCGTATCCGGCGGCTTTGACCTGTTCGGCGACCTCGGTGACGTTCTTGACCACCAACGAGATGTAGCGAACGCCGGTCTGCGCACGTCCGCCACCGGGTGTCAGCTCCGCAGGAGGCGGGTCGTCGTAGGTCACCAGCTTGAATGTGTTGTCGCCGATCAGATAGCGCTTCATCGTGCCGCCGGGGAAGTCGAGGTCGAGCTGAAACGGCAGCCCCAGGAACTTCTCGTAGAACTCCACCATGGCCGCCAGGTTCGTCGTCACCACACCGATTTCGACACTGGGGGCGAGCAACTCGACGGCCATGGTGTGTCAACGATACGACGCCGACGGCGGTTCGTTAGGGCTTAGTCCCGATCGTGATCAGGTCGAAGACACCTTTCGTCCACAGCGGCCGGTGCACGCGGTGTTGGTCATTGAGGGTGAACCCGGCGTCGGTGAACAACGTGCGCATATCCGGTGCGGAGGGATTGTGCGCGGCGCTCGACGGCGAGCTGGTCAGCCTGCCGAGCAGTGGGAGCTGCGGGGGACTGATCGTCGCAACCGCCGCCAGCCCACCCGGCCGCAACACCCGGTGGAACTCGCGCATCGCCGCCGGTTGGTCGAAGAAGTGGAACGCCGACGTCGAGACCACCGCGTCGAGCGCGCCGTCATCGAAGGGTAGGCGTTCGGCCGGCGCCTTGCGCCACTGCACCTGCGGCGCGCGGACTCGGGCCTGGCGCAGCATGCCGTCGGACATGTCGACGCCGTAGACCTCGTCAGGGTGCAGCTCGGCCTCCACCCGGGCAGCGAGAATCCCTGTCCCGCAGGCGATATCGGCGATTCGCCGGGCGCCATGGGCGCGCAGTTCGGCGACGACCTCGTCCTGCGCCGGGCGGTACACCCACTGTTGAAGGCTGGGATGGTCGTACAGCGGCGCGGCGATGGTCCAGAACCGCGTCACGAAGTCGTTGAGTTTGCGACCGTGTGTCGAGATGGCTGCCCGCCTCCACTAGAACCGACGCGGTCCAGTCTAGGAAGGCAGGGCGGCTACTTCGGCTGCGGCGCCAACTGCAGGTGGGTGTGCGGCCCGCGGGCGAGTGCCGCCACCGCGGAAACGATGTTGCCGGCCGTGGTCAGCGCTCGCTCTGGATCGCAGACGCGCAACACGCGCTCGACCTCGGATCCCGGGACCAGCACCCAATCGACGCCGCGCCGCGAGCACCGAACGCTGATGGTGTGCAGCGCCGAGAGTCCGTCGGTGCCGAAGAACGTGAGTCGTGACAGGTCGACGACGAGCTGTTGGTAGTCGGCCAGGTATTCCTCGACGTAGCCGAGGAGGTCACCGGAGTTCGATGCGTCGACCTCGCCGACAGCGGCGATGAGCAGCGTGGTCGAACTGAGCTCCCGGGCCCGGAACAGCCCGCGCTCGGTACGGTCGCGGCCGAGGCGGGTGACAGCCAACGGTGCCGCGGCGGTGGCTAAAGACATGGCGCCTCCATCAGTGGTACTCCGCAGTTGCCGGTCCGCCGTGCCGAAGCTGTTCGTCTCGAAGCTTCGCTGCGAGAGTTCGTCGGCCCTCGCTCACTGGCGTCTCGGGCGGCTGTGAACTCAACCTGGGGGAAATGTACTACGGATTCCGTTGCGTGGCTACAAATTGTCTTGGATAGCTATAACAGCACTTCAGCGGCGAATCATGTGTCCCGAAAATGGGACGCGAACCTGCAGATTTGGCAAATATTGACTAGGTCTACAAATGAATCCGTAGGTTAGCTGGCAGGCCCCGTTAATGACAGTTTCGGAATTCTGTCTACGACACTGGTCAACCGCATTACGCTGGCGATTGGCGCACCGTCGAGGAGGCACAGATGTACGACCTGACGATCACGGGCGGAACCGTCGTGGACGGTACGGGCGACAAACCTTTCCGCGCCGACATCGGTATCAAAGACGGCAAGGTCGTCGAAGTCCGCCGCCGCGACGGTGACGACAGCGGGCTGGCCGGCGAGTCCGCCGAGAATATCGATGCCACCGGCAAGGTCGTCACCCCCGGCTTCGTCGACATCCACACCCACTACGACGGCCAGATCAGCTGGGATGGCCTGCTCGAGCCGAGCAGCATGCACGGCGTGACCACCGTCGTCAGCGGTAACTGCGGCGTCGGCTTCGCCCCGGTGCAACCCGGTCGCGAGCAATGGCTCATCGAGCTGATGGAAGGTGTCGAGGACATCCCAGGCACCGCGCTCACCGAGGGCATCACCTGGGGTTGGGAGAGTTTCCCGCAGTATCTCGACGCCATCGAAAAGCAATCTCTGGCAGTCGATTTCGGTACCCAAATCGCGCACGGCGCAGTTCGCGGCTATGCGATGGGAGACCGCGGCGCACGCAACGAGCCCGCCACCGCCGACGATATCGCCGCGATGTCGCGCATCGTCCAGGAGGCCATCGAAGCCGGCGCGCTGGGCTTCTCGACCTCACGGACCGAGGCGCACCGCGCGATCGACGGTGAACCGGTGCCCGGCACGTACGCCGCCGAGGACGAATTGTTCGCGCTGGGCCGGGCGATGGCGGCCGGCGGGCAGGCGGTGTTCGAGGTCGCTCCGGCCGGGACCGCCGGGGAGAGCCTCGACGGACCCATGCGCGAATTGGACTGGATGGTGCGGCTCGCGGCCGAGATCGACCGGCCGCTGTCGTTCGCGATGGTGCAGACGCAGTCGGCTCCGGACCTGTGGAAAAAGCAGCTCGACATCGCCGGCCGGGCCCTGGACGACGGAATCCGTGTCCACCCCCAATTCGCTGCCCGTCCGTTCGGGATGCTGTTCGGCTTTTCCGGCTATCACGCCTTTACCCACCGGCCCACCTTCCGGAAGCTGAAGGGCGAACTGAGCCCGGCCGAGCTGCGGGCCCGCCTCGCGGACCCGGCGGTGCGCTCGGCGATCCTCGCCGACATCGATCTGCCGCCGCAGCCGCTGCCGCTGTTCGACGCGCTGTACGCGATGATCCAGCACAGCGCCGACAGCATCTACGCGATCGGTGACCCGCCCGACTACGAGCCGACGCCGGATCAGACCGTCGGAGCGATCGCACGGCAGCGCGGTGAGGACCCGCTGGCCACGATGTATGACCTGATGCTGGAGTCCGACGGCACGGCGATGCTGATGATGCCGTTCTTCAACTACGTCGAGGGCAACCACGACGCCATCTACGAGATGATGACCCACCGTGCCGCGGTGTCCGGGTTGTCCGACGGCGGCGCCCACTGCGGCCTGATCTGCGACGCGTCCTATCCGACGTTCATGTTGACGCACTGGGCCCGCGACCGCAGCCGCGGACCGCGCTTCCCGCTGGAGTATGTGGTGCGCAAGCAAACCCTGGACACCGCCAGCCTGTTCGGGCTGACCGATCGGGGTGTGCTGGCGGTCGGCAAGAAGGCCGATGTCAACGTCATCGACCTGGATGCGCTGACCCTGGGCGTGCCGTTGATGGCCTACGACCTGCCCGCCGGCGGCAACCGGCTGATGCAGGGTGCCAGCGGCTACGACGCCACTGTCGTCAGTGGTGTGGTGACCCGTCGCCACGGCGCCGATACCGGGGCCCGCCCGGGCAAAGTTCTGCGCGGCGTGCGCTGATCGCGGTGCCGCCGGCGCGGCACAGTATCTTCGGTGGCAGAACTATGAGCATTCCGTACACACCGCAAACACCGCCAGGCACGCCGACCTGCTACCGCCATCCCGACCGCCCGACCTACGTGCAGTGCACCCGCTGCGGACGTCCGGTCTGCGGTGAGTGCATGCGCAGTGCGGCGGTCGGCCATCAATGCGTCGACTGCGTGGCAGCCGGCGCGCAGAGCGTGCGCCCGGCGCGCACCGGAGCCGGCGGGATCCGCCGCTCGGGGCAGCCGGTCGTCACCTACGCGTTGATCGCGATCAATGTGGTGATGTTCGTGCTGCAGATGACCTCGAAGAGCCTGGAACGCGAGCTGGTGCTGTGGGCCCCCGGGGTCGCCGGTGGTGAGTACTTCCGCCTGATCACGTCGGCGTTCATGCACTACGGCGCCATGCATCTGCTGTTCAACATGTGGGCGCTGTACGTGATCGGACCGCCGCTGGAGGCGTGGCTGGGGCGGCTGCGATTCGGGGCGCTCTACGGGCTCAGTGCGCTGGGCGGCTCCGTGCTGGTGTACCTGCTGGCTCCGATCGGGGCGGCGACCGCGGGCGCCTCCGGCGCGGTGTTCGGCTTGTTCGGCGCGACGTTCGTGATCGCCAAGCGGCTTCGCCTCGACGTCCGCTGGGTGGTCATCCTGATCGCGATCAACCTGGTGCTGACGTTCACCGTGCCGTCGATCAGCTGGCAGGGCCATCTCGGTGGCCTGCTCACCGGCGCGTTGGTCGCGGCGGCCTACACCTATGCGCCGCGCGAGCGCCGCAACCTGGTGCAGGGCGGCGTATCGGCGGCAGTGCTGGTGGTGTTCGCGGCGCTGGTCATCTGGCGCACGGGGGACTTGATCGGCCAGTACGGCGCGCTGATCACCGGATAGACAGAGCTAGAGCCGGGTCAGCCAGAACGGGTAGGTGTAGGTCCCGCCCGGGGCGCCGTCACAACCCACGTCGAACGACGACTCCATCGTTCCCGACAGCGTTTTGGCGTCCCAGGTGAAGACGTCCCGGGTCGGGATCACCGGGCCGTAGTAGATGTCACCACAGCGCAAGCCGTCCGGATTGTCGACGGTCATCGTGTATTGCCCGTTGTTCAGCCGCGCGATGCCGTACCAGGGGTAGGCCTTGGCGATCGGCATCGGGTTGGCCGAGACGTAGACGCAGTCCGGGGAGAACGTCATCGCCGGCGGGCAGGCATTGGCGGCCCACGCCCAGGTATGAAAGTCGCGACGGTCCGGAATGATGAAGTTGTAGTTGCCCGGCGCCATTTCCGCCGAGGCCGGCGGAGCCAATGTCACCGCCGCCGCCGTCAGCGCAATGCCTATCGCCAGAGTCCGCACCGGCCCGCTCCTTTCGTAGCTCCGCACTGAAATCTATGTCGTGCGGACGCCGAAGTTCCGTGGAATCTGCAATGTCATCGGGTGACGAGCAGCACGTCGAGCGTGCGTGGGCCGTGCACACCTTCGACCCGGTTGAGCTCGATATCGCTGGTGGCGCTCGGCCCGGAGATGAACGTCAGCGGGCGGCCGGGGTCCAGCGCCGCGAACGCCTGGGGGACGGTGTCGACGATCTGGTCGGTGAACACCACGCAGATGTGGTGATCGGGGACCAGCGTCAGCGCGCGCCGCCCCTGGGTGGCCCCCGCGTCGAGGACGATCGTGCCGGTGGTCGCGATGCCCAGCGAGCATCCGGTGACCACCGCGTCGGCGCGGTCGAGTTCGGTTACGCCGAGCGGGTGTTCGGCGGTGTCGACGACGACGTCGATTCCGTCGACCCACTCACGCGGCAGCCCGGGCGGGATGACCAGGCGAGCGCCCGCGCCGGTCAGCGCCGCCACCCTGGCCGCAATCGAGGCGGCGTCGACGCGCAGCACCTGCGCTTGGTATTCGGCCACCGTCTGCGCGAAGCGTTCGGCATCACCCGGTCCGTGCGCCGGTCGGCGGTCGTAGTCGCGCGGCACCACGACCGGCCCGGGCGGGGCGGCGGCCAGCGCACTGCGGATCCGGTCGAGGACGACGCGGCGGGTCTCGGTCATCGGGACCCCGCGCCGTGCGTCCGGGCCCACCACTGCCGGAAGGTTTCGGCGGGCGGTGCCGGGACGTCGCGACTCGTGGTCCAGCGTGACCCGGGCCAGGGCAGCGCGGTGATCCGGTGATCGTTGCCGGCCACCAGCCGTCCCGCGGCGAGTAGCTTCTCGGCCGCGCCGAACCGCCTGGGTCCGGCCATCGCCCATGCGGCCGCCGCCATCGCGGCGTCCTGTGCCGGTGACCGGTGGCCGTCGATCTGGGCGGCGCGCAGGTGCACCAGGATCGAGGGGATATCGATGCGCACCGGGCACGCGTCGAAGCACGCCCCGCACAACGACGACGCGTACGGCAGCGAGGCGTTGGGGTCGTCGTGACCCCGCGTCCCGGTCAGCTGCGGGCTGAGGATCGCACCGATCGGACCGGGATAGACCGAGCCGTAGGCATGCCCGCCCGTGCGCTCGTACACCGGGCAGACGTTTAGGCAGGCACTGCAGCGGATGCAGTGCAGCGCGGCCCGGCCCACCGCATCGCCGAGCACCGCGGTGCGGCCGTTGTCCAGCAGCACCAGATGGAAGTTCTGCGGACCGTCGCCGGGATGCACGCCGGTCCACATCGAGGTGTACGGATTCATCCGTTCGGCGGTCGACGAGCGTGGCAGCAACTGCATGAACACCTCGAGATCGGTGAAGCGCGGCACCACCTTCTCGATGCCCATCACGGTGATCAGCGTCTGCGGCAGCGTCACACACATCCGGCCGTTGCCCTCGGATTCGACGACGGCCAGCGTGCCGGTGTCGGCGACCCCGAAGTTGGCACCGCTCACGGCGACCTTGGCGGACAGGAACTTTCGGCGCAGGTGCGCCCGGGCGGCCATCGCCAGCACACGCGGGTCGTCGGTCAGCTCCCCGGCGTCGGGCATCTCGGTGGCGAAGATCTCGCGGATCTCGGCGCGGTTGCGGTGGATGGCAGGCACCAGGATGTGGCTGGGTGTGTCGTGGCCGAGTTGGACGATGAGCTCGGCCAGGTCGGTTTCGATCGCGGCGATGCCCTCGGCCTCGAGATGCTCGTTGAGGCCGATCTCCTGGGTGGCCATCGACTTGACCTTGACGACCTCGTCGGCCCCGGTGTCCCGGATCAGCTCGGCCACGATCCGGTTGGCCTCGCCGGCGTCGCGGGCCCAGTGCACCACCCCACCACGGGCCACCACATTGGCTTCCAGTTGCTCGAGCAACTCCGGAAGCCGGGCCATCACGTCCTGCTTGAGCGCGCTGCCCGCAGCCCGCAACTGCTCCCAGTCCGCGCATTCGGCAACGGCAGCAAGGCGTTTGGTGCGGATCGTGCGGGTGGCGTGGCCGACGTTGCGGCGCATCTGGGTGTTGGCCAACTCGCGGCGGGCGGCGGCCGGGAACGGTTGGTCGCCACGCAGATTGCCCATCCCCGGCACCCCGAGGAACGTGCGGCGGGCGGGAGCGAAGCGACCCGGGGATGGATCTGTGGTCATCGCGTCGGCTCCGTCGAGGCGAGGATTTCGGCGAGGTGCACGGTCCGCACCGCCGAGCGCACCCGGCTCAGCCCGCCGCCGATGTGCATCAGGCAGGAACTGTCACCGGCGGTGCACACTTCGGCGCGCGAGGTGATCACCGCGGACATCTTGTCGGCCAGCATCGCCGTCGAGGTGTCGGCATTCTTGATCGCGAACGTGCCGCCGAATCCGCAGCAGGTGTCGGCGTCGGCCAGTTCGACCAGGGACAGCCCGCGTACCTGGCGCAGCAGTTGCAGTGGCTTGTCACCCACCCGCAACAGTCGCAGGGAATGGCAGGTCGGGTGGTAGGTGACCCGATGCGGGTAGTAGGCGCCGACATCGGTCACACCGAGCACATCCACCAACAACTCGGAGAGTTCGTAGGTGCGCTCGGCGATCGCCTCGGCACGCTCGGCCAGCGCGCTGTCACCGGCGCGGCGGGCCACCATCGCATGCTGATGCCGTACCGAACCAACACAGGAGCCCGACGGCGCCACCACCACGTCGCAACCGCTGCGCTCGAACACCTCGACGTGGTGACGCACCAGCGCGGTGGCCTGCCCGAGATAGCCGGTGTTCACATGCATCTGACCGCAGCACGTCTGCCCCGGCGGGAACACCACCTGGTGGCCCAACCGCTCGAGCAGTTCGACAGTCGAGATCGCGGCCGCCGGGAACATCGCGTCGGCCAGACACGTCGCGAACAGGGCTATACGCATTGGTTCCACCGTACGTCGCGGCCGGGTTCCGGCCGCTACCATTGGCCTCCACGTCGCCGGGAACGACGCCGGGCGGACCGATAAGGGGGTGACCGGTGACCAAGGCGACCAAGGCCCGCACGGGAATCATCGTCGGTGCGCTGGGCGTGGTGTTCGGCGATATCGGCACCAGCCCCATCTACACCGTGCAGACCTTGTTCAACCCGGGCGACCCGCATCCGGTACCGATCACCCACGCCAACGTCTACGGGGTGGTGTCGCTGATCTTCTGGTCGGTGATGACAATCGTCACGCTGACCTACGTCACGCTGGTCATGCACGCCGACAACGACGGCGAGGGTGGCGTGATGGCGTTGATCACGCTGGTGCGCCGGCTTGGTCGACGGTCCAGTCCGAAAGTGATCAGCGCGCTGTCCGCACTCGGGATCCTCGGTGCCGCACTATTTTTCGGTGACAGCATGATCACACCGGCGATCTCGGTGCTCTCCGCGGTGGAAGGCCTGAAGGTCGTCGATCCATCGTTGTCGGAGTTGGTGGTGCCGATCACCGCGGTCATCATCGTCGGGCTGTTCGCGGTACAACGGCGTGGCACCGCGGCGGTCGGGCGATTCTTCGGCCCGGTGATGATCGTCTGGTTCCTGGTGATCGGCGCGTGCGGGATACGCGGCATCCTCGGCCACCCGCAGATCCTGCGCGCGCTATCGCCCATGTATGCACTGGAGTTCATCTTCGGCCACTTCCACATCGCGTTCTTCGCGCTGGCCGCCGTGGTGCTGTCGGTCACCGGCGCCGAGGCGCTCTACGCCGATATGGGTCACTTCGGCCGCAAGGCGATCACCTGGGGCTGGCTCGGGCTGGTGCTGCCGGCCCTGGTGCTCAACTACTTCGGCCAGGGCGCGCTGCTTCTGGGTAAGCAAAGCGTGGTCAACGCACCGTTCTTTCTGCTGGTACCCAGCGGCTGGGAATTGCCGATGGCGATTCTGGCCACCGCCGCGACGGTGATCGCCTCCCAGGCCGTGATCACCGGGGCATACTCGGTAGCCTCGCAAGCCGCTCAACTCGGCTACCTGCCGCGGCTGCGGATCGCCCACACCTCGGCGTCGTCATTCGGCCAGATCTATGTGCCGTGGATCAACGGCATGCTCATGGTGGCGGTGTTGATCCTGGTGTTCGCATTCCGCAGCTCGGCGGCGCTGGGCTACGCCTACGGCATGGCGGTCACCGGGACGATCACGATCACCACCCTGCTGTTCCTCTACATCGCCCACACCCGCTGGCGGTGGCCGCTGTGGATGGTGATCATCGGAGGTGGTGCGCTGCTCACGGTGGACCTGATGTTCTTGGCCGCCAACCTGACCAAGCTGGTTCACGGTGCGTGGCTGCCCCTGCTGATCGGATTGGTGACGTTCACCGTGCTCGTCACCTGGCAGAAGGGCAGCGCGATCGTCGTCCGTGCCCGCGACAAGGCCGAGGGGCCGCTGCAGCCCTTCATCGACGAGATCAACGACCGCCAACCGCCCTACCCGCGCATCCCCGGCACCGCGGTGTTCCTCAACCGCGAGAGTGAAACGGCACCGTTGTCCATGCGGGCCAATGTCGACCACAACCACGTCGTGCACGAGCGGGTGATCATCCTGTCCATCGACGTCCCGCCGTCGCCCCGGGTACCCGACGACGAACGGATCACCGTCGACGACCTCGGTGACCCGAACGACGGAATCTATTACGTGAACGCGAAATTCGGCTACATGGAGCGTCCCGACGTGCCGGCGGCGCTGCGGCTGGTGGACCCGGCACAGATCGGCGGCGAGATCGACCTCGACACCACCTCCTACTTCCTGTCCAAGATCGAACTGGTACCCGGCGACCAGCCGACGATGGCGCCATGGCGTAAGCGGATCTTCATCGCCACGTCGTTTTTGGCCGCAGACTCCGCGGGGTACTTCGGGCTGCCCGCGGCGCAGACCGTGCTGGTTGGTGCCCGAATCGAGGTTTAGCTCCACCGGGTGGTCATCCTGGCTAGCGTGGGCCCATGACCGACTCCACGACAGTGGCGATCGTCGGCGGCGGGCCGGCCGGGATGGTGCTCGGCTTGCTGTTGGCCAGGGCCGGTATCGAGGTCACGGTGCTGGAAAAGCATGGCGACTTCCTCCGCGATTTCCGCGGCGACACGGTGCATCCCACGACGCTTCGACTGCTCGACGAGTTGGGCCTCGGTGGGCGGTTCGCCGCACTGCCGCAGAGCAGGGTCGATCACGCGGAGTTCACCGCCGGCGGGAAGTCGCTGACCATGGTGGACTTCCGGCGGTTGCGGCAGCCGCACCCCTACATCGCGATGGTGCCCCAGTGGGATCTGCTGAACCTGCTCGCCGACGCCGCCAAGGCCGAGCCCACCTACACGCTGCGGATGCGGCACGAGGTGACCGGACTGCTCCGCAGCGGAACCCGGGTGACGGGGGTGACCTATACGTCGCCGGACGGCCACGGTGAGCTGCGAGCTAACCTCACGGTGGCGTGCGATGGGCGAACGTCGACCGTCCGTCGCGATGCCGGCCTGACCGGACGTGAATTTCCGGTGCCGTTCGACGTGTGGTGGTTCCGGCTGCCGCGCGACGGCAGCGCGGAGTACACCCTGATTCCCCGGATCGCGCCTCGGCGGATGCTGATCATGATCCCACGGGAAGGCTACTTCCAGCTCGCCTACCTGATCCCCAAGGGCAGCGACGCGGCGTTGCGATCCCGCGGGTTGGAGGCGCTGAAAGCCGAACTCGCCGAGCTGATTCCGGAAACCGACACCGACAGCCTGACCTCACTGGACGATGTGAAGTTTCTCGACGTGCAGCTCAACCGGCTCAACCGGTGGCACGTCGAGGGGCTGCTGTGCCTCGGGGATGCCGCGCACGCGATGTCGCCGGTCGGCGGGGTCGGGATCAACCTGGCTATCCAGGACGCGGTGGGCGCCGCGACGCTGCTCGCTGATCCGTTGCGGCGGGGCACCCTCACCGATCGCCATCTGGCCGCGGTGCGGCGGCGCCGCCTGCCGGCCGCCGCCCTCACCCCGGCGGTGCAACGGGTGTTGCACAGCCGGCTGGTCGCGCCGATCCTGCACGGGCACAGTGCCAATCCGCCGGCGATCGCCACCGCGCTGATCCAGCGGTTGCCGTGGCTGTCGGTGATCCCGGCCTACCTCGTCGGCGTCGGGGTCAGGCCCGAGCGCGCCCCAGAGTTCGCCCGTCGCTAGGGCAGGCGCTGCTCGAGCAGTTCCACCACGCCTAGGTCCTCGATCGCTGACGTCGTCAGAACCATTGCAGCATAGGCAATCTCGAACGGCTGCCACTGCGAGCCCATCGCAGCGGTCGACACCGCGGCGATCCAGGAGTACAGCGAGAACAACCGATACTGCTCGAGCGCGGTGCGCTCGTCCAACGCCACATCGTTGGCGGCGAGAGCCGCACGGTAGCGGTCGAGCAGACCGTACTGCTCGGATCGGCGCACCTCCGTCGGCAGCGAATTGCACAGGAAGTAGGCGACGTCCCGCATGCCGGGACCACGTCCGACCACTGCCCAGTCATAGAAACCGGTGCGGCCGTCATCGACGAACAGGTTGCCACTGTGGGTGTCGCCGTGGATCAGCGTGAGATCACCTTCGCCGAACAAGCCGATGATGTCGTCCGAGCGCTCGATGTACAGCTGCGCCACCCGGCGGAACTCTGGGCCCAGATCCTCGCCGAAGCGGTCGAGGGCCAACCGAACGAAGTGCGTGCGTCGCGCCGCGGTCTTCGGGTCACCGGGCTTGCGCCGCATACCTTCCGGGGTAGCCAGCCAGGGGAGCTCGCGGCCCTGATAACTCGCATGCAGGACGGCCAGTTCGGCCACCGCCGAGCGTGCGACATCGACAATATCCGCGTCGTCCGGGTGAGGGAACCGGCATCCGGAGGCGACGAGGTCCTCGAGCACCATGACGAACGACCCGTCGGCCGCGGCCGCGGCCGCGTGCCACACCCGTGGAATGCGCACGGGCAGTTCGCTTCCGAGCTTGGCGTACAAGCGGGCCTCGGCCACGCCGAGTCCCACTTGCCGCAGGAAGCCGCGCTGCTCGGGGGTGAACGGCTGCAGCTTGACGAACAGTGTTTCGGGCAGGCCACCGCTGGTCAGTCGGACACGGGCGCGGCCGGTGGTACCGGAGTGGGCGTCGAGCACCTCGACTGCCGACACCGGTTCGCCCAGGGCCGCGCTGAACCAGTCCGGCGTCAACTCACTGACGTCGGAGGGGATGTGCACGGATCCGGTAGTCACGCGGAGAAAGCTAGCACCAATCGGACAATATGACGCTATTGTCC
Source organism: Actinomycetes bacterium (assembly GCA_023416315.1). Classification (GTDB taxonomy): domain Bacteria; phylum Actinomycetota; class Actinomycetes; order Mycobacteriales; family Mycobacteriaceae; genus Mycobacterium. Next base: position 22,989 of record JAEZIA010000380.1, read on the forward strand.
GATTTGTGGCACCAGGGCACGCAGCAGGTACTGCTCGACGAACCGGCGCTTGGCCGCGGTCGGTCGGTGCCGCCACGCGGGTGCGACCAGGAACAGCGCCGCCGTGTGCAGCCAGCGGGCGGTCTCGCGTGGATCGAGATCAGGGTGCAGCTGTCCGCCGGCCTGCCACCGCCCAAACAGCGGTCGATAGTGCCGCAGGATCACGTCCACGATCTGCTCGGAACCGATCTCGAGCGCGGTTGTCAGCGCGGTGCTCTCGCCCGACATCAGGGCTTCGTTCAACGGGTCACCCACCACGGACTCGACGGGGGCCATCAACAACTGCTGAATCGAGTTCGCGGCGTCCTCGGGATGGGGCAGCGAGGCGACATGGTCGGCCAACGCGTTGTCGATCCGCATCAGGAGCAGCCCGAGCAACAGGTCGTCGCGCGACGGAAAGTAGCGATACACCGTGGAGCGGACCACACCTGCTTCAGCGGCGACTTCGGCCATCCGGATCTGGGTGTTGCCCCGGCGCACGATGCATCGACTGGCGGCTTCGAGCAGGCGATGGCGCGCCTCATCGCCGTCGAGCAGCGCCCGTTCGGCCCCCCAGCGACGGCTCACTGTTCCCATTCGCCAGATGGTACGGCGCGAGGCAAGGAAGGTAATCATGGCGATCAAAAACATCGGAGCGCTTCTCGGTGCCGACGAAGGGCTCAACCACCAGATCGTCGATACCTTCGCGACGCTCTCTCAGACCGACCTGGCGTGGACCGAGAAGATCTGGGCCTCGATCGCGCGCACCGACGGATCGCTGCAAGTGGACTTCGGGCTCGGCAAGTATCAGAACCGCGGGATCATCGACGGGTTCGCCGGCATCTCGCGCGGCCGCGAGCAATGGACCGTGCGAGGCAGTCGCGAACTGCGCTCCGCGCCGGAAGCCAACAGCGTCGGCCCGATCCAGCTCGAGATCGTCGAACCACTGCGCGCCATGCGTTTTCGCCTCGAGCCCAACGACGTCCAGCCGATCTCGTTCGATGTGGTGCTCTCCGGCGTGACACCCCCGTTCTTCGAGGAACGCAACCTGGTGCGCAACCGGCGTACCGGACGGGTGGACGTCGACGTCATCCGCTACCACCAGGGCGGCTGGGCCAGCGGCACCGTCACCGTCGACGGGCAGACCCACGAGATCCGGCCCGACGAGTGGTTCGGTATGCGGGACCACTCCTGGGGTGTGCGCCAAGCCATCGGATCGCCTCCGGACGATCTGATCCCGACGCCGCAGGCGCCGGCGGGGATCCGTGGCGGGATGAAGTGGTCACCGGCCTTCTTTCAACGGCCCGACGGAACCTACTACGAGACCGCGATTTTCATCGTCGAAGGACCGTGGGAATACAGCTCGGCCTACCTCAACGAGGCGGACGGTACGCAGGCCCGGGTCCGCCGGGTGACACCGAAGATCAGCTACGACACCAGAACTCGTTTCGTCAAGGGTGGGGAACTGGTGATGACCATGGAGTCCGGCGAGGAACGGGTCATCGAGGTCGAGGCGCTGGGGGAGTCCGGTTTCTTCCTCAAGACCGGTGGCTACGGCGACTGGAATGGCCATAAGCACGGCTCGTGGCGGGGGCCGATGCACCTCGACGGGGAGTACATCGCCGACTGCTGGTCTGAGGAAAGTCTGCGCACCCTCGGCCAATTCCGGGACACCCCGATCCGGGTACGCGACGGCGACGCAGTCGGCTACGGGATCATGGAAAGTCTCATCGGCGGCGTGTGGCCCGAGCTGGGGCTGACCGCCGACTCCGATCACAAGGTGTCCTACAACTGATGAGTACCGTCGTCGGCGACCCGAGCACCCGGCTTGCGGCGTGGCTGCAGGCCCAGATCGGCGTCGACGACGTCGGCGTGGAAGGGCTCGAGCGGGTGGACTTCGGCCACTCGGCGCACATGCTGACCGTCACGATCACAACCGCGCGGGAGCGGACCGACGTGGTGCTGCGACTGCGGCCGCCGCCGCCCGCGCTGTTGGAACCCTACGACCTGCCCCGCCAGTTCAGGGTTCTCTCGGCGCTGCGCGGCACCGCGGTGCGCGCACCGAATGTGCTGTGGCTGGAAGAGTCCGGTGATGTCCTCGGCCAACCCTTCCTCGTCATGGAACGGGTGCCCGGTGACGTCTACGAGATGGAGATGCCCGACGGGCCGGGTGTCACCGACACCCGAATCCGGCGGATGTGCGCGAGCATGGCCGAGCAGCTGGCGGCGGTGCACACCGTCGACCTGGCGGCCACCGGCTTGACTGACCTCGGTGAGGGGGGCGACCACCTCGAGCGCGAAATCACCCGCTGGGCCGAGGAAATGCACCGGGTACAGCGTGGACCGCTGCCTGCCCTTGAGCGGCTGCTGGCCGAGCTGCGTCGTACCACACCCGCGCAATACCCGAGGGTCACGCTGGTCCACGGGGACGCCAAGCCGGGTAACTTCGCGTTCGTCGGCGACGAGGTCAGTGCCGTCTTCGACTGGGAGCTGACCACACTGGGTGACCCGTTGACCGACCTCGGCTGGACGGAGCTGCTGTGGATGCAGCCGGTGGGACTCACCAGCCACCCCGCCGCGCCGAGCATCGACGACTTTCTTGCCCACTATGAGGCGGCCAGCGGGATCAGGCCCCGTAACCGGCCCTGGTACCGGGCACTCAACGCGTTCAAGATGGCCGTCATCTGCCTGATCGGGTCGATGCTGTACGACAGCGGTGCCAGCGACGACGAACGTTTTCTATTGAACGCCCATGGCATATCGCTGCTGACCCAGCTCGGGCTGGCCGATCTCGGTGTCACCGAGCAGCTCGACGACGGCCCCGTCTTACCGGCTTCGGCGCGGTAACCGCCGCTGAGCGAACGAAATCGCGCCGAAATCGCTAATCGAGCATGATCAGGCCGCCGTCGACGGGCAGCAGCTGACCGGTGATGAAATGGGACCCCTCGCCGGCCAGGAACACCAGAACCGGCCCGAGGTCACGGTCCGGATCGCCCAGCGCCCCGCCCAGCGGAATGGTGGCCTTGATCTGCTGATCGATGAATGGTGCGGCGTCGGGGCCGAGGAACTCGCGCAGCCGGTCCGCGCCGCGGGTCTGCATCGCCGGCGCCAGCGCGTTGACCGTCACCTTGTCGGCCGCCCAGGCCTTGGCCGCCGAGCGGGTCCAGGCCTGCACCGCACCCTTGGCCGCGGCGTACACCGCGGAGACGGGACTGCCCATCACCGCTTCGGCCGACCCGAAGTTGATGATGCGCCCGCCGGATCGGCGCATCACCGCGTGCGCGGCCTGATTGGTCAGGATCGTGGTCTTGAGGTTGGTGTCGAGCACGAAGTCGATCTCGTCGACGGCGATCTGTCCGGGGATGCCCTGATGCCACAGCCCTGCCGCGTTGACCAGCACGTCGAGACCGCCCAGAGCCGTGACCGCGCCGTCGATCATCGCGTTCACCTCATCGGCGTCCCTGGCGTCGCAGTGCAACCAGGTCGCGCCCGATTCGTCGCTCGGCTCGGTCTGGTGATACGCCGCCACGACCTGCGCGCCGGCGCCGGCGAGCGCCCGGACCGCCGCGGCGCCCAGTCCGCTGGCCGCACCGGTCACCACCGCACAGCGTCCGGTAAGCGAGCCGCTCATCGCGTGACCAAGGGCAACCCGGCGGTCGCGTGCCTTACCATGACGGTCACGGTAGGGTGCGACACCATCGGTGTCAACCATCGGGCATTCGAAAAGCATTGTGCGAGTGGAAATCTGTCGGGAAATGAGGAGAGCAACGACAATTACCGGCGCCGCGCAGCCGGCGTGCTCGACGTCGCCGACTCAGCACCGGGTGCGGCGGACAAGGTCGTCGGCACCTTCGACTAGAGCTGCGGCAGCACTTCGCCGGCCAGCAGTTCCAACGTGGCGTCTGATGCGCGGTCGTGGGTGAAAAGCACGACCTGACCGAAACCCATCTCCCGGAGTTGGCCAAGCCGGTCGACGATCGCGGCGGGTGTACCGATCAGCCCGCCGTCATGCAGGCCGAAACCCGGCCCGCCGAACCGCTTTTCGGCGACCTGCCGCACCTCGGCCAAGGTGGACTCGTCCGGGGCCATGGCCAGTACCGCCTCCACCGACATCACGATCGTGGCCGGGTCCCGGCCGATGCCCTCGCAGATCGACCGCAGAACGGCCAGCTTGCGCTCCATCTCGCCAAGTGCGTACGTCGGGACGTTCCAGACGTCGGCGTAGCGAGCCACCAGCGGCAGCGTGTACTTCTCACCGGAGCCGCCCACCACCAGCGGCGGCCGCGGCTGCTGGACCGGGCCGGGTTTGATCGGCATGTCGCGAACCGTGTAATGCGTTCCGGCGAAATCGATCCGCTGTTCGGCGAATGCCTGGGTGACGATCTCCAGGGTTTCCCGCAGCCGCCCGGAGCGCTGCGGATGCGTGCCCCAGTCCAGTCCGAGTCGGTGGTGTTCGTCTTCGATCGAGCCGCTGCCGATGCCGAGTTCCAGCCGGCCGGCGGACACCTGATCCAGGGTGGTCGCCATCTTGGCCAGCACGGCGGGATGACGAAACTGATTGCACAGCACCATGTGTCCAACGCGTAGTCGCTCGGTCCGGGCCAGCAGCGCGGTGGCCAGCGTCCATGCCTCCAGCGAGTCGATACCGGGGACACCGGGGCCGTACATATGGTCGTAGAGCCACAGCGAACCGATGCCCAGCTCTTCGCAGCGTTGCGCGCGGTGCAGGACATCGGCGTAACCGAAGCCCATCTGCGGGAGGTAGATCCCGATGTCCAGCGGTGTGGTCACTGCTTGATGCCGACGGCGTGGCGCAGCTGAGCCAGGAACTGGTCGGCGTCGTCGCTGCGGACCACGTAGTGTGACACCGCGATGCGAATCGCGGTGGCGGCCTTGATCTCCGCGTTCGGTCCGCTCAGCAGCCGCTGCAACCGGGTCCGCATGAGCGGGAGGATCCGGGCCAGTTGGGCGATCACCACCTCGGGCTCGATGTCGATGAGTCTGACCCCGGAGTAGGTCTGTTGGTAGGAGACGATGAACTGCAAGGCCGCGTCGAGCTTGTCGGTGCCGCGCAGCCCGGCGGTGGCCCGGCTGATGCCGGTGTCGAACAGCTCGCGCTCGTATGCGCCGAACGCGTCGAGCAGCTCCTTCTTGGAGGCGAACCAGCGGTACAGCGTCGGCCGGGAGACTCCGGCCTGCAGTGCCACGTCAGAAAGGCTGAGCTTGGTTTGCCCGCTGCGGGCGAGAACCTCGGCGGTCGCATTCAGGATGCGACGCCGCGACGA
>JAEZIA010000088.1 GCA_023416315.1 Actinomycetes bacterium
GGCACTGCGGGGGCGCCGGTGCCCCGCAACCACCGCGCCGCCGACACGCCCGCGGCGCTGGCCGGGCCGCGCCCGCGCGCCGACCTGCCGCCGTGCCCGGTCGCAGCCGACAATCCCGGCCCGAAGGAGTTGCGCGGCATCGTCGTCGAGTGCGCGGCCGACGGTGCGAACGTCGACGTGGCCCGGGCCCTGGCCGGGCGCCCGATCGTGCTGAACCTCTGGGCGTACTGGTGCGGGCCGTGCACCGAGGAGTTGCCCGCGATGGCCGACTACCAGCGCCGAGCGGGCGGTGAGGTCGCCGTGGTGACGGTGCATCAGGACGAGAACGAGACGGCGGGTCTGCTGCGGCTGGCCGACCTGGGCGTGCGGCTTCCGACCCTGCAGGACGGTCAGCGCCGGATCGCCGCGGCGTTGGGCGTGCCCAATGTGATGCCCGCGACGGTGGTGCTGCGCGCGGACGGTAGCGTTGCGAAAATCCTGCCGCAGGCGTTCACCAGTGCCGACGAGATCGCCGACGCGGTGAAGAATGCATTGCAGTGACGACCAACGAGAGAGACGCGCCGGTGACCCAGGGTTCCTCCCGCTCGGCGGGCTCGGTTGCGCTCACCCCGCAGTACCGCCCGCCGTGGCTGGCGCCGTTGGTCGACAACGTCGACCGGGTTCCGCATGCGTACCGCCGCAAGGTGCCGCCTGAGCTGTTGGCCGCGGTCGTCGAAGCCCGCGACGCCGGTGCGAGCACGCGCGATGCCGCCGTGCTGGTGTTGTTCTCCGGCCCGAACTCCGGTCACCGCGAAGGGCAGTTGCCCGACGACGCCGATCTGCTGCTGACGGTGCGGGCCGGCACGCTGCGCCACCACGCCGGGCAGGCCGCGTTCCCTGGCGGGGCGGCCGACCCGGAGGACGACGGCCCGGTCGCGACGGCGCTTCGAGAGGCACAGGAGGAGACCGGAATTGACCCCGGCCGCCTTCATCCGCTGGCGGTCTTGGAGCGAATGTTCATTCCGCCCTCCGGTTTTCACGTGGTGCCGGTGCTGGCCTATTCCCCGGATCCGGGGCCGGTGGCCGTCGTCGACCAAGGGGAAACCGCGATCGTCGCGCGGGTTCCGGTGCGGGCGTTCGTCAATCCTGAGAACCGGCTGATGGTCTACCGAACCGGCGCGGGCCGCGGTCTGGCCGGACCGGCCTTTCTGCTCAACCAGATGTTGGTGTGGGGGTTCACCGGGCACGTAATCTCGGCGATGCTCGACGTCGCCGGCTGGTCGCAACCGTGGAACACCGACGACGTCCGGGAGTTGGACGAGGCGATGGCGCTCGTCGGAAGCAGTGAGGAGCCCCTGTGACGAGTTCGCAATGGCTGGACATCGCCGTGCTGGCGGTGGCGTTGATTGCGGCCATCTCGGGCTGGCGGTCCGGCGCGCTGGGCTCCCTGATGTCGTTTGTCGGCGTGATCCTCGGTGCGATCGCCGGGGTGATGCTCGCGCCCCACATCGTCAGCCACATCACCTCGCCGCGGGCCAAGCTGTTCGCCGCGCTGTTTCTGATCCTCGCGCTGGTGGTGGTCGGTGAAGTCGCCGGCGTGGTGCTCGGCCGCGCGGTGCGCGGAGCGATCCGCAACCGCGGGGTGCGCACCGTGGATTCGGTGATCGGTGTCGGGCTGCAACTGGTGGTGGTCATGGTCGCGGCGTGGCTGCTGGCCAGCCCGCTGACATCGTCGGATCAACCCAATCTGGCAGCCGCCACCCGCGGCTCGAAAGTCCTTGCCGAGGTGGACAAGTACGCCCCCGAGTGGCTCAAGGCCGTGCCCAAGCGGATGTCGGCCCTGCTGCGCACCTCCGGACTGCCGGACGTGCTGCAGCCCTTCGGCCGCACCCCGATCCAGGCCGTCGACGCCCCGGACGCCTCGCTGGCCGACAGCATCGCCGTCGCCAACGCGCGCCCCAGCGTGGTGAAGATCCGCGGCGTGGCGCCGAGTTGTCAGAAAGTGTTGGAGGGCACCGGCTTTGTCATCGCTCCCAATCGGGTGATGTCCAACGCCCACGTGGTGGCCGGCTCCGACAGCGTCACGGTGATCGCCGACGGCCAGGAATACGACGCGACCGTCGTCTCCTATGACCCCAACGAGGACATCTCGATCCTCGACGTGCCGAACCTTCCGCAGCGCCCACTGGTCTTCGCCGAACAACCCGCCAAATCCGGTACCGACGCGGTCGTGCTGGGCTATCCCGGCGGCGGTGAGTTCGCCGCCACCCCGGCGCGTATCCGGGAGACCATCGAGCTCAATGGTCCGGACATCTATCGCACCACCACGGTCAACCGCGAGGTGTACACGATCAGAGGCGCTGTGCACCAAGGTAATTCAGGTGGGCCGATGATCAACCGGACCGGGCAGGTGCTGGGCGTGGTGTTCGGCGCGGCGGTGGACGACAACGACACCGGGTTCGTGCTGACGGCCAACGAGGTCTCGCGTCAGCTGGCCAAGATCGGCAACACCGCCAAGGTGCCGACCGGGGCCTGCGTCACCTAACCGGTCGGTAGACTCCGTCGATGAACCGCTGCAGGTGGTCGTTGACTTCGCCGGGGGACTCCTCGTGGGCGTAGTGCCCGGCACCCGAGACCGCCACGAAGCGCCCCCGCCGCGCATAGCGCTGCGTGCGGTCCACCGGGTCGGCGAGCACGTACGGGTCGGCGTCGCCGCGCAGATGCATCACCGGCACATCGAGCGGACGGTTCATCAACTTCATGAAACGCCAGCCCTCGCGGCGCAGTTGGCTGCGCACCGCCCAGCGCTGGTACTCCAGCGCCGAATGCGCGGCCGACGGGATCTGAATGGCTTTGCGCATGTGCGAGATGGTCTCCGAAAAATCCTCGGAGGCAAGCCATTTGCCGCTGGCTCGGTTGCGGACCAGGTGCTCCAGGAGATCGGCGTTGTGCCGGGTGAGCGCCCGCTCGGGCCACATCGGCAGCTGATACCGCAGCAGAGTGGGCAGCAGAGCACGGCCCTGGTCGCGCCGGCGCAAAGCTGAGGCGCGCAGCGCGGCGGGATGCGGCGAGCTCACCAGGGCGATCGCGCGGACCGCCCGCGGATGCAGGACCGCGGTCGCCCAGCACACCAGCCCACCGTCGGCATGCCCCACCAGGGTGGCCGAGTTGTGCCCGAGCGCCCGGATCAATCCGGCGGTGTCACCGGCCAGTGTCCAGCCGTCATACCCGCGCGGAGGCTTGTCGCTACCGCCGTAACCGCGCAGGTCGACGGCGACCACCCGGACGCCGGTCAGGCCGCGCAGTTGGTGGCGCCACGACCACCAGAACGAGCCGAACCCGTGCAGCAGGATGACCAGCGGTCGCGAGGTGCCGGCCGCCTCGTCAACGAGGGACGGGGCGTTCGATTCCACGCAGTGGAACCGAATCCCGTTGGCATGAACCTCGAAATGCCGCCACGGTCCCGCGATGCGGGTGACCGACGGATCCCACATCACCAGCCGGACGGGTCCGTGGGCGGCGAGGCGCCGGTGGCGACGGACTTGCCCGCCGTCTTGTCGTGGCCGGGGGTGAACGCCTCACGCGCTTCCTTGACCGACTCGATGGTCTGCTGTGGGCCCCGAATACGGCGCACCTTGAGATAGCCGAGCAGGCCGAACACCGCGGTGGTGACCACCATCAACAGGAAGACGATCAGAAACGCCACCCAGCGCCACAGCCAGTTGTCGAGCAATTCGGCGATGAAGAAGAACAGGAAGAACGTCGAGTAGAACAGCACCACCAGCGCCAGGATGAAGAACACGCTGCCGGTGAGCGCCTTCTTCACATCGCGGGTGATCTCGGCCTTGGCCAGCTCGACCTCGGCGCGCACCAGGGTGGACATCTGCGCGGTGGCGTCTTTGACGAGGTCGCCGACGGAGGGATTGGCAGGTATCGCGTTCGGGTCCACCAAGGGGATCGAGGTGACGGTGGCGGGCACCCCGTTCTTGCGATCGCCATTGCTCACGGCTGTCCTCCAACTTTCTGTCGTCGCGGTTTATGTTGCCATGCCGCGCTCGCAGCGGGGCATACCCACTGAGCTGTTACGCAAGTTACGGGTGTGATCAAGCTAGACTCGCCGTGTCGGGGTGGACGGTGGATGGAGGTTGCCAGTGACAACCGCGCAGCGTGTGCGGCTGACGGCGCGGGCCGTCGGTATGGCGTTCAGCGCCCTGGCGCTGGCCCTCTCGGTGGCGCCGGTCGCCGCGGCCGACGGCAAGGTGCCGATCGGCGGCGGAGCGGGCATCGTCGTCAACGGCGACACCTTCTGCACGCTGACCGCGATCGGCACCGACAACACCGGCGCGCTGATCGGGTTCACCTCCGCGCACTGCGGCGGCCCCGGCGCCCAGGTCGCCTCCGAGGACCGGCAGAACGACGGCGTGATCGGCACGATGGTCGCCGGCAACGACGCCTTGGACTATGCGGTCATCCGGTTCGATCCGGCCAAGGTACAGCCGATCTCGAACTACAAGGGCTTCGTGATCGACGGCATCGGCGCCGACCCGGTGTTCGGGGAGGTGGCGTGCAAGCTGGGCCGGACCACGGGATATTCGTGCGGGGTCACCTGGGGGCCCGGCCAGGACCCGGGGACCATCGTCAACCAGGTGTGCGGCCAGCCGGGCGACTCCGGTGCGCCGGTGACGGTCAACAACAAGCTGGTCGGGATGATCCACGGCGCGTTCAGCGAAGACCTGCCGA
>JAEZIA010000266.1 GCA_023416315.1 Actinomycetes bacterium
CGCCCGGCCAGCGCGGCCTGCTGCTCGGCCAACTCGGCGTGCCTGCGCACCCGGTCGTCGACCTCGGCGACCGCGGCCGCGCAGCGAGCCACCTCCTCGTCCGCGGCGCGCAGCTGCGCGATCGCCGCCGCCCACTCGCCGGTCGGCCGGCCGGTCCCGGTGAAGTACTTGCCGTACTCGGCCTCGATCCGTTCGATCAGCAGCGGTTCGGTGCCGGACAGCGCCGCGTCGTCGCCGGCGGCCAGATCCAAAGCCCGCGACAGTGCATCGCATTCGGACAGGTCGACCGCGGCGGTGGAACCGGCCTGCAGAACCCGCTGCGCGTGCCACAATCCGGTGTCGACCGTCTCGCCGAGCATGGCCAGCACCCGCTCGTGCGCCTCGTCACCGGTGAGCTGCTCGCGGCGCGGTGCCGAGATCGTCAGCTCGGTCTCGCATTTCTTGTGGAACCGTTTGCGATAGGTGAAACGGTATGGGCCCGTGCTGATCTCGGCGAGCACCTCGGCACCAACGTCGGCGTGCGTCGGCTTGACCTGCTTGACTTCCTTTTTGCTGGAGCGGTCCTTGGACTCCAGCAGCAGGTCGAGCGCCTCGATCATCGAGGTCTTCCCGACTTCGTTGGCGCCGCACACGACGACCACGCCGTGATCAGGAAATTGGATGTCGCGGTGGATGATTCCGCGATAGTTGGTCAAGACCAGCCGGTGCAGCCTCATGCCGCATTCCCCCCGGCCAGGCGCAGCAACAGCCCCAGTGCGCCCTGGGCGTCCGCAGCGGCGTCGTCGTCACCCGAGCGGGCGGTGGCGACAAGTTCGTCGACGGCCGCCGCGGCGAACCCACCGATGCCGAGGTCGTCGAACTCCCCGTCGGCCGGCATGACGGCGAGGTGGGTGTGCCGCTCCCAGGTTCCGACCCAGGCGAACAAGCGAGCGTACTTGTCCAGGCAGGCGTCCAGCGCGGCGCGGTCGGTGACGGTCAGCGTGCCGGTCAGTCCCAGACGCACGACGGTGCGGTCCTTATCGGCCAGCAGGTCGAGGTTGAGGTCGAGGTCGGCGATGTCGCGGCTGTCGTCGACCTGACGGTGCAGCGTGACGAACCGCCACCGGCCGACGTGGCGGGAGTCGACCCGAACCGGGTGCGCCGGGTCTGCCTCGTCGATGTCGACCAGCAGGGCGTGACCGGGGTCGGCCTCCACGTCGTCGAAATTGGTCACTTCCGGCGAGCCCGAGTACCAGACCCGGCCACTGTCGCCCACACAGGTTCGGGAGTGCTTGTCTCCCAGGGCCACGTAGTGAACGGCACCGCGCGCGACCGCGTCGGACAGCCCGGCCAGCCGGATCAACGACGGCTTGCCGGGATCGGGGTCGAGCACGTCGACACCGCCGTGCGCGACGAGGATGCGGGTGGTGCCATCGGCGGGAAGGTCCGCCAGCACCGCGGCCACCAGATCGGTGGTCGGCGCTTTGGTGCGCCACGGCGCGGCGACGATCTGCACGCCGGGCCGCACCTCCCACACGCCCTCGCGGTCCAGCACGATCACGTTGTCGGGGCACTCCGCGGTGAACAGCGCGCTGGTGTAGACCGAGGAGGCGTCCAGCGGATCGTGGTTGCCCGGCAGCAGATACACCGGAATACCGATGGCGCGCATGGCTTCCAGAGATTGACTGATCACCTTCGGAGCCAGCTGGTTGTGCTCGAACACATCACCGGCCACCACGACGAACTCCGCCGCGGTCTCCTGCGCCAGTGCACCCAGGCCGGCCACCGCATCACGCCGCGCCGCCGAGTAGCGGGGCTGGGCTTCACCTTCCAGGAAGTGCCGCGTCATGCCGAGTTGCCAGTCGGCGGTGTGCAGGAATCGCATTCGCGGGGCCGTCCTTCAGACTTCTCGGCGGGTGTTGTGCGCGAGTGTATGGCGCGACCCCGACAAGTCCGCGGACCTCGACCGGCATGTGCGCCGACGGTTTAGCCTGAGCCCGTGACAGCTGAACGCACCCTGGTCCTGATGCGCCACGCCAAGTCCGACTATCCCAACGGCGTCGCCGATCACGACCGGCCGCTGGCGTCACGCGGTATCCGCGAAGGCGCTCTGGCCGGCGACTGGCTGCGAGCCAACGTCCCGGCGATCGACCTGGTGCTGTGCTCGTCGGCGACCCGCACCCGCCAGACACTCGAGCGGACCGGTGTCAGTGCGCCGGTCACCTACTCCGAGCGGCTCTACGGCGCGACCCCCGGCACCCTGATCGACGAGATCAACCAGGTCGCCGAGGACGTCGCGACGCTGCTGGTGATCGGCCACGAACCCACGATGAGCCAGGTCGCTCTCGGCCTGGCCGACCCGGACCGCTCGGATCGCGAAGCCGCCGATCAGATTTCGATGAAGTACCCCACCTCGGCGATCGCGGTGCTGCGGGTGCCGGGCAGCTGGTCCGCGCTGGAGCTCGGCGGCGCCGAACTCACCTCATTCCACGTTCCGCGCTGACACGACGTCAGGAGTTCGTCGCCAAGGTCAGCTCCATCAACTTGATGGCCTGACCACAGGCGTCGATACCGGGTGCCTGCGGGTTCACCCACCAGCCGACGACACCGCCGGCATCGCTGGCAACGCCGCAGCCGCCGTTGGGGTCACCGGTGCGCATCACGATCGACGGCACACCGGCGATCGCCCGGTTCTCGATCTGGTACTTGAGGAACTGGGCGACGGCCCGCTCGTTATCGAGACTGCCCTGCTCGTACCAGAACCGGGTGATGTCGACCAGGCCGGCGGGGTTGGCGGCCTGCCAGCGGCAGACCGCGCCGACGAACGTGCTCTGGATGTCGAGCGGGTCGGCGCCCACCGTCTTGGCCAGGATGTCGGTGGTCAGGACATCGCATTCCTTGAGCAGGTTCGGGTACTGCTGCGCGGAGTTGTCGTTGCGTTCCACCGGGCCCGAACCCGACTTCGCCGCGGTACCGTCCACCGTCCTGGCGCAGCCGCTGACCATGATCAGCGCGCACAGCCCGGCCGCCACCGCCATCAGGATCCGACGCGGGCTCATTTGGCGTTCACGATCGACTGCCGGGTCAATTCCTTGGCCACGTCGCACGCCGGCGGGAACGGCTTCTCGGCGAAGCTGACCGACCATTCGATGAAGTCGTCGTCGAACTGGATGCCGATCTCGCACAGGTTGTCCCCCAGAGTCGGATCGGTACCGACCGCGATGAAACCGCTGTGGCCCTCGATGTTGATGTCCTCGACGCTGGTGCGTGACAGCTCCTCGGTCTTGCGTTCACGCCCGATCGGGCTGCCGCGGTACCAGGTGAAGGAGAAGTGCGGTCCGAGAATGCCGCCACCGGCCAGCCACTGACACCCGATGGAGTTCTTCGCGGTGTTCACCAGACCGGTCACCCGGGTTTGCTCGGCCATCGTCTGGTCGCTGATACCGCCGCACTCGGGGAACATCGGGCCGTGTTTGGCGTTGCCGGACTGCGGCGCCGGAGCCTGTGTGCCTTGTGGCTGACTGGGCCCGCTGTTGCCGTTGTCCGAGCATGCGCCGAGAGAGGCCGCGATGGCTACCACCCCGGCGACCAGGGCGAGTTTGCGCGTCGCTGTCATGCGCACCTGCTGCGAGTCACAGCATGCACTGTAGCGGCAGCCCTCTGCGTCAACCACCGACATGCCGCTTGACCTGCTGCGATGCCGCGATTCGCGGCGGCGGCCACCGGCAGGATCCGGTATGACCGCCCCAGCCGGTCGGCCGGGGTGTGCAACAGTAGCGAAATGCTCCTGGCGCTGCTGAGACAGTACGTCCGGCCGTACCGGTGGCTGGTCGCGGCGGTGATGGCGCTGCAGACCGTCAGCACGCTGGCATCGCTGTATCTGCCGACCGTCAACGCCGCGATCATCGACGACGGCGTGGCCAAGGGCGACACCGGGCTGATCGCCGAGCTGGGCCTGGTGATGCTGGCCGTGACCGGACTGCAGGTGGTGTGTGCGGTCGGCGCGGTGTACTTCGGCTCACGCACCGGCATGGGTTTCGGCCGCGACCTGCGTTCGGCGATGTTCCACCACGTGACCACGTTCTCGGAGCGGGAGACCGCGCGGTTCGGGGCCCCGTCGCTGCTGACCCGGACCACCAACGACGTGCAGCAGATCCAGGTACTGATCCAGATGACCACCACGATCCTGGTGACCGCACCGATCATGTGCGTCGGCGGCATCATCATGGCGATCCACCAGGACGCCGGCCTGTCCTGGCTGCTGGTGGTCAGTGTTCCGGTGCTGGCGCTGTCGAACTTCTGGATCGTCTCGCGGATGCTGCCGATCTTCCGCAGCATGCAGCGGCTCATCGACGGCATCAACCGGGTGATGCGCGAACAACTCTCCGGCATCCGGGTGATCCGGGCATTCGCCAGGGAGCCTTTCGAGCGGGACCGGTTCGCCGTCGCCAACGCCGCGGTGTCCAACACCGCGCTGGCCGCCGGGCGGTGGCAGGCCCTGATGCTGCCGGTGACGACGTTGACGATCAACATCTCCAGCGTCGCCCTGATCTGGTTCGGCGGACTGCGCATCGACGCCGGACACATGCAGGTGGGCTCGCTGATCGCGTTCCTGTCGTATTTCATGCAGATCCTGATGGCCGTGTTGATGGCCACCCTGATCCTGGTGATGCTGCCGCGGGCCTCGGTCTGCGCCGAACGGATCACCGAGGTGCTCGGCACCGAACCCGCGATCAGCCGCCCAGCCGCACCCCGACTTCCCGACGGCGGCGTCCGCGGCGCGGTCGAACTCGACAACGCGACGTTCCGCTATCCCGGAGCCGAGCGCCCTGTGCTCGAGGAGGTGTCGCTGACCGCTCGTCCCGGGACGACGACGGCGATCGTCGGCAGCACCGGATCCGGCAAGTCGACGCTGATCTCACTGATCTGCCGGCTCTACGACGTCACCGACGGCGCGATCCGGGTCGACGGTGTCGATGTGCGCGATTACGACCCCGAGGATCTGTGGGCCACGCTGGGTCTGGTTCCGCAACGCGGCTACCTGTTCTCCGGGACCGTCGCGGACAATCTGCGCTACGGCAAGTCGGACGCCACCGAGGACGAGATGTGGTGGGCGCTGCGGGTGGCCGCCGCCGACGACTTCGTCCGTGCCCATCCCGACGGCCTGGCAATGCGAGTGGCCCAGGGCGGCATCAACTTTTCCGGCGGCCAGCGCCAGCGGTTGGCGATCGCGCGCGCGGTGATCCGCCGGCCGGCGATCTACCTGTTCGACGACGCGTTCTCCGCACTCGACGTGCACACCGACGCCCGAGTCCGGGCCGCGCTGCGCGCGGAATCGGCGCAGGCCACCGTCATCGTTGTGTCCCAGCGCATTTCGACCGTCATGCACGCCGACACCATCGTGGTGATGGAGGGTGGCCGGGTGGTCGGCTCCGGTACCCACGACACGTTGCTGACCGAATGTGAGATCTATGCGCAGTTCGCCGACTCCCAGTCGGTGGGTGCCGAGGTCGGGGGCGGCCGATGACCGGGCCTGCGTTCCGCGGCGGCGGCATGCGCGCGATGTCCCAGGACCCGCGCCAAGCCCGGTCCCGGGACTTCACAGGTTCGGCGCTGCGGCTGATTCGACGGCTGACTCCCCACCGCTGGCCGACCGCGGCGGTGATCGCGTTGTCGATCGGCGGGATCGCCCTCGGCGTGATCGGTCCCCGCATCCTTGGCCACGCCACCGACCTGTTGTTCAACGGTGTCCTCGGCAGGCAGCTGCCGGCGGGTATCACCAAGGAGCAGGCCGTGGCCGCGGCGCGGGCACGCGGTGACACCACCTTCGCCGACCTGCTGTCGGGGACGAACGTGGTGCCGGGCCGCGGGGTGGATTTCACCGCCGTCGGGCACACGCTGCTGCTCGCGTTGGGCCTCTATATCGTTGCTGCGCTGCTGGTCTGGGCGCAAGCGCGACTGCTCAACGTGATCGTCCAACGCACGATCACCGCCCTGCGCGCCGACGTCGAGGCCAAAATCCACCGGCTACCGTTGTCGTATTTCGATTCCCGGCAGCGCGGCGAGTTGCTGAGCCGGGTCACCAATGATGTCGACAACATCTCGACCTCGGTGTCGATGACGATCAGCCAGCTGCTGACATCGGTACTCACCGTGATCGCCGTGCTCGCGATGATGGTGAGCATCTCGCCGCTGCTGGCGTTGATCACCGTCGTCACGGTTCCGTTGTCGCTGTGGGTGACCCGGCTGATCGCGCGCCGTTCACAGCGGATGTTCATCGCCCAGTGGACGAACACCGGCCGGCTCAACGCCCACATCGAGGAGACCTACAGCGGGTTCACCGTGGTCAAGACCTTCGGGCACCGGGCCGCCGCCCAGGAGAAGTTCCGGGAGTTCAATGACGACGTCTATCACGCGAGCTTCGGCGCGCAGTTCTTCTCCGGCCTGATCTCGCCGGCCACCACGTTCATCGGGAACCTCAGCTATGTCGCGGTGGCGGTGGTCGGCGGCTACCAGGTCGCGACCGGCCAGATCACCCTGGGCAGCATCCAGGCGTTCATCCAGTACGTCCGCCAGTTCAACCAACCCCTCACCCAGGTCGCCGGCATGTACAACACGCTGCAGTCCGGGGTGGCCAGCGCCGAGCGGGTTTTCGACTTCCTCGACGAGCCCGAGGAAGCACCGGACACGCCAAAATCGTTGCCCGGCAACGGTGCCGGGCGGGTCGAATTCCAACACGTGTCATTTGGTTACCAGCCCGGCACTCCGGTGATCGAGGACCTGTCCCTGGTCGCACCACCGGGCAGCACCGTGGCCATCGTCGGACCGACCGGCGCGGGCAAGACCACGCTGGTCAACCTGTTGATGCGGTTCTACGACGTCGACGCCGGGCGGATCCTGCTCGACGGTGTGGACATCCGCGACATCAGCCGCGAATCGCTGCGCTCGCGGATTGGCATGGTGCTGCAGGACACGTGGCTGTTCGGCGGAACCATCGCCGAGAACATCGCCTACGGCAAGCCCGGCGCAACCGACGACGAGGTGATCCAGGCGGCACGGGCGGCGTACGTGGACCGGTTTGTCCACACGCTCCCCGACGGCTTCCAGACGCGGGTCAGCGATGACGGTGGCAACGTCAGCGCCGGCGAGAAGCAGCTGATCACCATCGCCCGGGCGTTCCTGGCGCGGCCGCAGCTGTTGATTCTCGACGAGGCGACCAGTTCGGTGGACACCCGGACGGAACTGCTGATCCAGCATGCGATGACCGAATTACGCCGGGAACGAACCAGTTTCATCATCGCTCACCGGCTCTCGACCATCCGCGATGCCGACCGCATTCTGGTCATGGAAGCCGGCCGGATCGTCGAGGCGGGCAGCCACGCCGAATTGCTGGCTCGCCGCGGGGCCTACTACGCGCTGACCCGGGCGTAAGTTCCACGGCGAGCAGACGCAAAAGTCCCCGACACGCGGCGGATCCGGAGGCTTTCACGTCTGCTCGCGGGCAGAGGCCGCGCCTTACAAGCCGGGGCCCTCGGCGCGCAGGTCGTCCACCTGCGCCATCGCCGATCGCAGCTTGGTCAGCCATTCGTCGGCGTGCTCGCCCACCAGGCGCACACTCCAAGCCAGTGCGTCTGACCGCGACCGGGCGACGCCCGCATCGACCAGGGTGTCGAGTACCTGGCGTTCAGGTTGCTTGAGCCGGGTCATCACCGGAACAGCGATGTGGGTGAACAAGATTCGCTCGGGTGCGTCGGGGCCTGGGATTTCCACACCCCAGGACACCTTGCGGCCGTAGCGGTCCTGGGCCTCCTCGGCGATCTGGATGCGCTCGGAACGAGTCTCCTCCCGAAAGCGTGATGCTCGCCCCGATGCGCGGGCTCCGCTGTCCGGTGTGTCGACCGACTCGGGTAGGCGGCCGATGACGGTGATCTCTTCGCGGTCGACGATCACCTTCGGATCCCCGGTGAACCAGCCGTCGGGCAGACGTCCGGCGAACCACTCGCCGGCGTCGGAGGCGTCGGGTTGGTCGGCCTGCTGCCAGCCGCCGGGGCGGCCGGGCCGACGATGGGTGTGTTGATGCTTCATGAATTACATGATTACACCGTTACAGCGCTGGCACCAGGGGTTTGCTGTGGGCGAACACGTGCAGGTCAGCGTTGTCCGGCCCGGCGGGCACGGAACAGTTTCACCTCGTCCTGGATGCCTTTGAGGTGGCGGGCGCGGGCAAATGACCAGTCGAACGATGGGTCGCCGCCGATCTCCTCCCGGGCGACCTCGGACACCAGTACCGAGCCAGGCCGGGCCACCGAGGTGACGCGGCTGGCGAGGTTGACCGGGCTGCCGAACCAGTCCCCCGCGCGGCTGACCGCCGGCCCATACGAGAGCCCGGCCCGCAGCTGCGGCAACGCATCGTCGGCTTCGGTGGCCTCGACCAAAGTCAACATCGCATCGAGCAGGGCCGCGGTGTCCGTCGACACCATCATCACCGCGTCGCCGATGGTCTTGATGAACCGCACCGGTGGCACCGCCACATTGCGAGCGGCGTCGGCAAGACGATTGGCCAGCTGTTCGAGTTCCTCCGGCGGCACCGTCTCGCCCAGCCGGGTGAAGCCGACCAGGTCGGCGAAGGCGATCGCGACCTGTCGGGCGCCGGGCAGTGACGCACCGAGGGCCCGTTCGTTGGCGTTGATCGCCTCGGTTTCCATGGCGTGCCGCAGCTGCAGCATCAGCATGTCCTGGACCATCGGCCCGAGCAGCGGTGCGGCGGCGCTGACCAGCACTTGGGCGCTGCGCGCCATCTCGAGCTCGGTCGTGCCCGGACGCTGCATGGTGGCGGCGACCGCGGTGTAGCGCATCGCCTCTGCGGCGTGCGAAAGACCTTCTGCCAGAACCCGAACCACCGTGAGCAACCGGTCGGGATCGAAGCCCAGGTCGAGGAACCGCTTGATGTGCACGGCCGTCTCGGCGTCAGGTTTGAGGAACACCTCGGCGTCGGGGTCGTCGACGGTCGCGAGCCCGCTGGCCCTCTGGAATCGTCTGAGCTGGTCGAGATCCAAGCCGGTCTGGTCGCTGATCTGCCGGGCCGAGAGCCGGGTCCCGTCGTCACCGAAGATCCGGCGGCCGGGTAACAGCATCGGGGCGAACGCGCCCCGGATCTCCTCGACGGTGATGCCCTGCTCCAACAACCACGGGATCAACTCGGCCCGCTGGGCACGGGCATCGCCCGCGAGCCCGTCGAGCAGCCCGGCGGCCTCCGGGTCGACGGCATCGGTCACCGACACAACGTATACCGTCGATCCCGATGCCACGATCCCCGCTCCTGGAGGGGCTACCGCCGATCGGCGCGCGCGATGCGCGCCTGTTGATCCTGGGCAACATGCCCAGCGTGCTGTCGCTGGCGGGCGGTCACTACTATGGCAATCCACGAAATGCGTTCTGGCGCATCATCGGTGAGGTCTTCGGGTTCGGCCCGGACGCCCCATACGAGCAGCGGACCGAGGTACTGACGCGCCACCGGATCGCGGTATGGGACGTGCTCAAGCACTGCCGCAGGATCGGTAGCCTGGACTCGGCGATCGAGCCGGACAGTATGGTGGCCAACGACTTCGGGACGTTCTTCGCCGCCCAGCCGCGGATCGAGCGGGTGTATTTCAACGGCGCAGCCGCCGAACGCAACTTCACCCGGCTCGTCCGCCTCGATCTGCCGGTCGTGTTCGAGCGGTTGCCGTCGACCAGCCCCGCGCACACCATGCGCTACGCCGACAAACTGGCGGTCTGGAGCGCAGCACTGACCGTCGTCCGATAAGCCTTCGGCGACACACCTGATCCGCCTATTCTCGTGCAGGTGGCGGTCGAAATGGCGCCGTGCCGTACGTGTGGTACGCAACCGCGCCGGGGTGCACGGTTCTGCGACAACTGCGGTGCCTCGCTGGCGGCTGGTGCACTGCCCGCGGAGTACAAACAGGTCACCGTTCTGTTCGCCGATGTGGTGCACTCGATGGATCTGGCCGCCGCGCTCGGCGCGGAGCGGCTGCGGGAGATCATGACCGCTCTGGTCACCCGGGCCACGGTGGTTATGACGCGGTACGGCGGCACCGTCGACAAGTTCACCGGTGACGGCATCATGGCGATCTTCGGAGCTCCGGTCGCCCTGGAAGACCACGCATTCCGGGCCTGTCTGGCGAGCCTGGATCTGCAGCGGGAAACCCGGCAGCTCGCCGAGGTCATCGAGAAACTCGACGGCCAGCACTTCATGCTGCGCGTCGGCCTGAACTCCGGCCAGGTCATCACCGGTGACATCACCGCGAGCCCGGCGAGCTGGACCGCGATCGGCGAACAGGTCGGGCTGGCGCAGCGGATGGAATCGGTGGCCCCGCCCGGCGGGGTGATGCTCAGTGATTCCACCGCGCGCCTCGTCGAGGACACCGTGGACCTCGGCGACACCGAACTGGTGCGCGTCAAAGGTATGCAGGAACCGCTGCCCGCCCGGCGCCTGCTGGGGGCGTCGGCCGGGCTGCGACGCAGACGGGCGACCGAGACCACGCTGGTGGGTCGTACCTGGGAGCTGGCAAGTATCGCCGGCGTGCTCGACGAGGCCATCGGTGGGGCGGGGTGTGTGGTGAAACTTGTCGGTCCAGCCGGGATCGGCAAGAGCCGGATCGTGCGGGAGGTCGCCGTGCAGGCGGCGTCACGCGATGTCGATGTGTTCATCGCCTACTGCGAATCGCACACCAGCGATGTGCCGTTCCACGCTGCCGCCGCGCTGCTGACGGCCAGCCTGGACATCGCCGGAACCGACAAGGCGGTGGCGCGGACGACGGTGCGCGATCGGCTCGACGCCGACACCGATGACCTGTTGCTTGTGGATGACCTTCTCGGGATCGCCGACCCCGAGGCCGAGACGCCGCCGATCGATGCCGACGCCCGACGGCGCCGGCTGGCCGGGGTTCTGGATGTCGCGCTGCTGGCCCGGCCACGACCGACGGTGTTCGTGGTCGAGGACGCGCACTGGATCGATGAGCCGAGCGAGGCGATACTGACCAGTCTGCTCGAGGTGGCGCCGCAGACGCCGACGGTTGTGCTGATCACCTACCGTCCCGAGTACCGCGGTGCGCTGGCCAATACACAAGGCGCACAGACGATCACGCTGCGTCCGTTGAGCAATGCCCAGACCGCGGCGTTGACCGGCGAGCTGCTGGGTGTCGACGCCTCGGTGCGGGGTTTGGTCGACCACATTGCCGAGCGGGCGGCGGGCAACCCCTTCTTCGCCGAGGAGATTGTCCGCGACCTCGCCGAACGCGGTGTGCTCGAAGGGGTTCGGACCAAGTACACCTGCTGTGTCGATCTGGCCGATATCCGGGTGCCCGCCACACTGCAAGCCGCGATCGCCGCACGTATCGACCGCCTCGGCCCGGCGGCGAAACGGACGCTGTCGGCGGCGTCGGTGATCGGTTCTCGCTTCAGTCCGGATCTGCTCGACAGTCTCGGCGTAACACCGGCTCTCGATGAGCTGATCGATGCCGAGCTCGTGACTCGGGTGCAGTTCACCGCGCACCGTGACTATGCCTTCAAACACCCGCTCATCCGGACTGTGGCGTATGAATCGCAGCTCAGGTCCGACCGCACCGAGCTCCATCGCCGGCTCGCGGCGATCATCGCGGCGCAAGGCTGCGGCGATGAGCGGGCCGCCGCGATCGCCGAGCATTTCGAGGCGGCAGGTGATCTGCGTGCAGCGTACGAGTGGCATATGCGGGCCGGCCAGTGGCTGACCAATCGCGGTATCGCCGCGGCCCGCACCAGTTGGGAACGAGCCAAACAGGTTGCCGACAAACTTCCAGCCGACGAACGTGACCTGTTGTCCTTGAGAATCGCGCCCCGGACGTTGTTGTGCGCCAGCGCTTACCGCGGCGGCGGCCGCGTGGACGACACCGGTTTCGACGAGCTTCGAGAACTCTGCGAACAAGCCGATGACAAGCGGTCGCTGGCGATTGCGATGGCAGGCCTGCCGGTCTCGATGAACCTGCTCAACCGAATTCATGAGGCATCGATGATCGCGACTGAACACGAAACACTCGTCGAGTCGATCGGTGACCCCTTCCTGACGGTCGGCCTGTTGCACGGTGTGATTTCGACCAGACTGCACGCGGGGGAAGCAATCGCGGCGACCCGTACCGCGCAACGCGTGATCGACACGGCCGCGGGCGATACGGCCATGGGCGAATTGCTTATCGGCTCGCCCCTCGCCCAAGCGACGATGCTTCGCGGCGTCGCCCGATGCACTCTCGGTCGGCCCGGATGGCGTGACGACCTCAACAAAGCCGTTCTGCTGGCGCGCGATTCCGATCCTGTCACCCGGGTGATCGTCGTTTCGTATCCCGCGGGGATGCTGTATCTGAACGGTGTCTTCGTCGCCGACGACGACTACCTCGCCGCGGTACACCAGGCGTTCAGCACCGCCGAACAATCGGGGGACGATTTCACGCTGACGATGGCCGGGTTCGCCTATGGCGCAGCGTTAATGGCCCGCGACGACACCGATCCGGCGGTCGGCGCGCAGGTACTGGACGAGATTCTCGAGTTATGTGTGCAGGTACACAACACCTTCGGAGCAATTCCGCCGGGCATTGCGCTCGCGACGTATCGCGCGAGATTCGGCAACCTCGACGCTGCGATTCGAATGTCCCGAACCGTGCTTGACGACACCGTCGGTGGCGGAGACATGATCCTGCGCGGCCCCGCGACATTGGCGCTGGTGGAAGCGCTTGTGCAGCGGGGAACCCACGACGATGTGCGGGAAGCACAGTCGGCGATCAACCGGCTGGCCGACGTACCCACCGATCCGGATTTCGCACTCTTCGACCTGCCACTGCTGCGAATGCGGGCGCTGCTCGCCCAGTCCTGCGGTGACGACAACGCCTACCGAGACTTCCGCGACCGGTACCGGTCAAGGGCGAAGTCCCTTGACTTCCAAGGGCACATGAAACTCGCAGAAGGTATGCCCTAGGACACCGGCGGGCGCCGGTTCGCCCATGGGCGCGCGATCTCGATCTGATGGCTCAGCGACAGCAGTGTCGCCTCGTCCGAGGGCCTGCCCACGAGTTGCACCGACATCGGAACCCCCGCACCGTCCAGCCCCCACGGGACGACGGCGGCCGGCTGGCCGGTGGCGTTGAACATGGCCTGAAACGGCACCCGCCGCGACACCATCGCCAGCGTGGAGATGCCACCGCGGTGCTGGTACTGCCCGATCTTCGACGGGCCTGTTGCGGTGCCGGGCGTGATCAGCACGTCGACGTGATCGAAGATCGACTGCACGCGCGCCGCCAGTGCCGGCTCGGCGGCCCGCACCCTGGCGATCCGGGCATCGGAGATCATCCGCCCGAGCCGGGTGATGCCCTTCGTCCTGGGTTCCAACCGCTCCCGGTGCGGCAGCGCGGCGGCGTCATCGTAGGCGCCGCGCCACATTCGGGGCAGAACATGGCCGTACGCCGCCCACGCCGGGTAGTCGGGGTCGCGCCAGATCACCTCGTGGCCGAGGTCGCGCAGCAGGGTTTCGGCTTCGTCGAGCGCCTTCTGCTGGGCCGCCCCGACCCGGCCGAGCATGGTCGGAGGAAGCTTTGCGCTCAAGGCGATTCGGAGCCGACCCGGCTCACGGTTCGCCGCAGCGACGAACCCGCCTGGCGGGCCGGGCAGTTGCGTCGTCGCGTCGAGGAACAATGCGGCGTCCTCTACCGTGCGCGTCAGCGGACCGTTGACCGACAGGCCGCACCACGCGTCGCCGTGCGGCGCCATCGGCACCCGGTCGCGTTGCGGCTTGAGACCGAACAGCCCGCACCAGGTGGCAGGAATGCGAATGGACCCGGCCCCGTCGGATCCCAGCGCCATCGGCGCCAGGCCCGCGGCCACCGCAGCCCCGCTGCCGCCGCTACTGCCGCCGGGTGCGCGTTCCAGATCCCATGGATTGTGGGTGGCGCCGAAGGCGACCGTTTCGGTGAACGGCCACAGCATCATCTCCGGCACCGCGGTCTTGCCGATTATCACCGCGCCTGCCTCGCGGAGTCGGCGCACGACCTCAGCGTCGACCGTCGGCGGCAACCCGTAGGCGCTGCTTCCGTAACAGGTGAATTCGTCGGCGACGTCGACGTCGTCCTTGATCGCGATCGGCACGCCCAGCAGGGGTCTGCGTTCGCCGGCGTCGAGCAGCTCCTGGGCGGCTGCGGCCTCGCGCCGGGCGCTCTCGGTGAGGACCACCCGATACGCGCGCAACTCCCGGTCGACCCGGGCGATCCGATCGAGATAGAGCTCCAACAGGGCTGGGGCGGTGATCGTGCCGTTGACGAGCATGCGAGCCTGCTCGGCAGCACCGGCGAAGGCAATGTCGGTGGAGTCCATCTCCCGCAGCCTAACCCTGACCGCTACGGTGGCCAGATGGCATGCGTGTTCTGCGAGATCGTCGACGGTACGGCGCCCGCCATCCGCGTCTACGAAGACGACGATTTTCTCGGCATTCTCGACATCCGGCCGTTCACCCGGGGCCACACGTTGGTGGTGCCCAAGCGGCACAGCGTCGATCTGCGGGATACGCCCGCCGAGACCCTGGCTGGGATGCGCGCGGCCGGCCAGCGGAGCGCGCAGGCGACGCGCCGCTCGGAACTCGGTGCCACCGGCAATAACATCGCGATCAACGACGGTAAGTCGGCCATGCAGACCGTGTTCCACATTCACCTGCACGTGATCCCGCGGCGCGACGGCGACAAGCTGTCGTTCGCCAAAGGCATGTTGCTGCGCCGCGATCCCGACCGTGAGGACAC
>JAEZIA010000294.1 GCA_023416315.1 Actinomycetes bacterium
CCTCGTCGAAGGCGTTGTCGATGATCTCGACCTCAACCTGCTTGATGGTCACCGGGTCCTGGTTGATGCCCAGCACGCAGGAGGCCTCACACGGCGCCGGGCACAGCCGGCCGGTGAACTCCGGGAAATTGTTGGTGGCGTGCAGCCGCTCGATCGCGTCGCGCCACCGGTCCCGGTAGACCAGGTCGTTCCACTCCGGGATCAGGTTGCCCAGCGGGCAACCGTTGTGGCAGAACGGGATCCCGCAGTCCATGCAACGGGAGGCCTGCTCCTCCAGGACCTCGTGGGAGAAGTCTTCGTAGACCTCTTTCCAGTCCTTGAGCCGCAGTTCCACCGGACGGCGCGCCGGCGTCTGGCGTTGGGTGATCTTCAGGAAGCCACTCGGATCAGCCATGAGCGGCCGCCATGATCGCCTTGTCGACATCCTCGCCGGCGGCTTCGGCCTCGGCGATCGCCTGCAGCACGGACTTGTAGTCGCGCGGCATCACTTTCACGAAATTCCCTAACTGTCCCGACCAGTCAGCCAAAATGCGCTGGCCCACAGCCGAATCGGTGGCATCCACATGCGCGACGATGATGTCGCGCAGCCACTCGACGTCGGCGTCGTCGAACTCGTCGATGTCCACCATCTCGGTGTTGAGGTTGTCCGGCAGCTTGCCGTCGGGGTCATAGACGTAGGCGATGCCGCCGGACATACCGGCCGCGAAGTTGCGCCCGGTCTCGCCGAGGATCACCACCCGGCCGCCGGTCATGTACTCGCAGCCGTGGTCACCGACGCCCTCGACGACGGCGTGGGCACCCGAGTTACGCACCGCGAACCGCTCCCCCACCGTGCCGCGGATGAAGGCGGTGCCGCTGGTGGCGCCGAACAGGATCACGTTGCCGCCGATGATGTTGGCCTCGGCCACATAGTCTTCCGGTGCATTGTCGGACGGCCGCAGCACGATCCGGCCACCGGAGAGGCCCTTGCCGACGTAGTCGTTGGCGTCACCGTAAACCCGCAGCGTCACGCCTTTGGGCACGAACGCACCGAAGCTGTTGCCCGCCGAACCGTCGAACGTGATGTCGATGGTGCCGTCCGGAAGGCCGTTGGCCCCATAGGCTTTCGTCAGCTCATGGCCGAGCATGGTGCCGACGGTCCGGTTGGTGTTGGCGATCGTCGTGGAAAAACGAACGGGCGAGCCGGCGTCTAACGCCTCGCGGCTCATCACGATCAGCTGCTGATCGAGCGCCTTGTCCAGACCGTGGTCCTGACGCGAGCTGCAGTACAGGTCCTGGTTCATGAACGCCGAATCCGGCTCGTGCAGCACCGGCGCCAGGTCCAGCTTGTGGGCCTTCCAGTGCGCGGCGGCCTGTGCGGTGTCCAGCGCGTTGACCTGTCCCACCATCTCGTTGACGGTGCGGAAGCCCAACTGCGCCATGAGTTCACGCACCTCTTCGGCGATGAACAGGAAGAAGTTCTCGACGAATTCCGGCTTGCCGTTGAACCGCTGGCGCAGCACCGGGTTCTGAGTGGCCACGCCCACCGGGCAGGTGTCGAGGTGGCAGACCCGCATCATGATGCAGCCCGACACCACCAGCGGCGCGGTGGCGAAGCCGAACTCCTCGGCACCGAGCAGCGCGGCGATCACCACGTCGCGACCGGTCTTGAGCTGACCGTCGACCTGCACGACGATCCGGTCGCGCAATCCGTTGAGCAGCAGGGTCTGCTGGGTCTCGGCCAGGCCGAGCTCCCACGGCGCGCCGGCGTGCTTCATCGACGTCAGCGGCGTCGCACCGGTGCCACCGTCGTGGCCGGAGATCAGCACCACGTCGGCGTGCGCCTTCGACACACCTGCCGCGACGGTGCCGACTCCGTTCTCGCTCACCAGCTTCACGTGCACGCGCGCTTGCGGGTTGGCGTTCTTCAGGTCGTGGATCAGCTGGGCCAGATCCTCGATCGAGTAGATGTCGTGATGCGGCGGCGGCGAGATCAGGCCGACGCCGGGGGTGGAGTGCCGCACCTCGGCCACCCACGGGTAGACCTTGTGACCCGGAAGCTGGCCGCCCTCACCGGGTTTGGCGCCCTGGGCCATCTTGATCTGGATGTCGGTGCAGTTGGTCAGGTAGTGCGACGTCACACCGAAGCGGCCGGAGGCCACCTGCTTGATCGCGCTGCGGCGCCAGTCCCCGTTGGGGTCGCGCTCGAAGCGGCTGGTGGCCTCGCCACCCTCGCCGGAGTTAGACCGGCCGCCGAGGCGGTTCATCGCGATCGCCAGCGTCTCGTGTGCCTCGGCCGAGATCGAGCCGTAGCTCATCGCACCGGTGGAGAACCGCTTGACGATGTCGCTGGCCGGTTCCACTTCCTCGATCGGAATCGAGGGGCGCACACCGTCTTTGAACTTCAGCAGACCACGCAGCGACGCCATCCGCTCGCTCTGGTCGTCGACCAGCTGGGTGTACTCCTTGAATACCTGGTACTGCCCGGTACGAGTGGAGTGCTGCAGCTTGAACACCGTGTCCGGGTTGAACAGGTGGTATTCGCCCTCGCGGCGCCACTGGTATTCGCCGCCGACCTCGAGCTCGCGGTGGGCGCGCTCGTCGGGGCGGTCCAGGTAGGCCAGCTGGTGGCGGGTGGCCACGTCGGCGGCGATGTCGTCGAGGTCGATGCCGCCGACCGGGCAGCTCAGGCCGGTGAAGTACTCGTCGAGCACCTGCTGGGAGATGCCGATGGCCTGGTAGAGCTGCGAGCCGGTGTAGGAGGCCAGGGTGGAGATGCCCATCTTCGACATCACCTTCAGCACACCCTTCCCGGCGGCCTTGATGTAGTTCTGCAGGGCCTTCTCGCGGTCGATGCCCTCGATGACCCCGCGGTCGATCATGTCGCTGATCGATTCGAACGCCATGTAGGGGTTGATGGCCGCGGCGCCGAAGCTGACCAGGGCGGCCATGTGGTGCACCTCGCGGGCGTCGCCGGCCTCCACGACCAGGCCGACCTGGGTGCGGGCCCGGGTACGCACGAGGTGGTGGTGGATGGCGGCGACCGCCAGCAGCGACGGGATCGGCGCCAGGTTCTCGTTGGACTCGCGGTCGGAGATGATCAGGATCCGGGCGCCTTCGGCGATGGCCTTCGATGCGGCGTCGCGGATGTCGTCGAGCGCGCGGCGCAGCCCCTCCCCGCCTTTGGCGACGGGATACAGACATCGGATGACCGCCGAGCGCATGCCGTGCTTGCGACCGCGCACGGTGTCGTCGGGGTTGAGGTTGATCAGCTTGGCCAGCTCGTGGTTGCGCAGGATCGGCTGGCTCAGCCCGATCTGGTGGCACGACTCGGGCGTCGGGT
>JAEZIA010000319.1 GCA_023416315.1 Actinomycetes bacterium
TCGTAGTACATCGCGAACTCGTGCGGGGTCGGGCGCAGGCGCACCGGGTCGACCTCGTTGGCGCGCTTGTAGGAGATCCAGGTGTCGACCAGGTCCTGGGTGAACACGCCGCCCTCGAGGAGGAAGCCGTGGTCGCCCTCGAGGGAGTTGAGGACCTCGTCGAGCGAGCCGGGGACCTGCTTGACGTTGGCGACCTCCTCCGGCGGAAGGTCGTAGAGGTCCTTGTCGATCGGGGCCGGGGGCTCGATCTTGTTCTTGATGCCGTCCAGGCCGGCCATCAGCATGGAGGCGAAGGCCAGGTAGACGTTCGCCGACGGGTCCGGCACGCGGAACTCGACGCGCTTGGCCTTGGCGTTGGCGCCGGTCACCGGGATACGGGGGCAGGCGGAGCGGTTGCGCTGCGAGTAGACCAGGTTGACCGGGGCCTCGTAGCCGGGGACCAGGCGGCGGTAGGAGTTGACCGTCGGGTTGGTGAACGCCAGCAGCGACGGCGCGTGGTGCAGCAGGCCGCCGATGTACCAGCGGGCCGTGTCGGACAGGCCGCCGTAGCCGGCCTCGTCGTAGAACAGCGGCTCGCCGCCCAGCCAGAGGGACTGGTGGGTGTGCAGGCCGGCGACCAGCTCCAGCTCTTCAAGTACATCGTGAAGAACACCGCCTGGCAGGCCGGCAAGACCGTCACCTTCATGCCCAAGCCGCTGTTCGGCGACAACGGTTCGGGTATGCACGCCCACCAGTCGCTGTGGAAGGACGGCAAGCCGCTGTTCCACGACGAGGCCGGCTACGGTGGCCTGTCCGCCATCGCCCGCCACTACATCGGCGGCATCCTGCACCACGCGCCGTCGCTGCTGGCGTTCACCAACCCGACGGTGAACTCCTACAAGCGTCTGGTGCCGGGCTACGAGGCCCCGATCAACCTGGTGTACAGCCAGCGCAACCGCTCGGCCGCCGTGTGCATCCCGATCACCGGCAACAACCCCAAGGCCAAGCGCCTGGAGTTCCGCGCGCCGGACAGCTCGGGCAACCCGTACCTGGCGTTCGCGGCGATGATGATGGCCGGCATCGACGGCATCAAGAAGAAGATCGAGCCGCAGACGCCGGTGGACAAGGACCTCTACGAGCTGCCGCCGGAGGAAGCCGCCAACATCCCGCAGGCGCCGACCTCGCTGTCCGCGGTGATCGACCGACTCGAAGAGGATCACGAATACCTCACTGAGGGCGGGGTTTTCACGCCGGACCTGATCGAGACCTGGATCTCGTACAAGCGTGAGAACGAGATCATGCCCGTGCAGATCCGGCCTCACCCGTACGAGTTCGCGCTGTACTACGACGTCTAAATCGACGACGCGGTAAGACGACACGGAGCCCATCCGACCCTGTAACCGCAGGGCGGGTGGGCTTCGTCGTATCGGTCGCCCGGTTCGCGAAAACCGACCGGACCACGGTCCGAATAGTATGGTGGCCGCATGACGCAGAGACTCGACGCTCGCATCGACCGATTCCAGCCCGCCGTCCTCAGCGTGTTCCGAATCTTCTTCGGACTCCTCTTTCTCTTCGAAGGCCTGTCGAAGGTCTTCAACTGGCCTGCGCCACTGCGCGATATGGCCGGGATCACCACCGGCTCCTGGCCACTCTGGTACGCCGGTGTGCTGGAAGTGATTCTGGGCGCACTGATCACCGTTGGTCTGTTCACCCGGATCGCCGCGTTCATCGCCTGTGGGCAGATGGCGGTGGCATACTTCAGCCAGCACATCGAGAAGAGCTTCTGGCCCGTCGTCAACGGCGGCGAACTGGCTGTCGCTCTGTGCTTCGGCTTCCTGCTGCTGGTGTTCACCGGCGGCGGCGCCTACGCGCTGGATGCCGCGATACGCGGTCGGCGCTAGGCGTCCAGCGCCAAATCCTTACGGAAGCGCCGCATTCCGTCGATCTTGTCGGCCAGCGACGCATCAGGTCCGGAGTAGAACATCCACGGCATCGTCACGATGCCGGTGATGCCTGCCGCCGCAGCCCGCTCGTAGTGCGGGATCGTGAACGCATCGGTCAGCGGCGTGAGAATTTCGTAACCGTCCATGGTCAAACCGTTTTCGGCGCGCAGCTCACGCAGCTTGTCGACCCGCAGGATCGCCTGGTCCAGACTGATCAGGTCACCGATCCAGCCCTCCAGGCGGGCGGCCCGCCGCAGCGCGATGTCGGACAGTCCTCCGCTGTAGATCGGGATGTGCGGCGGCGTCGGCATCATCTCCAGCCGTGGGGTCTGGTAGAACTCGCCGTTGAACTCCGTCCAGCCGGGCTGCCACAGTGCCCGCATCAGTTCGATCATCTCGTCGGTGCGCTTGCCGCGCTTGGCGAACTGCTGGCCCATCAGCGTGAACTCTTCTTCACACCAGCCGACGCCGATGCCGAGTTCCACCCGGCCGTCAGCCAGATAGGCCGCGGTACCAATGGATTTCGCCGCGGAATACGGATCGCGCATACCCGGGATATACACCGTGGTGACGAACTTGATCTGACTGGTGGCCTGCGCCAGGGCCCCGACCAGTACCCACGGGTCGGGCCAGTCGGTGAAGGGCTTCCAGCGCCGCTCGCCGTTCTTGGTGTACGGGTATGGGGTGGCCAATGTCTCCAGGTTCACCACGTGGTCGGGAATCCCGAGGCCCTCGTAGCCCAGATCGTCGGCCGCCTTGGCGATCTCGACGACCTCTTTGGTCTCCAGAAAGGCAACGCTCACATAAAATTTCATCCCGCAACCATCCCCGAGTCGCTGCGCTCCTGCCCGTCGAGATCCCTCGCCCACGCCGGCATGATGAACACCCCTTCTGCTTCCACTGTCGTCCCCTCTGCGTCGGCGAGGAATCCCCGCGCGTAGGTCTTGTAGCCCTCGGTGCGCTCGACCCACGCCTCGCCGCGCAACGCCCCCAGCGGCGTGCCTCGCAGATACTTCAGCGTGATCGTGCCGGTGAATCTCGGCTTGCTGAGCTGACTGGTGGCGGCCTCCCCGAGAAGCTGATCGAGCAGCAGCGCGCAGATCCCGCCGTGCACCAGCCCCGGCGGCCCCTCGTAAATGGGTCCGAGGCTGAACTCCGTCCAGCACCGGTCCCCCTCGTGGTGGGTGATCATCGGCGGCGCGAGTGGATTGTGCAGTCCCACAGCGGGATTGCGCCACACCACCGGCAGACCGGACTCCTCGTGGCGCAGGATCCGCGGCCGGTCGGTCGGGGTCTGCTCGAGAGTCTCGCTGATCTCGTCGATCGCCCTGCGGGCTTCCTCGATGGTCTCGGCGTCGGCGCCGCTGTGCAGACTGGCGTCGATCAGCCTGCGCACCGCTGCCGCCAACGGCTGGTGCAGCGCCGAGACGCGCTCGTACTCGTCGGCGCTGATGACGCCAAATTCGAAATCCATCCCCGACCTAACCTCCGAACACGCGGAGCACCACGGCTTTTGCCCGCCGCGTGACCCGCAAGTAGTTGTCCAAGAACTCGCCGCCGTCGTCGTTGTGCCAACCCGCTGCCACCGCGACGGCGTTGAGCTGGCGCCCCGGCCCGGGCAACTGGTCGGTTGGCTTGCCGCGCACCAACACCAGCGCGTTGCGGGCGCTGGTGGCCGTCAGCCACGCCTGGCGCAGCAGGTCCACATCTTCTTCGGCGAGGAGTTCTGCGGCACCGATGGCGTCCAGCGTCTCCAGCGTCGATGTGTTGTGCAGGGACGCCACCTCGTGCGCGTGCCGCAACTGAAGCAGCTGCACCGTCCATTCGACGTCGGCCAGGCCGCCGCGGCCGAGTTTGGTGTGGGTGTTGGGATCCGCACCGCGGGGCAGCCGCTCGGCGTCGACGCGGGCCTTGACCCGCCGGATCTCTTGCACCGCTTCGGCCGACACACCGCCCGCCGGGTAGCGCGTCTTGTCCACCATCAGCAGGAACCGGTGACCGAGGTCCGGGTCACCGGCGACCGGGTGCGCGCGCAACAGTGCCTGAATCTCCCAGGGCTGCGCCCACTGCGCGTAGTAGGCCTCGTACGACGACAGGGTGCGCACCAGCGGGCCCTGCCGCCCTTCCGGACGCAGGTTGGCGTCGACTTCCAAAGGCGGGTCGGCACTGGGTGTTCCGAGCAGCGTGCGCACCTGTTCGGCGATCACCATCGACCACTTCACCGCCCGCGACTCCTCCACGCCGGGATTCGGCTCGC
>JAEZIA010000388.1 GCA_023416315.1 Actinomycetes bacterium
ACCTGATCAACGTGGCGTCGGCCAACAACCGGGTGCGCATCCCGTCGCGCAAGATCCTGCAGGACACCTGCGATGCCGCCGCCGAGATCAACGCGACGGCGGTGATCGTGCACGGTGGTCACGCCGACGACAACGACATGGAGGCCGGGTTCGAGCGCTGGGTCAAAGCGTTGGCGCAGCTGGAATCCGACGTGCCGGTGTACCTGGAGAACACCGCGGGCGGGGACCACGCGATGGCGCGCCACTTCGACACCATCGCCCGGCTGTGGGACCGCATCGCCGACACCGGCATCGGGTTCTGCCTCGACACCTGCCACGCCTGGGCGGCCGGCGAGGAGTTGATCGACGCCGTCGAGCGAATCAAAGCCATCACCGGCCGCATCGACCTCGTGCACTGCAACGATTCCCGCGACGCCAAGGGATCCGGTGCCGATCGGCACGCCAATTTCGGTGCCGGACAAATCGATCCGCAGCTTCTGGTGGCGGTGGTGCAGGCCGCCGACGCGCCGGTGATCTGCGAGACCAGCGACGAAGGCCGCAAGGACGACATCGCGTTCCTGCGCGAACACCTCGGCTAGGTCAAATACACCTTCCGCAACGTCTCGGTCACCGTCCACACCGTCTTGGTGCCCTTCGCCAGACGTGCGACATCACCGGCGCCCAAGGTGATGGGCGGCGTGCCGTCGTCGAAGGCAACGGTCGCCGCCCCGGAGAGCACCACGAACAGTTCCTCGGCCTCCACATCGCGCATCACGCCGGGCGTCATCTCCCACACCCCGACCTCGAGCCCACCGAACATGCCGAGTTCGGCTGTGCCGGTGTGCGGATCGCCGCGCAGCGACTGGTCGGCGGGTACCGGCTGGTGTTCGAGCCACTCGGTGGCGGCGTGGACGACGGAGTTCGGCTTCACACCAACTACCCTGCCATATTACGAATCTTGTGCGGCTGTCGAAAAAATGTAACAGTGGTGTCATGTCGGATACGCATGTCGTCACCAACCAGGTCCCGCCGCTGGTGGACCACAACCCGGCGAGCTCGCCGGTACTGATCGAGGCCCTGATCCGCGAGGGCGGCCAGTGGGGCGTCGATGAAGTCACCGAACTCGGCGCGCTGTCCGGCGGCGCCCAGGCCCAGCGGTGGGGTGAACTGGCCGATCGCAATCAGCCGATCCTGCACACCCACGACCGCTACGGCTACCGGATCGACGCGATCGAGTACGACCCCGCCTATCACGAGCTCATGCGGACGGCGATCGCCCACGGTCTGCATGCCGCCCCATGGACCGACGAGCGCCCCGGCGCCCACGTCGTCCGGGCGGCCAAGATGGGAGTGTGGACACCCGAGCCCGGGCACGTCTGCCCGATCTCGATGACCTACGCCGTCGTTCCGGCGCTGCGCCACAACCCCGAGCTCGCAAAGGTCTACGAGCCGCTGCTGGCCAGCCGCCACTACGACCCCGAACTGAAGGTGCCCGCCACCAAGGTGGGCATCACCGCCGGAATGTCGATGACCGAGAAACAGGGCGGGTCCGACGTCCGGGCCGGTACCACTGCTGCGGTCCCCAACGCCGACGGCAGCTACACCCTGACCGGGCACAAGTGGTTCACCTCTGCAGCGATGAGCGACATCTTCCTGGTGCTGGCGCAGGCGCCCGGCGGATTGAGCTGTTTCATGCTGCCACGGGTCCTTCCCGATGGCACGCGCAACCGAATGTTCTTGCAGCGCCTGAAGGACAAGCTGGGAAACCACGCGAACGCCTCCAGCGAGGTCGAGTACGACGGCGCCATCGCCTGGTTGGTCGGCGAAGAGGGCCGCGGCGTGCCCACGATCATCGAGATGGTCAACCTCACCCGCCTGGACTGCACGCTGGGCAGCGCCACCAGCATGCGTTCCGGGCTGACCCGGGCCGTGCATCATGCCCAGCACCGAAAGGCATTCGGCGCCTATCTGATCGACCAGCCGCTGATGCGCAACGTGATCGCCGACCTGGCGGTGGAGGCCGAGGCGGCCACGATCGTCGCGATGCGGATGGCCGGTGCTACCGACGCCGTGGTTCGCGGTGACGAGCGGGAGTCGTTGCTGCGCCGCATCGGCTTGGCCGCCGCCAAGTACTGGGTGTGCAAGCGCGCCACCCCGCACGCCGCCGAGGCCATGGAATGCCTGGGCGGCAACGGCTACGCCGAAGAGTCCGGCATGCCGCGGCTATACCGCGAAGCGCCGCTGATGGGCATCTGGGAGGGATCGGGCAACGTCAGCGCGCTGGACACGTTGCGCGCCATGGCCACTCGGCCCGAGTGCGTGGAGGTGCTCTTCGACGAACTGGCCACCACCGCCGGCCAGGACGCCCGCCTGGACACCCACATTGACCGATTGCGCAACGAGCTGGGGAACTTCGACGGCATCGAATACCGCGCCCGCACGATCGCCGAGGACATCACGGTGGCGCTGCAGGGTTCACTGCTGGTCCGCCACGGTCACCCCGCGGTCACCGAGGCGTTCCTCGCCACTCGCGTCGGCGGCACCTGGGGCGGCGCGTTCGGCACGTTGCCCGCCGGGCTGGATCTCGCGCCGATCATCGAGCGCTGCCTGGTGAAGGGATGACCGACCTCAAAACGATGACCTACGAGGTCACCGATCGTGTTGCGCGCATTACCTTCAACCGCCCGGAGAAAGGCAACGCGATCGTCGCGGACACTCCGCTGGAGTTGGCCGCGCTGGTCGAGCGGGCCGACCTCGACCCCAACGTGCACGTGATCCTGGTGTCCGGTCGCGGTGACGGCTTCTGCGCGGGTTTCGATCTCGGCGCATACGCCGACGGGTCGTCGTCGGCAGGCGGTGGCGACCGCACGGGCACCGTGCTCGACGGCAGGACGCAGGCGATCAACCACAAGGCCGACCGGCTCTGGGATCCGATGATCGACTATCAGATGATGAGCCGGTTCGTGCGGGGCTTCGCCAGCCTGATGCACGCGGACAAGCCGACCGTGGTGAAGATCCACGGCTATTGCGTGGCCGGCGGCACCGACATCGCGCTGCACGCCGATCAGGTGATCGCCGCATCCGATGCCAAGATCGGCTATCCGCCCACCCGGGTGTGGG
>JAEZIA010000401.1 GCA_023416315.1 Actinomycetes bacterium
CGCGGCCAAGGATTGGAAACACGGCGGCACCACCGACATCAACGGCCTCACCCTGGCCTGCCCACCCGATAACCAACTCGTCGAAACCGGCGGCTGGAGCACCCGCATACTCCCCGACGGCACCACCCAATGGATCCCCCCACCCGGGCTCCCTATGCTCCACGGCGGCGTCAACGACTACCACCATCCGGAGCGACTATTGGGCAGCGACGGCGACCCACCGCCCGATGGCGCGGACGACGCGGCTTAAGCCGCCCAGGGTCCGACGCCGCCGACGGAATCGATCCGGATTCGGGTCAGATAGCCCGGCGGCGCGTTGTCCGGCGGGAAGCCCGGATTGTCGCTCTTGATCATGACCTTGGCAAGACCGCGCAGCACCTCCGGGGCGCCGCCCTCGACGATGCGGGCGGTGCCCGTCACCGCCAGATACGGGGTCATCATCCCGCCCGGCTCGTCGGAGACGATCGTCAGCGCGACGCGTCCGTCGCGGCGCACGTTGCGCACCTTCTTGTGCTCCGACAGGTGCGCGACCACGAGTTCGTCGCCGTCGTCGCCGGATTGCACAGCCACCCACACAAGCGATACCTGAGGGCTGCCGTCCGGGTTCAGCGTGACCAGCGTGGCGTCCGCGCCGGACCCGATCAGTGCACGCGCCGCGTCATTGAGCTTCATGTCGCAGTGCAACACCGCTCATCGCCGGCGTCATTCCCGGGGCTTTAGAAGACGCTGTCGAGCGAGATCGTCACCATCCCACCCCGCGGGTCGACGTTATCGAGGATGCTCGCCGGCACCCGGAACACCCGACCGGGTGCGGCCGGCCAGGGCAGGACCTTCGTCCCGATCGTCCTACCGTCCTGTCGGGCAACGATTCTGGGAACGCGGACCAACGCGTCCGTCCAGAGCAGCAGCCGGTCTCGGGCCGGTGCCGGGTCGCCGGGCCGGACGACGTTGGGCGCGACCCAGCGCAGCGGCGCCGCCGCCCGCAGCCGCACGCCCGTCTCGGCCGGGTGGGCGCCGGCAAGGTAGGCACGAACATGCGCGGCGGCATGGCGACCGTCGAGTGCGGCGACGTCGGCGGTGTCGACCGGATGCAACAGATTGCCGACGGCGAACACCCCAGGCCGGCTGGTGCGCAGCGCGGTGTCGACCACCGGA
The DNA here is from genome assembly GCA_023416315.1 of Actinomycetes bacterium. Taxonomy (GTDB): domain Bacteria; phylum Actinomycetota; class Actinomycetes; order Mycobacteriales; family Mycobacteriaceae; genus Mycobacterium. The sequence goes on from JAEZIA010000401.1 coordinate 1,156, forward strand.
CCGAGCGTGCCGGGGTCGATCTCCAGTCCGGTGCTGCGGGCGAGTTCATGGTCGGGTATCCAGTCACCGGTGAACACCACGGTGTCGCACGGGATGGTCCGACGCTGGTGGGTATCGAGGTCCTCGACCTCGACCGCGGTGACGGCGGGCTTACCGACGATGCGGGTGACGCGGGTCCGGCGGGCGACCGTCACGTCCAGCAACGGGGATTTGCCCGCCAGGTTGAACAGGCCGTAGGACTCCGGGACTGGATACTCGGTCGTCATCAGCGCGGTCCGGCAGCCGACGTGCTTGAGCGTGAGAACGGCCGAATAGCTGACCAATTCGGCGCCGACGACGACTGCCCGGCGCCCCACCGCCCGGTGTTTGAGGTGGACGAGGTTCTGCAGTTGCCCGGTGGTGTAGACGCCGGACGCTCGGTCGCCGGGAATCAGGCGAGCCGGCCGGGCCCGTTCGCGCGCCCCGGTGGCCAGCACGACAGCGCGGGCGGCGACGCGTAGCCGACCCTGGGGTGAGGTCGTCTCCAGGGTCAAGTCGTCGGCCCAGCCGGTGACCATCGTGTCGGTCCGGATCGCGGCACCGGCGGCCACGGCGGTCTGCGTCAGCCGTCGAGCGTAGGCGGGTCCGCTGATGAACGTCTTCATATCGCGGATGCCGTATCCGGGGTGGTCGCTGTGCCGCGGAATGCCGCCAGGTTCGGATTCCCGCTCGAGGACAACAACTTTCAGGTCCCCGCCACGGGCAAGGTTGGCGGCGACGGTCAGGCCGGCGGGGCCGGCGCCGACGACGGCGACGTCGGTGGTTTCGGTGATGGACATCAATGTCTCTCTGCGTTGGTGCACGTCTCGAACAGGTCCGCCACCTCTGCTCCGCAGTAGAACGCCTGGCAGCGACCGTTCATCGCCCGGGTTCGGCGGCGGAGCCCGTCCACAGTGGCGGGCGGGATCACCGACCGGCAGGCATCGCGGATCTCCCCCTGGGTCACCCGCTCGCAGAAGCACACGATGCGCCCGTAGGACGCGTCCTCGGCGATCAGCTCGGCCTGCTGGTACGGCCGTGGGAACGCCTCCCCGAGGTTGGGCATGCGTGGTGGATCGGGCAATGTGGGGCGCGGCGACAGGGTCAACCCGGCGGTCGCGAGTTCACCGCGGACGTACTCGGCGATGGCCATCCCCGCGGTCAGACCCGTCGAGCGGATCCCGCCGACGAGCAGATACCGCTTCTCCGAATCGATCTCGATGAGGTAGTCGTCGCGGTCGATCGCCGCCCGCAACCCGGCGTAGGTGGCGGTGACCTCCTCGTCGAGCAGTCGGGGCATGAGTTGTCTGCCCCTGCCGAGCAGGAAGTCCAACCCCGTCTCGGAAGTCCCCGTCGCGGTGCGATCCTGCAGATCCTCCGACGTCGGCCCCAACATCACGTTGCCGTAAATGGTCGGACTGATCAGGACACCCTTGCCTCGGGCGGTCGGTACGGGCAACACGATCTTGTCCGCCAGCGGGCGGGCGAGCTTGTCGTAGACGATGAGCTCGCCGCGGCGCGGGGTGACGGTGAACCGGTGATAGCCCAGCAGGGCGTCGATGTGGTCGGCGCCCAGACCGGCCGCGTTGATCACCCACCGTGCGGCGACGAAGCCTTGGCTGGTGCCCACCACGGTGGCGTCCTCGCCCACCTCGACACTCATCACCCGGTGGTCGGTCAGCAGCGTGGCACCACGGTTCACCGCGTCGGTAGCCAGCGCGAGGTTCACCGTCCACGTGCAGATGATCGACTCGTCGGGCACAGTCAGACCGCCGAGCACGCCCGGCCCGAGATTCGGTACCTCGGCGTATACCTGTGCTGCGCTGACGATTTCGCACCGGTCGTAGCCGTTGGCGTGTGCCTTCTCCTTCAACCCGGGCAGGGCGTCGAGTTGCTCGGAGTCCCAGGCCACCAGGATGGCGCCGGTGTGTTCGATCGGAATCCCGGTCCGGCCGGCGTATTCCGACAGCAGGTGATAGCCGCGGCTGACCAACGTCGACTCCAGAGTGCCGGGCTTGGCGTCGAAGCCGGTATGCAGAATCGCGGTGTTGGCCTTGCTGGTGCCGTCGCCGACGTCGTCGCGTGCCTCGAGCAACGCCACCGACAGGTCGTGGCCGGCCAATTCGCGTGCGATGGCGCAGCCCACGATGCCTCCGCCGATCACGGCGACGTCATAGCTGGTGGTCATGGGAAGCTCTCCCCCGAGTATGTGGTGGTGGCCAATTGCCGCCACTGCGAGCGGAATTCGGCCGCGCGGGACGCGGTCCAGTTCGGTTCGTAGGTCGCCGACGGTTGCCAGTCGGTGACGACGTCGCGCAGCGACTGGTCCGGCCGCAGGCTGAGCCGGGCCAACGCAGCGGCACCGAGTGCGGTGGCGTGTGCGGACGGATAGATCTCGACGGGAAGCTGCAGAATGTCGGCGCAGGCCTGCATCAGAACCCGCGACTGGGTCAGCCCGCCGTCGGCGCGCAGCGCCCGCAGTGGTGTCACGGTGTCGGCATCGATCGCGCTGACGAGTTCGGCGATCTGTGCGGCAATGCCCTGGAGCACGGCCAGCACGAGATGTTCCCGGCCGGTGGACAGCGTCATGCCCGAAATTGAGGCGGTCGCAGTCGCTTTCCACCACGGGGCGGCCAGCCCGGCGAAGGCCGGCACGCACAACACCCCGGCATTGTCGTCGGCGGCGATCGCGTCGATCTCTTCGGCGCCGGCGATGATGCCCAGCGAGGACAGCCAGCGCACCGCGGACGCCGCGGTGTATACCTGGCCGTCGACACAGAACGTGTCGTCACCGGCGATTCGCCACGCCAGCGAGGAGGTCAACCCGCTGGTGGAGCGCACCGCGACCGCGCCGGTGTTGGCCAGCAGAAACGCGCCGGTGCCGAACGTGCACTTCGCCATGCCCTCGTCGAGACAACCTTCGGCCAACAGTGCCGCCTGCTGGTCGACCACGATTCCGCCGACCGGCAGTTCGCCACCGAATTCCGTAGTACTGCCGATGATGTCGTCATTGGCGACGATCGCGGGCAGCCGCTCGTCGGCCAACCCGAACAGCGCCAGCAGCTCGGCGCTCCAGTCCCGGGCGCCGAGTTCGACGACCAGCGATCGGCTCGCGGTGGTGGCATCGGTGACGAAGGCGCCGGTGAGACGGTGCAGCAGCCAGCTGTCCGATGTCGTCACCACCCCGCCGCTCGTCATGGTGCGTCGAAGCCACGCCATCTTCGGCGCCGAGAAGTACGGGTCGAGCACCAGCCCGGTGCGGGCCGCCAACGCTTCGGCGTGCTCGCCGAGCGTGGCGCACACCGCGTCGGCCCGGCGGTCCTGCCACACGAGGGCTTGGGTCAACGGCCGACCGGTATCGGGATCCCAGGCCAGCACGGTCTCGCCCTGATTGGCCAGTGACACACCATCAATCGGGCGTCCGGCCTGCGCGACGGCGGATCGTCCGGCCGACAGGACCGAGTCCAGCAGGGCGGCGGGATCCTGCTCGACCCCGCCGCCGGGCAGGTAGCGCGGATGTACCGGCACCTCGGCCAGGCCGACGACCCCGTCTTCGGGGTCGACGACGACGGCCTTGGTACCCGAGGTGCCCTGGTCGATCGCCAGGACCGTCATGTCGTCCTCGAATCGGATTGTCCGGCAGCCTGATCCAGTTCGGCGTCGATCGAGCGCAATTCCGGCATCCTGAGTCCCTTCGCCCCTCGGGTGAGCAGCAGGTAGCCGAGGTAGACCGCGCCGATACCGACCATGACGACCACGTACAGCCAGGGCTGCTTGAACGAGGAGTCCCGGAACAGCGACAGGGCGACGACGAGCCACACCACCGCGACGACGATGATCGGAAACTCCCAGCGGCCCAGGCTGAATCCGGTGCTGGCCGGCAACCGTTTCCGGGTGGCGATGTAGAGCACCACGGTGATGGTGTAGATGATCGTCGGCAGCAGCGTGGCCGCCGAGAAGAGGATGAACAACGCGTCGGTGCTGGTGGAGAACAACCCCAGGATCAGTGCCGAGATCGTCGTCATCGCGATCGTCGCATTCAGCGGGGTCTTGAACCGCGGCGAGACCTTGTGCAGCACCTGCCATCCCGGGAAGCGCTGGTCGCGCGACATGGCCCAGACCAGCCGGACGCCGCTCATCGAGATCACCAGCCCGCAGGCGAAGATCGCGATCGCCACCAAGACCAGCAGCGCGGTACCGACGAATGAGCCGAGGATGTCCTGGATGACGTCGGCGATCGGGGTGCCGGATTCGGCGAGAGCGGTCGGGTCGTTGACAGCGGCGGTGACCACGAGCAGGAACAGGAAGCCGAGGACGCCGGACGCCAGGACGGCCTGCCACATCGCCCGCGGGACAACGATTTCCGGCCGCTTGGTTTCCTCGGCGAGGTTGGCGGCGGACTCGAAACCGACGATCGTGAAGGCGCCGAGCAGGAAGCCGAGCATCCAGGGTCCGACGGTGGTGGCGGTGCCGAAGCTCCAGTAGCCCTCCGCGGGCAGGTCGCCACGAGAGAACAGGTTGCCCATCGACAGCTTGTGGGAGATGACCCCGACGACGAATAGCAGCACGACCAGCGCGACCATACAGATGAGTTCCGCGGTGACCGCAAAGTTGTTCACTCGCTCAGTCCACTTCGTGGACAACCCGACAAGCAAGCCCTGCAGGGCGAGCACACCGGCGGTGATGAGAAACGACGTCAACGCGGTGCCGGTGAAGTCGAACAGCGCCGGAACCACGGTGGCGGCCACCGTATAGTCGACGGCCACCACGACGACGGCCAGGAAGGTGAACGAAATCCAGCCGGTGATCCACCCGAGGATCGGGTTGGCCAGCCGGGACACCCACTGGTAGGCATAGCCCGTCACCGGGATCCGGGCGGCCAGCGCTCCGAGGAGAAGCGCCACCGCCAGCTGGCCGACGATGACGATCGGCCACGTCCAGATGCCGAGGGGCCCCGAACTGTGCAGGACGCTGCCGTAGGTGGTGAAGATGCCGGTCGCAATGGAGACGAAGGCGAACGCCACGGCGAAGGACGCAAAGCGGCCCGTGGAGCGCTCGAGTGTGTCGGTGTACTGACCCGCGCGTACCAGGGATTCGCCGGGCGCTGTGGAAGAATCGGTCATGGGATCGGACTTTCTGACTGAGATGGACTGTTTCGGTGGAGCGGTTCGGTCCCGCGGGCGGCGCTGCAACGCCGCCCGCACCTGTTCTGAGTGCGTGTCAGCCGTGCGCGGACAGGACCACACCTCCTGTCTCTTCGATTGCGGCGGTGATCGCCTGTGGGGCGCTTCGATCGGTGATCAAGCCGTCGACCTCGGTGAGGCTGCAGACTCGATACGGCGCTACCTGCCCGAGCTTGGATGAGTCGGCGAGGATGTAGCTGCGGGCGCTGTTGGCGATGATCGTGCGCCGCACGTCGACTTCGTCGAGGTGGAAGTCGGTCAATCCGGCCCGCGCATCGACCCCGCCCGACCCGAGCAGTGCGATATCGGGATAGACGTCGGCGAAGAAGGCCTTGGTGTGGGCGTTCGAGCAGGCCAAATCACCGGGCCGGACCCGACCGCCGGCCATCAGCAGTTCGATGCCGGGGCGGTCGGCCAGTTCGACGGCCGCAGGCAGTGACGGGGTGATCACCGTCCCGACGAATCCCTGCGGGATGGCGCGGGCCACCGCCAGCGCGGTGGTACCGATGTCGATGACGACAGTTTGGCCGGGTTCCAGCAGCTGGACAGCGGCCTTGGCGAGTTGCGTCTTGGCGTGGTGGCCGCTCGTGGAGCGTTCGGTGAACGACGGCTCCACCCCTCGCTGGTCGGAGACCGACGCCGCGCCGCCGTGCACCCGGCGGATCTTGCCCTTGTCTTCGAGCAGTGCCAGATCGCGCCGCACGGTCTCGGCCGAGACGTCCAGCAGACGGACCAGCTCGTCGGTGCTCACCGCCTGACCAGCGCGGACAGCCTGCACGATGGCCTCGTGGCGCTCGACGGGCAGCACGTCAGATGACCGAAATTGTGGGTTTCTGACCGAACATGACTGTCAGTGTGGGGTCTTGTGCCCACTGCGTCAACTCGAACCGTGATCTTTTTCCCGGTCGGCATGATGGTGTGGTGACGCTGTCAACGGATCCGCTCACGCAGGTCGCCGCGAGCCCGCCCGGCCCGGCGGTCGGGGCGTTCTTCGACCTCGACGGCACTCTGGTGGCGGGTTTCACCGCGACCGCGCACGCCAGCGACCGCGTGCGCCGCGGGCAGGCCAAACTCGGCGAGGTGCTCGGGGTGATCGAGGCATCGCTGCGCTACAAGCTGGGCCGCATGCAGTTCGAGCGGCTGCTGATCCGGGCCGCGGGGTATCTGCGCGGCGAGTCTCTTGCCGATCTCGACGAGATCGGTGAGCGCCTCTACGCCGAGCAGATCGCGGCGCGGGTGTACCCGCTGATGCGGGAGATCGTCGCCGCCCATCGTGCCCGCGGGCACACCGTCGTGCTGAGCTCGTCGGCGCTGACCATCCATGCCGAGCCGGTGGCCCGCGCGCTGGGTATCACCGACGTGGTCTGCAATACCTTCGAGCTCGACGATGCCGGCCGGCTGACCGGCACGATCACCAAGCCCGTGGTCTGGGGGCGGCAGAAAGCCGCTGCTGTGCAACGGTTCTGCGAAACCCGCGGGATCGACCTCGCGCGCAGCTACTTCTACGCCGACGGCGACGAGGATGCCGCACTGATGAATCTGGTCGGCCATCCCCGACCGGTCAATCCGCGGCCAGGGCTTGCTGCGAAAGCCGCGGCGAACGACTGGCCGGTGCTGCACCTGTCGATCCCCGGCCGCCGTAGCGGCGCGGCGACCGTGGTCGGCCACGTCCCCGCGCTGGGCCGCGCCGCGCTGGGCGCGGCCTTCGGTTCCCTGGCGCTGCGAACGCGCCGCGGCCCCAAGGGTTAGGGCATCGCCCGGTGTGGGACGTCGGTGATCAAGCCGCCGTCGACCACGTACTCCGAGCCGGTGGAGAACGACGACTCGTCACTGGCCAGGAACACGATGAAGGTCGCCACTTCCTCGGGCTTACCGGGACGGCCCAGTGGGGCGCTGACCATGTCGTCGGGAAGGTGCTTGGTCATCGGCGTCCGGATGAAGCCGGGATGCACCGAGTTGACCCGGATGTTGTCCGAGGCCAGTTCCAGCGCAGCCGATTTCGTCAGGCCGCGCAGACCCCACTTAGACGCCACATAGCTGTGCACCCACGACGCGCCGCGCAGGCCCTCGATGGACGACACGTTGATGATCGAGCCGCCACCGGCGGCCTTCATCGGCTCCAGCACCGCCTTGATTCCGAGCAGGGCGCCGGTGAGGTTGACGTCGAGAACCTTCTTCCAGCGCTCGACGTCGAGTGACTTCAGCGGCGCGACCTGGACGATGCCCGCGTTGTTCACCAGCACATTGACCTTGCCGAACTCGGTGACCGCGGTCGCGACGGCGGCCTCCCACTGTTCGGCGTCGCTCACGTCGAGGTGCACGTAGCGCGCCGCCTCACCGAGTTCGTCGGCGAGCGCCTTGCCCTTGTCGTCGAGGATGTCCCCGATCACCACCTTGGCGCCCTCGGCGACGAGCATCCGCGCGTCGGCGGCTCCCATACCCTGAGCTCCACCGGTGATGATCGCGACCTTGTCGTCTACGCGTCCCATGAGCCGACAGGCTACCGCAGCGGGTTTTTCCAAAGTAGAACTTGTTCCAGTTCCGCCGCCGAGTGCGCATACTGAACCGACCGCACACCGAGCGCAAGGAGAACTCATGGCCATCCGCGTTGCCCACATCGGCACCGGAAACGTCGGACGGATAGCGCTATCCGAGATCATCGAGAACCCGGGATTCGAACTGACCGGGCTGTGCGTGTCGGCCGACGAGAAGGTGGGCAAGGACGCGGGCGAGTTGGCCGGACTCGACGTCACGACCGGGATCCTGGCGACCAAGGATCTCGACGCCGTGCTGGCCACCGAGCCCGAGTGCGCGGTCTACTGCGCGATGGGCGACACCCGCATGCCGCAAGCGATGGAGGACGTCCGCAAGATTTTGGCCGCCGGCATCAACGTCGTCGGTTCGGCGCCGGTGGTGCTGCAGTTCCCGTGGGGCTCGATGCCGGATAAATACATCGAGCCGCTGGAAGAGGCTGCCCGCCTTGGCAATTCGAGTATCTATATCAACGGCGTCGACCCCGGCTTCGTCACCGACCTGATTCCGCTGGCGATTGCCAGCACGTGTCAGAACATCCAGCAGGTGCGCTGTATGGAGATCGCCGACTATGCCACCTACGACGGCGCGACGGTGATGTTCGACGTCATGGGATTCGGTAATTCGCTCGACGACGTGCCGATGCTGTTCCTGCCCGGCGTGCTCGGCATCGCCTGGGGGTGCGGTATCCGTCAGCTGGCGGCGGGGCTGAACATCAAGCTGGATGCGATCACCGAGAGCTACGAACGCGAGCCCGCCCCGGAGGCGTTCGACGTCGCCGCCGGCCACATCCCCAAGGGTGGGGTGGCCGCGGTGCGCTTCGAGATCAAGGGCATGGTCGGCGACCATGCTGCGATCGTCGTCGAGCACGTCACCCGGCTGCGCGAGGATCTGCGGCCGGACTGGGCGCAGCCTGCCCAGCCGGGCGGGTCGTACCGGGTGGAGATCACCGGTGAGCCGTCCTACGTCGTCGACATCTGTCCGACCAGCAAGAAGGGCGATCACAACTACGCCGCCATCGCCGCGGGCGCCGGCCGCATCGTCAACGCGATTCCTGCGGTGATCGCCGCGCCGCCGGGTATCCGCACCACGCTCGATCTGCCGCTGGTCTCCGAGGTGGAGCTGTTCGCCAAGCCGTGAGTGGCGTTTGGCCGCACCGGCTCCGGGGTAGTCACCGCGCACCGAATTCACGGATGCGTAAGGAGCGAGCATGGCGATGCGGCGTTTGGTTCTCCTGGTGGGTGCAGCGCTCCTGGTTGCCGGACTGATCGCGCTGCTGGTCCCGGTCTCGACCGCCGACGGCAACGGCGGCAGCATCGGCTGCGGCAACGCCGTCTCGGCCGATCTGTCGCAGGCCCGCGCGGCCAACGACAAGGGCATCGTCGCCAACGTGCCGATCCTCAACGAGATCGTCCCGCACACCGACTATGTGGCGCAGTGTCAGTCGGCGGTCTCGCAGCGGCGCGCCTGGTCGATCCCGCTGACGGTGATCGGCGTGCTGGTCGTCGCGGGCTCGCTGGTGGTCCGCGGGCGCAGCGGCGTCGGCGCGTCCAGCTAGGGCCGATAGCCCGGAACGATAAGCGTCCCTGGGTAATTCACGTAATACGACAGGCAGATCGGGTTGTGCCTGCAGGCGATGATCGCGCCGGCGTCGGGCGCGGCGCCGATCGCTCGATTGCCGCGAGCGGGCAGGTTGCAGTTCACCACATACGGGTTGAGTGGGTAGACGCCGTTGATGCAGTCCGGCGCGGCGGCCGCCGGCGCGACGCCGACGGACGCAAGCGCGATCAGGGCGGCCGCTCCGGCCATCATGACGCGCCGGGTGCGAACCTTCGGGACAACCATGGCGGACCCCCGTCCGACGATGCGTCGATACCTCTCAACTTACTCCGGGATCACACTGCCGATAGGCATTCGTCGGTCTTCGATGCCGGATACCTGGAACTGGCGCGCACGGCGCGTACTAAACTAGAACACGTTCCAGTCTGACTATGCCCCACGCTGTGAAGGAGCCGGTCCATGCGCACTTCCCTCTGCGACGACCTCGACATCGAATATCCGATCTTCGCGTTCACCCACTGCCGGGACGTGGTTGTCGCCGTGAGCAAGGCCGGTGGTTTCGGCGTGCTCGGCGCGGTCGGGTTCTCCCCCGAACAGCTCGAGATCGAGCTGAAGTGGATCGACGAGAACATCGGCGACCACACCTACGGCGTCGACATCGTGATCCCGAACAAGTACGAGGGCATGGACTCCACCGACCTGTCCCCCGAGGTGCTGAAGAAGACGCTCAACGATTTGGTGCCGCAGGAGCACATCGATTTCGCCAAGAAGGTGCTCGCTGATCACGGAGTCCCAGTCGACCACAGTGACGACGACGCCCTGCAGCTGCTGGGTTGGACCGAGGCGACCGCGACGCCTCAGGTGGAGGTCGCGCTCAAGCACCCCAAGTGCACCTTGATCGCGAACGCGCTCGGGACGCCGCCCGCCGACATGATCAACCACATTCACGCCGAGGGCCGCAAGGTCGCCGCGCTGTGCGGGTCGCCGTCGCAGGCCAAGAAGCATGCCGAAGCCGGCGTGGACATCATCATCGCCCAGGGTGGCGAGGCCGGTGGCCACTGCGGTGAGATCGGCTCGATCGTGCTGTGGCCGCAGGTCGTCAAGGCGGTTGCGCCGGTTCCGGTGCTGGCCGCCGGCGGTATCGGCTCCGGCCAGCAGATCGCCGCGGCCCTGGCGCTCGGTGCTCAGGGCGCATGGACCGGTTCGCAGTGGGTGATGGTCGAGGAGTCCGAGCACACCGAGGTCCAGCACGCCGCGTATGCGAAGGCGGAGAGCCGCGACACCGTGCGCAGCCGCTCCTTCACCGGCAAGCCCGCGCGCATGCTGCGCAATGACTGGACCGAGGCCTGGGAGAAGGAGGGCAATCCCAAGCCACTCGGAATGCCGTTGCAGTACATGGTTTCCGGTATGGCCGTCGCCGCCACGCACAAGTACCCGAACGAGAGCGTGGACGTCGCGTTCAACCCGATCGGTCAGGTCGTCGGTCAGTTCACCAAGGTCGAGAAGACGGCGACGGTAATCGAGCGCTGGGTGCAGGAGTATCTCGAGGCGACTGGCCGCCTCGAGGAGCTCAACGAGGCGGCGTCCGTCTAGATCCGTCGGGAACTAGCCCGCCGGGTAGAAGTCGTTCCCGTTGCCCCAGTCGCCGGAATGCATGGATCCGGGCTGCCAGCCTCGCGCGCCGAGGCAGAGCATCGGCAGGCCATCCGGCGACTGGGCTGCGGCTTGCGAACCCGGGCACGGCGAACCGACCTCCTGCACGCCGTAGATCTTCGGCGACAGCACCCAGAAGCCCACGCCCTCCGGCGGCCGGTCCATTCCGATCGGTGACTGTCCCGGAATCCAGTGGCAGGCCAGCGGTTCGCCGCCCGGGCCGCGACCGAAGACGAATCGGTCCCACCGATAGCAGGGGGCATTCATATAGGCCTCGTAGCTCATGCCCGGCGGATCGCCGGGGAACGGCCCATGCGGTTCGTCGGCTGCGGCAGCAGGAGCCACTGCCAGGGCCGTACCGGCGACGGCTGCTGCGATGACGAGTTCGCGGAGCATCTTTTCCACCCTCTAGGTCTCTACCGGCAGGGCCCCTTGCCCCCGGCAACCCTGAGCAAGAGCCTAACGGCTGTGGCAGGTGTGCCTGCGGTGAAACCGGAAAGGCGCCTTCGGCCACAGAGGCCTCGGCGTGCACCAAAGCTTGCTAAGCTGCCCGGCGATTACGTCGTCGGGGGGTGAAGATGGCGGCGGGAGTGACGTTGGCACCTAAAATCGTGCCGACGGTGCGTGCGCGCACCGGTTGGACCCATCCGCCAGAATCGCCGAGTAACTGCGGTTACGGTTTGTGCGTCGGGACGACCGCCGAAATGCTCAAGGAGTTGCGCTGATGGCAGAGGCCCAGTTCCGGACCACGGAAGGGTCCGATCTGGAGTCGCCGGGTGTCGTTGCCTCCGGCGAGATCGACTTGGCCAATGTCGGCGAATTCCAGGACATCATGGCCAAAGCCGCCGCCGGCTCGGCCACGCTGACCGTCGACCTGTCCGGTGTCACCTACTGCGACAGCGCGGCGGTACGGGCGCTGTTCACGGTGGCCGCGACGACGGAGCTCACGATGGTCGTGGCCGCCGAGGGACCGATCAAGACCTTGCTCGGCATCTCCGGGCTGGACCGGGTCGCGGCCGTCATCACCCAGGATTGAGTGACACACCATGCCTGTGCCGGAGTTCCACCCGCGGGACGCCTCGCAGCAGAGCGAGCTGTTCGAGCGGATCCTCGAACGCATCCACCTCGACCTGCCCGAGGCGGTGGGCCTGACCATCACCGTGCACGACAACAATGCCGATCCCGACGAGGTGACCGTCCTGGCCGCCCGGGGTTACGGCGGCGAAATCGTCGAGGCGCAGCTGTCCGGGCTGGGCGGTCCTGTCATCGACGCGTTCGTCCATCAGATGCCGGTGTTGAGTCTGGACCTGTGGTCCGACGAGCGCTGGCCGGACCTGAGCCTGCAGGCCATGGACGCCCGGGTGCCCGAGCACAGTGCGGCATGGCGGGAGATCCGCGGTTCCGTGGCGGTACCCGGGGTGTGGAAGGCCGACGGCACGGTCGTGCTGTCCTGCGCGCTGGATCGACCCGCGTCGGCCACCACGGTGACCACGCTGATCGGCTACGAACGACTCGTCAGCGCGGCGATGGTGTCGGCGGGCACCGAGGACGAGACCGCGACCGCCGACATGCTCGCGGTGTTGCAGTCCCGCGGCGCGATCGAGCAGGCCAAAGGCGCGATCATGGGCCGGCTGATGTGTGACGCCGACACCGCGTGGGCGACGCTGCGTCGCGCCAGCCACGAGTCCAACGTGAAGCTGCGCTCGTTGGCGGTGGCGTTGGTGGAACACATCAGCGGGGCGCCCGCCGAGCAGCCCGCGGTGGGCGCGCCGATCGTGCCCACCGATCAGGCCCGGCAGGCCGCGGCGCTGTTGTGGGCGGTGCTCACCCACGTCCCGACTCCGGCGGCGGCGGCCGACTCGGGAGCGTGACGGGGATCTCGACGATTTGTCGGGAGAAACGCCGTCGCACCAGCGCCGAAATCGCCGCACGGGGTGGTTCGCTTAGGCCATGTCAGCGCAATTGTTGCCGTGGCTCGGGGTCAGCGGGGTTGTCGCGGCCGTCGGGGTGGTCGTGGGCGTGTCCGTGACGTCCGGCTCCGACGCACTGCCCGTCGCGCAGGCGGCGCCCACCACGCTGTCGACGACCGCCACCACGAGTGCCACCCCGACAACGACATCGACGTCGTCCTCGGGCGCGCCGGTATCCTTTCAGGCCGATTCGCGAGGCTATGTCGGCACCGGGGCGCGGTGCGACGAGAACCAGACGCTGATGGCCTACGGCCGCACCACCAAGTCGATGGTGGTGATCTGCGTGAACGCCGACGGCGGACTCGAGTACCGTGGCGTGCGGCTGTCCGACAACGCTCCCCTGCACCTGCCGATCACCCGCAGCTCCGACGGAACGCTGGTCGCCTCCAATGACGGTGTCACCTATGCCGTTTCGCCGACCCAGATGCTGGTGTCCGCGGGCGATGACGTGATCTACAAGGACTCGTGGATCGAGTTCAAGGAGGCCGGCTTCGAGTCCGGCACCTCGTCGAGCGCCGCCACGTCCGGCAGCGCGACGACGACGGTCAGCACGACGACGGTCACGGTGACCACCTCGGTCACCGCGACGTCGACGCAGCCCGCCGGCTAGGTGTTCCGGCCGCCGTTGACGCCGAGGATCTGGCCGGTGATGTAGCCGGCTTCTTCGGAGATGAAGAACGCGCATGCCGCGGCGATGTCTTCAGGCTTGCCCATCCGGCGGACCGGCGTGCGATCGATGTTGGCCTGGACGTCGCCGAGGTTTCCGCGCGACTCCGCCTTGCGCAGCATCGGGGTGTCGATGAAGCCCGGCGGTACGGCGTTGACGGTGATTCCGGCCGGACCGTATTCCAGCGCAAGGCTTTTGGTGAGGCCGTTGACGCCGGACTTGGCGGCGACGTAGGCCGACATGTAGGGCACGCCGGAATGCGTACTCGACGAGGAGATGTTGACGATCCGGCCCCAGCCGGCCTCGATCATGTCGGGCAGAACGGCCTGGATGGTGTGGAACACGCCGTGCAGGTTGATGTCGATGATCTGCTTCCACTGCTCGAACGTCAGGTCGGTGAAGCGGCGGAAGCTGTCCTTGCCCGCGGCGTTGACCAGGATCGTGACCGGGCCCAGGGCGGCGTGGATCTCGGCGAGCGCGGCGTCGATCTGCGCACGGTCGGTCACGTCGGCGACGTAGCAGAACTCGGCCTCGGACGGATTGAGGTCGATGACCGCCACGTGGTAGCCGTCGGCGCGCAGCCGATTGGCCACCGCCGCACCGATACCCGAACCGCCACCGGTCACCAACGCCGTCTTCGAGGTGGACACAGGTTTCCCCTTTCCGGCGGTCGCACCGCCTGGTAAACGAAAGTTGTTGTGGTCTAGGAGGTTCGGCGCGGAGAACGCAGCCCCAGCGCGCGCCGGCCGGCGTCGACGAGTTGACTGTGCAGCCATTCGTCGTCGGCTTCGCGTTTCGGATCGGCCGATCCGGCGATGCCGGCGAACACGAACTGGGCCCGCAGGTGGCCGCCCGGGCCGGGGTGGACGTCGGCGAGCAGCGTCATCTGCCGCGCGATCATGCGCGCCCAGTCGCGGTTGGACTTGAGCACGGTGTGCACGCTCGGGTCGGAGGCGAGCACCGAGATCAGCATCGGGTTCTCCACCGCCAGCCGGGCGTACCCGCTGAGCATGCGCTCGGCGCGAGCATGCACCCCGCGCTGCTTCTCCGCGTCGTCGACCACCGCGGACAGCTTGTCGATGATCGGCTCGAGGACCGCGGTGAGCAGTTGCTCGCGGGTCCGAAAGTGGTGGTAGATAGCGGCTTTGGTGAAGCCGAGCTCGTCGGCGATCATCTGCAGCGAGGTCCCGGCGAAGCTGTGCCGGATGAACAGTGCGATCGCCGCGTCGATGAGCCGCCGGCGGGTGTCCGGGGCGGCGGGAACCGAGTCGGCGACGGCGACTGCGCTCATCGTGTGGCTCCCTTCGCGCTTTACGATCGGCTAGTAAACTACCATACGATCGGCTAGCATCCTCCTTGCCGATCGTATGGCAGTTGGAAGGGTGAAGGGATTCCTCGGTGACCGATGTAGACGACGTCAACTTCTTCACGGATCGCGATCTGGTCGCCGATCCGTATCCCTACCTGGAGGCCTTGCAGGCCCGCTGCCCGGTCTCCCGGGAGCCACACCATGGCGTGTGGATGGTCACTGGTTGGGAAGAAGCCACCGAAGTCGCCGGTGACGCCGAGCGCTTCTCGTCCTGCATCGCGGTGACCGGACCCTTCCCCGGTTTCCCGGTTCCGGTCGAAGGGCGCGACGACGTCCCCGAACTCATCGCCAAGCACCGCGATGAACTGCCGTTCTTCGACCAGCTGCCGGCGCTGGATCCGCCGGTACACACCGATCACCGCGCGCTGCTGATGCGGTTGATCACCCCCAAGCGCCTCAAGGAGAACGAGGACGCGATGTGGACGATGGTCGATCGCGCCCTCGATGACTATCTGGTCGGCACTGGCGGCGAGCTGATTTCCGGCTTCGCGCAACCGTTCACGCTGATGATCATCGCCGACCTGCTCGGCGTCCCCGCGGATGACCGCGAGCAGTTTCTCCGCGAGATGGCCAGCGGCGCGCACCACGGCGGCGGCATCGGCAGCGTCAAGGGTGAGAGCCTGGCCAAGTCCCCGCTGGAATTCCTCTACGACAAGTTCGTCGACTACATCGAGGACCGGCGCGCCAACCCCCGCGGTGACGTGCTCTCGGAGATGGCGGCGGCGACCTTCCCCGACGGTTCGGTGCCCGATCCCGGCGACGTGGCCCGGGTGGCGGCCAACCTGTATTCGGCCGGGCAGGAGACCACGGTGCGGTTGCTGAGCGCCGCGCTGCAGATTCTCGGTGACAACCCCGAGTTCCAAGCGCAGCTGCGGGCGGACCGGTCCAAGGTCAGCAACTTCATCGAGGAGGCGCTGCGCTTCGAGAGCCCGGTCAAGGGTGACTTCCGCCTGTCGAAGGAGCCGGTCACGATCGGCGGCGTCGACGTACCGTCCGGCTCCACGCTGATGGTGGTCCAGGCCGCGGCCAACCGCGACCCGCGCCGCTTCGCCGATCCCAACACCTTCGACCCGGCGCGCTCGAATGCCCGCCAGCACATCGCCTTCGGCCGCGGCATCCATACCTGCCCGGGCGCGCCGCTGGCCCGCGCCGAGGCGCGGGTGGCGCTCGAGCGCCTGCTGGATCGCACCACCGACATCCGGATCAGCGAGGAGCATCACGGCCCCGTCGGCGCCCGTCGCTACACCTACGTGCCCACCTACATCCTGCGTGGGCTCACCGAACTGCACCTGGAGTTTGATCTCGCATGAAAGCCAGCATCGACGACGGACGCTGCCGCGGCCACGGTGTGTGCACCACGGTCTGTCCCGACGTCTTCGCGATGACCGACGACGGCTACGCCGAGGCGATCGTCGACGAGGTGCCCGCCGGGCTCGAGGACAGCGCTCGGGAGGCGGCCGAGGCCTGCCCGGAGAACGCGGTCGTCCTCGAGGGCTAGAAGTTCACTATCGAGCGCCAATAGTCCTCGGGTATCTCGGTATTCGAGCGCATGACGATCGCCAGCCCGGTGGCCATCGCGACCCCGAGCAGTCCGAGCCAGAGCCCGAACAGGCCGACCACCACCCAGATCGCGGCCGTCAGCGCGGGCCATGGCGACACCAGGGCCAGCAGCGGCGCCAGGAAGAAGCCGGCGCCGACGAACCACGCCGAGCCGGCGCGGTCGGACCGCAGCACGAAGCCCAGCCAGCGTGGAACCGGATGCGGATCACCGTGCGTCGTCATGACTCCCACGCTCCCCCCGGTGAGGTAGGCGGGGCAATTACCTCCGGGGTAATGGCGCCGCGCAGCGGCGTGCGAGATGCTGGCGCCATGACTGGCACGGCGTTCGGCGACCTCTTGCGCGACTGGCGGCGCAGGCGTCGGCTCAGCCAACTCGATCTCGCGCTGGAGGCCGATGTCTCGGCCCGGCACGTGAGCTTCGTCGAGAGCGGGCGCTCGATGCCCAGCCGTGCGATGGTGCTGCGGCTGGCTGACGCCCTGGCGGTGCCGGCGCGCGAGCAGAACCACCTGCTGCTGGCCGCCGGGTTGGCGCCGGCGTACGCCGAACGGGACTTTCACGATCCGGGCATGGCGGCGGTGCGGGCCGGTGTCGACCGGGTGCTGGCCGCCTACGACCCGTATCCCTGCCTTGCGGTGAACCGGAATTGGGATGTGCTGCAGATCAATTCGGGCACGGCCGTCCTGCTCGACGGGGTGGCGGCACATCTGTTGGAGAGCCCGAATGCGTTGCGGATCGCGTTGCATCCGGACGGTCTGGCGCCGCGCATCCGCAATCTCGCGCAATGGCGCCACCACCTGCTGAGCCGGCTGCGCCGCGAGGCGCATACCGGCGGCTCGGCGGAATTGCTGGCCGAGCTCGAGTCCTACCCCGGCGGCGAAGACGCGTCCACCGACCTCGGCGGCGTCGCGGTGCCGCTGGAGCTCACGGGCAGCGACGGAGTGCCGCTGACGTTCCTGTCGATGGCGACGACGTTCGGCACCGCACTCGACCTCACCGCCGCCGAACTCAGCCTCGAGGCGTTCCTGCCCGCGGACGAGGCCACCGCCGACGCGCTGGCTCGTCAATAGAACACGTTCTAGTTGCGAGTTTCCGAAACCGGCCACGGAGCCCTCCGTGCGTGGTGTAGGCATGAATCACCGGCCACTAGACGATGTCGTATGGAGGTGCGCTGTACATGCCCAGCCCTAACCTGCCCCCTGGTTTCGACTTCACTGATCCCGATCTGAACAACGAGCGGCTCCCGGTCGAGGAACTCGCCGAGTTGCGGCGGGTCGCGCCGATCTGGTGGAACGAGCAACCGCCTGGTGTCGGCGGTTTCGACGACGACGGCTACTGGGTGGTCACCAAGCACAAGGATGTCAAGGAGATCTCGCGGCGCAGCGACATCTTCTCCAGCCTGGAGAACACCGCGCTGCCGCGGTATCCCGACAATCCGGCGGTGTCGCACAAGGACACCGGCCAGTTCATCCTGCTGAACATGGACGCACCGCGGCACACCCATCTACGTCAGATCGTCTCGCGGGCGTTCACGCCGCGGGCGGTCGAGACGTTGCGCGAGAATTTGCGAGAGCGCGCCCAGGCGATCGCCAAGGCAGCCGCAGCTGAGGGCTCAGGCGACTTCGTCGAGCAGGTCTCCTGCGAGCTGCCGCTGCAGGCCATCGCCGATCTGATGGGAGTTCCGCAGCACGAACGCAAGAAGCTGTTCGATTGGTCGAATCAGATGGTCGGCGAGGCGGATCCCGAGTTCCACCGCAACGACCCGCAAGGTGCCGCCGGCGAGCTGATCATGTACGGGATGCAGATGGCTGCCGACCGGACGGCCAACCCCGGCGACGATCTGGTGACCAAGCTGGTGCAGGCCGATGTCGACGGGCACAAGCTCTCCGATGACGAGTTCGGCTTCTTCGTGATTCTGCTGGCAGTGGCGGGCAACGAGACCACCCGCAACTCGATCAC
>JAEZIA010000439.1 GCA_023416315.1 Actinomycetes bacterium
GCCGCGCCCATGGCGCGGCTCACCGCGGCTGCTTGGCGACAGGCGGTATCGGCCCCGCTGGGCAGCCACATGGCCGCGGCCAGCGCGGCCATGTCGGCCCCGGCCTGCGCTCGGTGGCGCGCGACCACGGCACTGCCGAGCTGCACACCGGCCAGGGTGATCGCCGTCAGCGCGGTGATCAGCACCGCCGCCAGCACGGTCGCCGCACCGTGCTCGTCACGCGCCAGGTTCGGCGGCGGCGACGGCGTCGGCGGAGATGACAAGGCCGGGCAGCAGCCGAGACCGGCCCCGGACCGTCGCGACCACGAAGCCGCCGTCACGCCGCAGCTGCAGTCCCGCGCCGGAAGGTCCGACCGTACGGGCCGCGACCGCCGCACTCGCCGAGTCGCCGCGCGCCGCCAGCCGGGCCGCCTCCCTGGCCGCGTCGATGCAGCGCACCTGCATCGCCACCGCGGTGAGGCCGGCGGCGCAGACGACCAGAACCACGACCAGCGCGGCGATGGCCAGGGCCGCCTCGACCGTGGCGAAACCGCCGTCACCGGTCAGACTTTCGTGTTCAGCGCGCGGTTGATGATGTTGGTCAGTGCGCCGACGATCGAATCCCCGGTGACCACGCTGTACAGGATCGCGCCGAACGCCGCGGCGGCGATCGTGTCGATCGCGTACTCCACGGTCGACATTCCGGCGTCGTCGACCGCGGCCAGCACAATCCGCGCCTTCAACTCTCGAATCACTCTGGTATCCAATGCCTTTCCCTTCTCTCACAGAACTCCCGAGGTGAATACGTCTCCGGCCAGGCCGGCCACCACGGGCACGATGCCGAGGCAGACGAAGGCGGGCAGGAAACACAGCCCGAGCGGGCCCGCGATCAACACCGAGGCACGCTCGGCAGCCGCCGCCGCGGCATGGCCGGCGTTTTGGCGGGATTGTTCGGCGAGTTCGGCGACGCCGTGGGCCAGTGCGCTACCCGATGCCGCCGACCGGCGCGCCAGCCGGGACAGCCCATCACTGTCCTCCCCCGGCTGCGACGGCCACGCGGTGTCCGGGTCGGCGCCGAGCGCCAACAGGTCCGCCGCGTGCCGCAGCACCGCAGCGAGGCGGTCCGGCGCCGAGGGCGCCCTCGCGGCGGCCGCGGCGGACACCGCCATGCCGCCCGACAGACACACCGCGAACACCTCGAGTGCCGACGCGGTTGCCAGCGGATCGGTCTGTGGCCGTGGATGATTGGCCGTAACCGGCCGCACTGGTACCAATCCCAGCCGGCGGCGCATCGCACGTGGGCCGGGTGAGATAAGCAGTGCGGCGGCCAGCAGCACCGCGGCGGCGCTCACGTCAGCAGCCGATCGGTGATGCGATCGGCCCACATCAGGCCGGCGCACACCAGCACCGCGCCGGCCACCAGCAGCCAGCCGCCCACGCCGCCGCCGAGCAGAAATCGGACGGGATGCGCACCGATCAACTCACCGAGCAGAACTCCCAGCAGCGGCAGGCCGGCCAGGATCGCGGCGGTGGCGCGAACACCGGCCAGGCCGGCCCGGACCCGGGCGGTGAATCGTTGTCGTTCAACGATGTCGCGGTGGGCGGTGCGGATCAGCTCTGCCATCGCCAACCCGTGGTCGGCTGCCAGCTGCCAGCACACCGCGAGCCGATCCCACTGGGCGGGCACCGATGTCGCACCGGCCAGCGCCCGCAGGCCGGTGCCGACGTCGGCACCCAACCCGGCTCGCGCCGCCACGGCCCGCAACGCGGCACCGATCGCGCCGCTGGACTCCTCGGCCGCAATCGCGAAGGCCTGCACCGGATGCGCGCCGACCCGCAACTCGCCTGCCAGCGTCTCCAGCGCCGAGGCCAGCACCTGACCGGCGTGGGCGCGCTCACCGTCCCGGCGGCGACGCCGCCCGCGGACCAACAGCGTGCCACCGAGCACCACGGCCGCGACAACCACCGCGGGCGGCAGCACCAGTGCGAGCATCATCGGGCCGGCCACCACGATCGCCGCCCGCCACCGCGCCGGTGGCGGCGTCAGTCCCAGCCGAGCCCGCGGCGGGGGCGGTGCAACCAGCACGGCGAGCCCCAAAAGCACTGCAGCGAAGGGCATTCCGGTCACGTCTGGCGCCGTTGGTCAATCAGGGTCCGCAGTTGCCCATGGCCGTCCAGCTTGCCCCGGTCGACATGCCAGGCCGTAACCATCCGCACCATGCCGCGGTCGGTCCGGCATAGCACCGCGATCTCGCTGAGCCTGCGGGTGCCGTCGCGGCGGCGAGCGACGTGCACCACCACCTGCACCGCCGCGGCCAGTTGGCTGTGCAGTGCGGCGCGGTCCAGCCCGCCGAGCGCAGCGAGTGCCTCCAGCCGGGCAGGGACCTCGGCCGGGCTGTTGGCGTGCACGGTCCCGGCGCCGCCGTCGTGCCCGGTGTTCAGCGCGGTCAACAGGTCGACCACCTCGGCGCCGCGTACCTCGCCGACGACAATCCGGTCCGGCCGCATCCGCAACGCCTGGCGGACCAACTGCCGCATCGTCACCTCGCCGGCACCCTCCACATTGGCGGCGCGTGCCACCAGCCGCACCAGGTGCGGATGGCGCGGTGCCAGCTCGGGGGCGTCTTCCACGCACACGATCCGCTCGCCGCCGTCGACCGCTCCGAGCGCCGCCGCCAGCAGCGTTGTCTTCCCTGCGCCGGTGCCACCGGAGACGAGGAAGGCCAACCGGGCCTCGATGATGTCGGCCAGCAGCTCGGCGGCCGCCGACCCGATCGCGCCTGCGGCGATCAACGCGGCGAGATCCTGGGTGGCCGGCCGCAGCACCCGCAACGACAGACACGTTCCGGCGGCGGCGACCGGCGGCAGAACGGCATGCAGACGCACCGAGAACTCACCGGACCCCAGCCCGGTCAACTGCCCGTCGACCCACGGCTGCGCGTCGTCGAGTCGGCGTCCGGCCGCCACGGCGAGCCGCTGTGCCAGCCGGCGCACCGCGCCTTCGTCGGTGAACCGCACGGAGGCGCGGCGCAAGCCGGTACCGTCATCCACCCACACCGCATCCGGGGCAGTGACCAGCACGTCGGTAGTGCCCGGTGCGCGCAGCAACGGCTCAAGTGGGCCCGCTCCGGTGAGTTCGGTCTGCAGGACCCGAAGGTTGGTCAGGACCTCGGTGTCGCCGACCACACCTCCGGCTTCGGCCCGGATCGCGGCCGCCACCGCCGCGGGCCGCAAAGACGACGACTCGGCCGCCAGCCGCTCGCGGACCCGATCCACCAAGGAGGCGTTCATGCCGCACGCACCCGCCCGCCGGCCGGGAGCAGGGTGAGCACCGCACGTGCGGCGGCGGCGAGCGGAGAACGACGCCGCACTCGCAAGCCGCCGCGCTCGAGGCGTTCGGCGAGCATCGGTTCTGGCCGCATCGCCGCCAGCAGGGGCAGATCGGTGACCTGAGCGGCCTCGGCGGCCCGCAGCCCGCCCGGGGCGGGGCCGCGCACCACCAGCCCGACGTTCGGATTGACCCCGAGCAGCACCGGCGCCATCGCGGCCGCCGCCGCGACCCCACGGACATCACAGGTGGTGACCATGACCACCAGATCGGCGCCGTCGAGTGTGCAGGCGGCGGCCGCAGTGATTCGCCGCGGCAGATCACAGATCACCACATTCCCGCCGCGCCGGCCGGCATCGACGACGGCCTCGGCCGCCGCGGCTTCGATGTCGTGGCCGTGCCGGGCGCCGGACAGCACGCTCACCCCGCGATGACTGGGTAGTGCGTCGCGGACCGCAGGCCACGCCACTCGGCCGCCCTGCAGGCTCAGGTCGGGCCACCTCAGCCCGGGTACCGACTCGCTTCCCAGCAGTAGGTCGATCCCGCCGCCCCATGGGTCGAGGTCGATCAGCAGTGCCGGCGTCGCCGTCTGAGCCAGTGCGGCCGCGAACGTGGAGGCCCCGGCACCGCCGCGCCCGCCGGTCACCGCGATCACCTGGCCGGCGCGGAGCCCTTCGCGGGCCGCGTCGGCGGCGTCGGATAGCTGCCGAATCAACTCGCCATCGTCGGCCGGAAGCACGCAAACGCATTGAGCGCCAACAGCCATCGCCGCCGCCCACGTCGGTCCCTGCGGTTCGCTCGAAGTAACCAGAATCACCCGGTCCCGCCTGGGCAGACCGTCGTGTTCGTAGCTCGCGGCAGCGTCGGAGTCGAGAATGATCGCGGCCGCGGCGGACCAGATGTTGCGGGTCAGCGGCGTGGATACCGTGACCGGGCGCAGCCCGGCGGCCGCGACGATGCGCTCGGCCTGCTCGAGTAATTCCCGGCCGGCGACGCGGATGAGGACGGCTCCCGGACTGCTGCTCACCACGCAAGAGTCGGCCGCCCGGCCGGGCCACGCCAGTGGGCTTCGGGCGTTCTGTGGATGAACGCCGATCTGGGGAGTAACTCATGACACGAAGACGGCGCCACAGTGATCCCGGCAACGTTTATCGACTTTGCCGAGAGTGAAAGAAATTCTTGGCCGGAAAAAGGGACGACCCCCGCCAGGGGGGGAGGAGGCGGAGGTCGTCGTGTATCAGCCCCGGGGGGTCGGGCTGATGCACACCCAGCATAAGCCAGGTAATACTCACTATACACACGACAATGTGCAGTCGCGCAAGTGTTGCTACCACTTCGAAACCATGTATTCGCTGTGAAACTGCAGGGCGCGACACGTGGCTTGGCCTGCCACTTTGTCGTCGGCTCCGAACCGTCGACGGCACCGGACCTATCCTGGGAGGCGTGACCGACCCTGCCTCGGCCGCCGACCAGCTAATCCACGTTCGGCCGGCGCCCGCACCTGGGGCCCCATCTCGCACAGCGGCCTTCTTCGACCTCGATAAGACCGTCATCGCCAAGTCAAGCACGCTGGCTTTCAGCAAACCGTTCTTTGACCAAGGGCTGCTCAACCGCCGGGCCGTTCTCAAATCCAGTTACGCGCAGTTCCTTTTTCTGATGTCGGGTGCCGACCACGACCAGATGGACCGGATGCGGTCCTACGTCACCGCGATGTGCGCCGGCTGGGATGTCGAGCAGGTCAGGGCGATCGTCACCGAGACACTGCACGACATCGTCGATCCGCTGGTCTTTGCGGAAGCTGCCGAACTGATCGCTGACCACCGGTTGTGCGGCCGCGACGTGGTGATCGTCTCGGCGTCGGGTGAGGAGATCGTCGCGCCGATCGCGCGCGCGCTGGGCGCCACCCACGCGATGGGCACCCGGATGGTGATCGAGGACGGCAAGTACACCGGCGAGGTTGCCTTCTACTGCTATGGCGAGGGAAAGGCCGCGGCCATCCGGGAATTGGCGGTGCTCGAGGGGTACTCGCTCGAACACTGCTACGCCTACTCCGACTCGATCACCGACCTGCCGATGCTGCGCGCGGTCGGTCACCCGGCCGTCGTGAACCCCGATCGCGCGCTGCGCAAGGAAGCCGCCGCACAGGACTGGCCGGTGCTGGCCTTCCTGCGGCCGGTGCCCTTGCGTGACCGGATTCCGGCACCGTCGGGCGCGGCCGTCGCCACCACTGCGGCGTTGGGAATCAGCGCGCTGGCCGCCGGCGCGTTGACGTACTCGGTGTTACGCCGGTTCTCCTTTTAAACGCATCCAATTCGTTGCCTGCGAAGCACTTGCTGTGACCGTGGTCACGGAGTACAAAGGAAGCACGGACGCCTGGCGAGGCCAAGATAGCGCCGGAAGAGAAGGCACTATCTCCCAACCCAAGCGGCCCAGCACGGTTCCCGGCACCCACGCGGAGCACGCCGCGATAATGGCAGAAGTGTTGCGGGCCTGCGTAATTG
>JAEZIA010000463.1 GCA_023416315.1 Actinomycetes bacterium
TCGCGGTAGTCCCGGCCGACGAGTTCGTCGGCGCTGTACCCGGTCAACGCGCACAGCGCGGGGTTGGCCAGCAGCATCTCCCCGGTGGTGGTCACCACGGCCTTGCCGAACGGGGCGTTGGCCATGCTGATCTCGAACAACCGCCGCCCGTCGTCGCGGGCACGTTCGGCCTCGGACTGGTCGGTGAGATCGGTGCCCTGCACATAGAAACCGCGGACCTCGTCGTCGATGATGTCGGGGATGTAGGACAGCAGGGTGCGCCGGCTGATACCGCCCAGGCCCACCAGTTCGCGCTCGAACAGCTGCGGGCGACCGGCGAGCGCACCCATGATGTAGGGCAGGTTCAGCGCGTAGACGGTTTCCCCCAACACCTCCCGAATGTGCCGCCCGTGCACCTCGTGCGGTGCCATCGCGAAGTACTGCAGGTAGGCATCATTGGCAATCACGTTGTGCAGGTTGCGATCCCAGTACCCGACGATGCCAGGCAAGTGATCGATGAGATGCCGAAGTTGACGGAGTTCTTCGGCAGGGTTCGGCGGATCAGCCGGGACCACCATGTACCCCCGGAAATGCTGCAGCGGGCGGCCGGGTCCTGTTGGATCAAGACACCGAACGCCAAACTTATCAGCGATGTCCACGCGCGACCGGTTCGGGCCGCCCACTACGGTCTTGGGTCGTGATCATTCTGCTTCCGCCGTCGGAGACCAAGCGCAGTGGCGGCGACGGGCCGCCGTTGCGGATCGACGATCTGGCCAGTCCGGCGTTGCACCCGCTGCGCCGTGAGCTCGTCGGCGAACTGGTCACGCTGGCCGCCGAACCCGAGGCCTGCCGGGCGGCACTGGGCCTCTCCGGAGCGCAGGACGCCGAAATCGAACGCAACGCGACGTTGCTGAGTTCGCCGACGCTGCCGGCGATCAGCCGCTACACCGGTGTCCTCTACGACGCGCTGGATGTGGAGTCGCTGCGTGGTGCGGCCGCCGCGCGGGCCCGCGCCAGGTTGGCGGTCGGCTCGGCGCTTTTCGGTGTGCTCCGGGCCGACGACCGCATTCCGGCCTACCGGCTGTCGGCCGGCTCCAAACTTCCCGGCGGCGCGACGCTCGCCGCGCGGTGGCGTCCGGTGCTGGAACCGGTCCTGGCCGAATGGGCCGCCGCCGACCTGATCGTCGATCTGCGGTCCGGTTCGTATGCCGGCTTGGGCCGGCTACCCGAGGCGGTGCGGGTGGACGTGCTGGCCGAACGTCCGGATGGTCGGCGCACCGTGGTCACGCACTTCAACAAGGCGCACAAAGGCCGGCTGGCGCGAGCCCTTGCGACCACGCGCGCCGAGCCCGGCGACGCGGCCGCCGTCGCCGCCGTCGCCCGCCGGGCCGGTATGCAGGTCGAACGGGCGGGTGACGAGCTGACCGTCATCGTCCCTGGGTGAGCCTGCCGACCATTCGCCACGCCGACGAAATTGTCATATCCGGAAAAACTGAGAAAACCAGGGGTGGCCAGTGCAGAAAGCGTTCGATAGGCTCGGTAGCCGGCACCGGTAGCGCATGGGCGGATTCGTTGCTGGCGGGTCGTGCAGCGGTGCGATGACGAAGGGGTGGGTTGATGCGACTGGCGTTCCCAGCCCGTTCTGCGAATCAGTACTACACCTTGACCGCGCTACTCGCCGCCCGCGGGGCCCAGACCTACACGTCCCGGGTCATTGCTGGCAGCGTCTTCACGCTGGGGCTGGTCACCCTGTCGACGGTCGGCAGCAAGGCTGTGCTGCAGTGGCCGATCAGCCGAGCGCTGCTGATCGTGGTTTCGGTCCTGTGTTTCGCGTCGACGTTCCTCTGGCTGCGCCACCGCTGGCCGACCAGGACCGAGTCCGCGTTGCTGGTCGTGGTCGCCACCCTCGCGATTCCGATCGGTACCGTCGTGCCGGTGGTCCCGATGTACGGGCTGCTGGGCGCCTCGTCGTTCGCGTTGATCATCGGCTACACCGCGCTTTTCCACGGCCCGCGGCTGCTGGCGACGGTCCTGGCCGTCGCGATCGGCACACTGACCTACCTCGCGATCCGGATGGCCTCGGTCGACCTTCCGCTGGCGCTCGCCGGTGTGGCGTTGATCCTGCTGCTGTACGTGTTCGCGGCCTTCTCCTGCCGGTTGGTGGTGTGGTTGACCGGTGCCGAGGACGGTGCCGACGCCGTCGAACCGCTCACCGGACTGCTCAACCGTGACGCGTTCTACCTGCAGACCGCGACGCTGTTGGCCTCCCGCAACCGCGACGACGACCGTTACCTGGTGATCGCGGTCGTCAACATCGACAGCTTCGGGGCGATCGTCGCCGTCGCCGGTAACCGCGGTGGCAACCGGGCGCGGGTGGCCGCCGCCCAGGCCCTGCGCGAGACGGTGCGCCGCGGTGCGATCGTCGGCCACGTCGGCGAGGCCGAATTCTTTGTCGCCGACTGCTTCACGACGCCCGATTCGTCGCCGCTGATCGAACGCATCCGCGGTGCGATCGCCTCGTCACCGGACGGGATGACGGCCAGCATCGGGGTGGTCAGCACGCCGTTGCAGCCGCTGGTCGAACACCCGCCCAACGAAATCCTCGACGAGATCGTGGCGCTGGCCACCACGGCGATGTACGAGGCGCGCCGGGCCGGCGGCAACCAGGCCCGCTACGTCGTGCGCCCGAACCTCAGCATCTCCGATGACGAGACCGACGGCTACGACACTCCGCTGCTGTGACGATCAGCAACTCCTGTCTCCGGGCACCGTCATCGAGGCTCACTCTGCCGGCCCGCCGGCGGTAATGTCTGGCTGATGAGTTCCGGCCACGACCACAAGCCCGAGCGTGAACTGCCTCCCGGGATGGCCGGGCAACTGGACCTGCCGTATGCGGGTCTGGCCTCGTTCGGGCACCGCCCCTTCTTGACCGAAACCGAGCAGTTGGACAGCTGGCGACCGGACGTGGCGATCGTCGGGGCGCCGTTCGACATCTCCACCACGAACCGCCCCGGCGCCCGGTTCGGGCCGCGGGCGATCCGGGCGACGGCGTACGAACCCGGTACGTACCACATGGATCTCGGCCTGGAGATCTTCGACTGGCTCGAGGTCGTCGACTTCGGCGACGCGCATTGCCCGCACGGGCTGACCGAGGTGTCGCACGCCAACATCCGCGAGCGGGTACACACCGTCGCCTCCCGCGGCATCGTGCCGGTCATCCTGGGCGGTGACCACTCGATCACCTGGCCGGCGGCGACCGCGGTGGCCGACGTACACGGTTACGGCAATGTCGGCATCGTGCATTTCGACGCGCACGCCGACACCGCCGACATCATCGACGGGAACCTGGCGAGCCACGGCACCCCGATGCGCAGGCTGATCGAGTCCGGTGCCGTTCCCGGAACACATTTCGTGCAGGTCGGTCTGCGCGGGTACTGGCCGCCACAGGACACCTTCGAGTGGATGCAGGCCCAGGGCATGACCTGGCACACCATGCAGCAGATCTGGGATCTGGGTTTCAAGGAAGTGATGCGCCGCGCCGTCGGCGAAGCGCTCGCCAAGGCCGAAAAGCTGTATGTGTCAGTCGATATCGATGTCCTGGATCCGGCGCACGCGCCGGGTACCGGAACCCCGGAGCCCGGCGGGATCACCAGCGCCGACCTGCTGCGCATGGTCCGGCAGCTGTGTTACGAGCACGACGTGGTCGGTGTCGACGTCGTCGAGGTCGCCCCGGCCTACGATCACGCCGAGTTGACGGTCAACGCCGCCCACCGGGTGGTGTTCGAGGCGCTGGCCGGGATGGCGGCCCGCCGCCGGGACGCCGCGAACGTCAAGCCGGGCCCGCCGTCGCCGCTGGCTCAGTAGTCGGATTCGGCGGCCAGGATCTCCGCGAAATAGGCGTCGGATTCCGGCTGGGCGAGCCGCCGCCGGGCGAAATCGCGGACCCGCTGGCGCGCGTGCACGGGCTCCTCGACGTCGACGCCGACGGTGACGGCGGTGACCGACCAGTCCTGATCCCAGGCGGCGGTGACGGCCGCCGGTGTGCCCGCCGCATCGCGCAGCGGTAACGTCGCCCGGCCCGACGCGTCGAGTGCACCTGTCGCGGTGAACTCCCCGCAGCGCAGCACGACCGGCACACCGGTCGACACGCCGGGCCCGATCACCGCGGCGTGCAGCGTGGCGGTCACCCGGTCGCCGTCGGCGGCCACACTCCAGGTGACGGTGTCCTCGGCGGCGTCGAACACCGCGGCGGGAACCCCGGACCAGGCAATCGATGCCGTCCCCCGGGCGATCGTCGCCCGTTGTGCCTGGCCGACGTCGCCGCCGGCGGCGAGCGCATAGTCGTCGCGGCGCGCCGGGGCCGCCGGCGCCTGCGCATGTTCGACGGCGTCGGCCAACTCCGCCCAGCCGGCGGCGTCGACGCCGACATCCCCGGCCAGCCGTACGGCGTCGTGCACCAACTCGACCACCCGCGGGTCACCGACCACCAGATGCATGCCCAGCGCGGCCGCGTGCGGGCCCAACAGGTCGGCGACGCTGCCGTCGAGGCTGTCCTCGCCGAGAAAATCCTCGGCATCGGCGGTCAGCAGCGCGACCTCGGCGTCCAGCAGTGCCGGGTCGAGGCCGCTGATGCCGTCGCGGACACTGGCCGGCCACCACCGGCGCAACCAATGCCCGACGGCCAGCCTGCGCAGCCCGTCCAGTGCCCCGTCGTGCACCTCGACGCCCGAAAGATCCACGCCGGCAGTCGGATCCGGCGGGGCTGCCGCCGCCGCGGCCACCTTGCGGTGGCCGTCCTCGCCGAGCACCCGCCACAGCCAGTCCGCGCGGGCGGCGTCGATCAGGGTGATCTGGGCACCGTCGTCGGGCTGGTCGACGGTCCACGCCAATACCGCACCGTCGACTTCCAGCACCGCGACCAGCGGCACCGCGGCCACGGCGGGCCCGATCCGCCACAACCCCGAGTCGGCTACCAACCTCATTGCGGCACCTGCACTTCCAGCATCGCCTTGATCCGCTGACGGTGGTCGAGGCTCACAGAGCGGGCGACCCCCTCCAACAGTGCGCGCACGTCGTCGACGTCGTCGCACGGTTCCTGCCAGACGTCGCGGCCGTGTAGCCGCGCCCACAGCCGGCTCAGGTACGGCCGGCCGAAGCGAGCCAGATCCTCGACGACCTGCCGCTGGCGCGGATGGATCGGTGCGCCGCCGGCCAGCGCGCGCCGCGCGTGCAGCACATAGGCCTCCTTGCGCAAGCGGGCCTGGATGATCGCGGCCACCTGATAGGTGGTCGCGGCCCGCTCGTCGAGCGGAGCCAGCTGCCCGGCCACCTCGATACCGGCGATCAAGGCGGCCTGTTTGTCCTCACCGAGGAAACCCCAGGGCGCGCAAGCCCGATCGACCTCCTCGGCGCACAACAGCGGAACGTCGGGCAGTTCGTCGCGGTCCAGCGCGCGGCGCAGGGTGGCGCGAACCCGGTCGACCACGCTGCGGTCCAGCGGCCGGTCGCGCTCCGGTCCGGCGGACACCGGCGGCGGTCGGAGCGGCAGCGCCGCGGTCAGGCCGAGGTCGAGGATCGACCACGGCAGCGCCGACGGTTCGGTACGGGCCCGGGCGCCGAGGTTGTGCGGGGTGGCGTCGGCGATCATCGCCGACCACACCCGTTGGCGGGCAACGGTGCCGCGGTGCCCCTCGGCGGGGCCGAGCACCGTGGTCAGGCCGGCCAGAAACGGACCGCTGATGCTGTCGTCGGCGTGCACGTCGGCCCAGCTGCGGTCCAGCTGCGCCGACAGCCGGGCCAGCACCTGCGGTGCGGCCACATGCTGGTTGAGCACTTCGACGGCCGTGCGGTCCCGGTCGTCGTGCACGGTGCGCAGCGCCTCGGCCGCGGCGACCGCAGCGCCGCCGCCCGGCGCCCCGCTGGTCACCGCCAGCTCGAAGCACACCGGGAAATACAGCTCCTGGGCGTTGCCGGTGGTGATACGCAGCCGGCGTCGCTCCTGCTTCATCAGGTCGAACCACGCTGCGGTCCAACGTAATCGGTCGCCGTGATGGGCGATCGCGTCGGTGATCTCCGCCGCCACCTCGGCGGTCACGAACGGTGCCGAGTACGCGGGGTTGCTGCGCAGCCGCAGCACGAGCGGGTCGATGATCCGTTTCACCGTGCGGCGCAACGGTCCGCCGTCGTCGCCGCTGAGTACCTCTACGCCGGGCCCGATCGCCCGCCACGCACGGTCGATCACCGCGCGCCGCGGCTGCGACGTGCCGACGGCGGTGACCGTGTCCGAGCCGGCGCTCATCGGGACAGAATAAGGCCGCCGCGAAGTTGGGTTCGGTAGCCGGTGAGCGTGGGCAGGCTGCCCACCATGTCTGATGCACTTTTGGGCGCCATTGCCGTCGTCTCCGCCATCGCTCTCGCGTCGATCATCGTGGCCGCCGGCCTGTTCGGTCAGCCGCCGCGCCCGCACCGCCCCCGCCGCAGGCGCGCCGCGCCCGCCGTCGGTGTCGGCACCGTGCAGATGGTGGCGGACGCCGACGACCCCATCATCGTCGTTGAGGTGGAAAGCGTTGCCGGCCAGCGGTTCACCGGACGGCTCTGCCACGACCACGGTGACGCGGTGCTCTCGGCGCTGCGGCCGGGCGTGATCGTCCTGGTGTCGTTCGACCCGGCCACCCGCGATCGGCTCACGCTGGCCGACGACGTCGTCGCCGTGCGGGCCACCGTCGACCACACGCTGCTGCGCAAAGGTGTCCTCACTGCCGAGCAGCTGGAACTGATCCGGTTTGGCACCCGGTCCTGCGGCGTGGTGACCGGAATGCGGGCCACCGGCCGCGAGCACGACGATTACCGCGAGGTCGAGCTCGATCTCATGGTCACCCGCCCGGGCGGCGGCCAGTTCCCCGCCCGCGAAATCACCCTGGTGCCCGGGGATGCGCTCGGTGCGGTCGCCCCCGGCAGCATCATCGACGCCTATTACCGGCCGGGCGACGAGTCCGCGATCGCCGTGTGTGTGCCCCCGGCCTGAGGTCGCCGCCGGGCTCACCGGGCACCCCCGACCGCGAACGTGACCACCGCGGCCCAGTACAGCGGGCTGGCTGCGGCATCGCCGTCGCGCCAGCGCCGCATCTGCTCGCGCTGCCAGCGGTTCAACGTCACCACCGCGTCGTCGGCTTCGTGGGCAATGTCGACGGCCATCACGACGTCGGCCATCGGATCCTCGATGCGGCCGGTGAATCTGCGGTAGCCGGCAGTGGTGGGCAGCGACCACAGCGTCGCGGTCACCAGTTCGCCGCCGCACAGAACCATCGCCGCGACCAGCCCGGTCGCCTCGTCGAACTGATAGTCGCCGCCCGAGCCGCAGGCGAGCAGGGCCACCCGGGGCGGCACCGGCAGCTGTGCGGCCATCAGGTCCGAGGCCAGCAGCGGCCGGTGATCCCCCACCGGTTCGGCCGCACCGTCGGCCGCGGACGTGCACGCCAGGTGTAGGGCGGCCCGGTCGGCGTAGCCGTGCGCCCGGTCGGCGGCACTGGCGTGACCGACGAACAGCATCCGGCTCGGCGCGTGGTCCAGCTGCGCGGCCAGCCAACTGCGGTCGGCGTCGCTGCGCCGGAACAGCTCGACCGCGGCATCGACCTCGGGCAGCACCGGACGGTGCGTGCGAAGCATGTCGAAATGCCGCGACAGCGTGCTCTCGTTCGACGGCCTGCCCAGTACCGAGCCGAGCGCGGAATCCGGCCGCTGGCCAGGCACCCGCGGATCGACCACGAGAAGTACTGGGCCGTCGCGCCGTTCACGCCACCGGACGGGTGTGCGCGGCGCATGCGCGATGTTCGGCGGGACGGCCATCACCACGTCGACCATCTCCATCAGGCGGTAACCCTCAGTGGCGCTGGTGATGTCGATGAGCTGCCACGGGATGCGAGCCGGGTTGGTGCCCTTGAAAGTCACCGCAGCCTTGCGGGCGGCCACCAGCTCTTCGGGGCTCGGCCCGGTCAGCGGAACCGCCACAAGTCCCCATGGGATGCGGGCGAGCCGGGCGCTCGGCGAGATGAACAGCGCCGGTCGCGGATCGGCGAGGGATTCCGCGATCAGCTGCCAGGCCGGCTCGGATATCAGCAGTACGCCCAGGATGTAGGCCAGCGTCAGCTCGCCCTCGGTGGTGGCGAACGGGCCGCGGGTCAGGGCCCGGTCGAGGGCGTCGGCCAGGCTCTCGTCGCCGGTCGGGTCGGGCAAGGCCGTCTGCAACTCTTCGAGTGCGGCCAGCAGGATCGGCTCGTGCACCACCCAGGTCACGGTGCGCTCGGGGCTGCCGACGATCCGGAGGCTGGCGTAGGTGGCCACCCCGACGTCGGCGAATCGCAGCACCAGGGTCGTGGTCATGGCCACGTCGACCATACGGGGGCGTCGGCCGTGACGGCCTGACCGTAGCGGTTCTGCGCCAGCAGCCGGTAGCGGGACAGGATCGGTGCGCCGTCGGGGTCCATCTGCAGCGGCGGAAGCGCCCCTAGCGTCGTCTGGGTCAGCGCGTCGAGGGAATGGCCGCCGGCGGCCAGCGCCTCCTCGTCCACGGTCTCGACGGGGACTGTCGCGGTCGCCGGGGAGTTCCAGCCGCCGGTCTCACCGTGCGGCTCGGCGGCGAAGGTGCCACGGGCGCAATGGTATTCGATGAGTTCACTGAGCAGGGCGTCGTTCTCCCACTCCCATGCCACGGAAAACGCGCCGGCCAGCATGCGTGCCGACACCTGGGACGCCCAGCGCCAGCGCGCATCGGCGTCGGTCATCGCGTAGCGCACCGAGTCGACCGCCAGCGCGGCCGGAATCTTCAGTTCCGCAGCCTTTTCCAGCTTCGCCAGCGCGCTGCGGTGTCGGGGGCTTCCGGTGTCGAACCGCGTGACACCGTCGGAGGCGACCTGGCGTTCCTGAACCTGCTGCCAGCTCTCGGCCGGGTCGGCGATCCCGTCGAAGTTCACATCCGCAAGGGCGTCGGCCCGCCATATCGTGCCGAGGTGATCGTCGAGCCGGGCGTACTGCAGCCAACTCGACCGCGGCCAGCTGTCGAGGAAGCTGCGCGCCTCGGCGACCTGTTCGATCGCCTCGGCGAAGCGGCCGCGGAAGATCGAGATCCAGCTGCGCTGCACGAGGATGCGGTGGATGAACAATGGTCGCCCCAGTTCCCGCCACTGGGTTTCGGCGTGTCCCCAGGATTCGTCGGCTTCCTTCAACCAGCCGACGCCCAGCCTGGTCAGTCCGAAATACAGCCAGCATCGGGCGACGTCATGGGCGCGGGAATGCTCGGCGATCACCGGGTAGGCCGAGCCCACCAGGCGCTCGGTGGATTCGTGGTCGCCGCGCATCCACATGGCCGCGGCGGTTTCGAGTTCTGCTCTGGCCCAATACAATCCCCAGTCCCGCCGCTGAGCTCGGGCGCCGGCCCGGTGCAGCCACTGGTCCGCTTCGTCCAGCCGACCGGTCTCGACGCAGAACCGGCCGTACGCGATACCGGCGGCGACCAGCAGTTGGTCGGCGTCGTCGGTGCCACCGGTCAACCCGTCGACGACGGGAATGATGTTCTGCCACAGCTCCGCTGCCGAGACGTGCAGGTCGTCGTCGCACAGGGCCGCCGCGCACAACACTGCCGCCAGCGTATGCAGATGGCGGTCGTCGGTCAGACCGGCGAGTTCCCGCGCGGCCTCTTCGTGTTCGCCCGCGGCTGCAGCGAGGCCGGTGCGCAGGAACCGCGCCCGTAGTCGGTAGTGGGCGGCCATCTCGTCGGTCTCCGGATACTTGGCCAGGCAGTCGGTCATCCGGCGCAGGCACTCGTGGGTGCCGTCGTAAGCCGTTCGGGTGAGGTAGATTTCGCCGAGCTGGGCGAAGACCTCCAGCGCCAGGTCGTCGCGGTCCTCGCGTTCGATCTCCGGGATCAGCGACAGCAGGAGCTCCTTGGCCTTCTCCTCCTGGGCGGCGAGTGCGAGCTGGCGAGCGCGCTGCAGTTCGCCGGTGATGGACACGGCTGGATCATAAGTCGGCCGCGGCCACGGGTGGACGTAACGGCG
>JAEZIA010000466.1 GCA_023416315.1 Actinomycetes bacterium
GAGTTGACGTTCTTGGTCTCGGTGCGGGTGCCGAACTCCTGTTGGCCGATCGGGCGCAACGACACGTTGGCGTCGCAGCGCAGCGAGCCCTGGTCCATCCGCACGTCGGAGACACCCAGCGCGCGCAGCAGATCGCGCAGCGCGGTCACGTAGGCGCGGGCGACCTCGGGGGCCCGCTGACCGGCACCCTCGATCGGCTTGGTGACGATCTCGATCAGCGGAACCCCGGCGCGGTTGACGTCCAGCAGCGAGGTGGTCGCGCCGTGGATACGCCCGGTGTCGCCGCCGACGTGGGTGAGCTTGCCGGTGTCCTCTTCCATGTGCGCGCGCTCGATCGCGACGCGGAACGTGCTGCCGTCGTCCAGCGGCACGTCGAGGTAGCCGTCGAACGCGATCGGCTCGTCGTATTGCGAGATCTGGTAGTTCTTCGGCTGGTCGGGATAGAAGTAGTTCTTCCGCGCGAACCGCGACCACGGGGCGATGTCGCAGTTCAGCGCGAGGCCGATGCGGATCGCGGACTCGACGGCCGCCTCGTTGAGCACCGGCAACGCACCCGGCAGGCCCAGACACACCGGGCATACCTGGGTGTTGGGCTCGGCACCGAACCGTGTCGAGCACGGGCAGAACATCTTGGTGGCCGTCGACAGCTCGACGTGCACTTCCAGCCCCAGCACCGGGTCGAATCGGGCGACGACGTCGTCGTAGTCGAGCAGGTCGGCCTGTGCTGCAGCGGTCATGGCGTCAATCCTAGTGGGTCACTTTTTCCCCGCGAGCAGACGCAAAGGCCCCCGACACGCCGCAATTTTGTGCCCGTTTGCGTCTGCTCGGCGAGGAGTTCAGCCGAAGAACGCCGCGGCGTCGTCGTAGCGGCTCTGCGGCACCAGTTTGAGCTGACGTACCGCGTCCACCAGCGGCACGCGGCCGATGTCCTGCCCGCGCAGGGAAACCATCATCCCGTATTCGCCGGCGTGGGCGGCGTCGGCGGCGTTGACCCCGAACCGGGTGGCCAGCACCCGGTCGTAGGCGGTCGGGGTGCCACCGCGTTGCACGTGGCCGAGCACAGTGACCCGAACTTCCTTCTTGATCCGTTTCTCCACCTCGACGGCGAGCTGCTGGGCCACCCCGGTGAAGCGTTCGTGACCGAACTCGTCGGTGCCGCCCTGGCGCAGTTGCATTGAGCCCTCGGCAGGTTTGGCACCCTCGGCCGCCACGATGATGAAGCTGGACTCGCCGCGCTGGAAGCGCTTCTTGACCAGCCGGCACACCTCTTCGACGTCGAAGGGCTGCTCGGGGATCAGGGTCATGTGCGCCCCGGAGGACAGCCCGGCGTTCAGCGCGATCCAGCCGGCGTGGCGCCCCATCACCTCGACCACCATCACCCGCTGGTGCGACTCGGCGGTGCTGTGCAGCCGGTCGATGGCCTCGGTGGCGATCTGCAACGCCGTGTCGTGGCCGAATGTGACGTCGGTGCAATCGATGTCGTTGTCGATCGTCTTGGGCACCCCGACGACGGGCACCCCCTCCTCGGACAGCCAGTGCGCCGCGGTCAGCGTGCCCTCGCCGCCGATCGGGATCAGCACGTCGATCCCGTTGTCCTCCAACGTCTGTTTGATGTCGTCGAGGCCGGCGCGCAACTTGTCCGGGTTGGTGCGGGCGGTGCCCAGCATCGTGCCACCCTTGGCGAGCAGCCGATTGTTGCGGTCGTCGTTGTGCAACTGGATGCGGCGGTCCTCCAGCAGACCGCGCCACCCGTCGAGAAACCCGACAACCGAGGACCCGTAGCGGGCGTCGCAGGTCCGCACCACCGCCCGGATCACGGCGTTCAGGCCCGGACAGTCACCCCCGCCGGTCAGCACTCCGATACGCATGGGACCTATCCTGCCCCGTCAGACCGCCGTTGGCAGCGGACCGCGGGCAGTCTCATATGCCGCACCCACCCGGTAGAGCCGATCGTCGGCCAGCGCGGGCGCCATGATCTGCAGGCCGACCGGCAGGTTGTCATCGGGTGACAGTCCGGACGGCACCGACATACCGCAGTGCCCGGCCAGGTTCAGCGGCAGCGTGCACAGGTCGAACAGGTACATCGCCAGCGGATCGTCGACCTTGTCCCCCAGCCGGAACGCCGTGGTCGGGGTCGCCGGAGATACCAGAACGTCGACCTTCTGGTAGGCGGCGTCGAGATCGCCTGCGATCAGGGTGCGGACCTTCTGGGCCTGGTTGTAGTAGGCGTCGTAATAACCCGCGGACAGCGCGTAGGTGCCAATGATGATGCGGCGCTTGACTTCTGGGCCGAATCCGGCAGCCCGGGTCAGCGCCATCACCTCTTCGGCGCTGTGAGTTCCGTCGTCGCCGACCCGCAGGCCGTAGCGCATGGCGTCGAAGCGGGCCAGGTTGCTCGACACCTCCGACGGCAGGATCAGGTAGTAAGCCGACAGCGAGTAGTCCAGGTGCGGGCAGTCCACGTCGCTGACCTGCGCGCCCAACTCTTCGAGCTGCGCGACGGCGGCGTTGAACGAGGCCAGCACGCCGGGCTGGTAGCCCTCGCCGCTGCGCAGCTGCTTGACCACACCGATCCGCACCCCGGACAGATCACCGGTGGCGCCGGCCTTCGCGGCCCCGACGACGTCGGGGACCGGCGCGTCGATCGAGGTTGAGTCCCGCGGGTCGTGCCCGGCGATCACCGCATGCAGCAGCGCGGTGTCGAGCACGGTGCGAGCGCAGGGGCCGCCCTGGTCGAGCGACGACGCGCACGCCACCAGCCCGTAGCGCGACACCGTGCCGTAGGTGGGTTTGACCCCCACGGTGGCGGTCAGCGCGGCGGGCTGCCGGATCGAGCCGCCGGTGTCGGTGCCGATGGCCAGCGGGGCCTGGAAGGCGGCCAGCGCGGCCGCGCTGCCGCCGCCGGAACCGCCGGGCACCCGGTCGATGTCCCACGGGTTGCGGGTCGGGCCGTAGGCGGAGTTCTCCGTCGAGCTACCCATGGCGAACTCGTCCATGTTGGTCTTGCCGAGGATCGGGGTCCCCGCCGCGCGCAGCCGCGCGGTCACCGTCGCGTCGTACGGCGACGTCCAGCCCTCGAGGATCTTCGAGCCGCAGGTCGTCGGCATGTCGGTGGTGGTGAAGACGTCCTTGAGCGCCAGCGGCACCCCGGCCAGCGGTGACGGCAGCGTCTCCCCGGCCGCGACGGCGGCGTCGATACGGGCGGCGCTGGCCAGTGCCTCGTCGGCGGCGACGTGCAGGAACGCGTGGTAGCGCTCGTCGGTGGCGGCGATCTGGTCCAGGCAGGCCTGGGTCACCTCGACCGAGGAGATCTCCTTGGCGGCGATCTTCTCGCCGAGGGTGGCGGCGTCGAGGCGGATCAGGTCGCTCACTGGGATTCTCCGAGAATTTGGGGAACCGCGAACCGGCCCTCGGCGGCCGCCGGCGCCTCGGCCAGGGCTTCGTCCTGGGTCAGGCACGGCTGCACGACATCGGGGCGGGTGACATTGACGTCCGTCAACGGGTTGTCGGTGGGCGTCACATCGCTGGTGTCGACGGCCTGGATCTGGCTGACGTGCTCGAGGATGGCGTCGAGCTGGCCTGCGAAGCTCTCGAGTTCGTTGTCGGTCAGCGCCAGCCGGGCCAGTTTGGCCAGCCTGGCGACGTCGTCGCGGGAGATCTGGGACACGAGGCTCAAGCCTAGGCGACTCGGCCGGCTCGCTGAGACTGCAGGTGTTGCACACGAACCGCGAGAGCAGCCGCAAACAACTGCAGTCTGGACGTAGCCGCCGGAAGTGCCGCGTCGAGGCGGCTATGAAACAGTGTCCGCGTGCCTTCGTATCTGCTGCGGGTCCAGCTGGTCGACCGGCCCGGTAGCCTCGGTTCGCTCGCCGTCGCGCTGGGTACCGTCGGCGCCGACATCCTGTCCCTCGACGTCGTCGAGCGCGGATCCGGCTGGGCGATCGACGACCTGGTGGTGGAACTGCCGCTCGGGGCGATGCCCGACATGCTGATCACCGCCGCCGAACAGATCAAGGGCATCCGGGTGGACACCATCCGACCGCACACCGGGCTGCTGGAGGCCCATCGCGAGCTGGAGCTGATCGATCACATCGCCGCGGCCGGCGACCGGTCCGCCAAGCTGCAGGTGCTGGCCGACGAGGCGCCGCGGGTGTTGCGGGTGGGCTGGTGCACCGTGGCGCGGATGTCGGGCTCCGGTGTGGAACGCATCGTCGGCAGCTCCGGTGCGCCGGAGACACCGGCGACCTCGGCGCCGTGGCTGCCGCTCGCGCATGCCGAAGCCCTCGACGGCACCGCCGACTGGGTGCCACAGGTATGGCGGGACATGGACACCACGCTGGCCGCCGCACCGCTCGGAGATCCCAACACCGCTGTGCTGCTGGGCCGCCCTGGCGGACCGCTGTTCCGGGCCTCGGAGGTGGCCCGGCTGGGTTATCTGGCCGGCATCGTCGCGACGATCCTGCGCTGACTCAGCTCTCCGCCTCGGCCGCCTCCGGGGGGCCGTTCTCCAGCAGGGCGCGGAAACCGTCCTCGTCGAGGATCGGGATCCCGAGTTCGACGGCCTTGTCGTACTTCGAGCCGGGCGAGTCCCCCGCGACCACGAACGACGTCTTCTTCGACACCGAGCCGACCGCCTTGCCGCCGCGGCTGATGATGGCCTCTTTGGCCTCGTCACGGGAGAAGTTCGGCAGCGAGCCGGTGACGACGATCGAAAGTCCTTGCAGCGTCGGGGTGATCGAGGCGTCGCGGATATCTTCCATCCGCACGCCGGCCGCCCGCCACTTGTCGATGATCGCGCGGTGCCAGTCCACGGCGAACCATTCGACGAGCGCGGCGGCGATCGTCGGTCCGACACCTTCGACGTCGGCGAGCTGCTCCTCCGACGCCGCCATGATCGCGTCCAGGCTGCCGAACGCGACGGCCAGTGCCCGCGCGGCGGTCGGCCCGACGTGCCGGATGGACAGCGCCACCAGAATCCGCCACAGCGGCCGGTCCTTGGCCTGCTGCAGGTTGATCAGGAGCCGGGCGCCGTTGGCCGACAGCGTCCCGTCCTTGGTCGTGAAGAAATCTGACGTCAGCAGGTCGGCGCTGGTCAGGCTGAACAGATCGCCCTCGTCGGCGATGACCTTGGCGCTCAGCAGCGCGGTCGCCGCCTCGTAGCCCAGGCCTTCGATGTCGAGCCCACCGCGGCCGGCCAGGTGGAAGACCCGCTCGCGCAGCTGCGCCGGGCAGGACCGGGCGTTCGGGCATCGGATATCGACGTCGCCCTCCTTGGCCGGGGCGAGCGGGGTGCCGCACTCCGGGCAGTGGGTGGGCATGACGAACTCGCGCTCGGTGCCGTCGCGCAGGTCGACGACGGGCCCCAGCACCTCGGGGATGACGTCGCCGGCCTTGCGGATCATCACGGTGTCGCCGATCAGCACGCCCTTGCGCTTGACCTCCGACCCGTTGTGCAGGGTGGCCATGCCGACGGTCGAGCCGGCGATCTTGACCGGCGTCATCATCGCGAACGGGGTGACCCGGCCGGTGCGTCCGACGTTGACCTGAATGTCCAGCAGTTTGGTCTGGGCTTCCTCCGGCGGGTACTTGTAGGCACACGCCCAGCGGGGTGCCCGCGAGGTGGTACCGAGGCGGCGCTGCTGGGCGAAGTCGTCGACTTTGACCACCACGCCGTCGATTTCGTGCTCGATCTCGTGCCGGCGTTCACCCCAGTAGGCGATTTTCTCCTCGACCGCGGCCAGCCCGGCCACCCGCGTAGTGTGGTCGGAGACCGGCAGGCCCCAGGCCTTGAGCGCGAAGTAGGTGTCGTGCAGCGACTCGGGCGCGAAGCCTTCGGTGCGCCCGAGGCCGTGGCAGATCATCCGCAACCGCCGCTGCGCGGTGATGGCCGGGTTCTTCTGCCGCAGTGAGCCCGCCGCGCTGTTGCGCGGGTTGGCGAACGGCGCCTTACCCTGCTCGACCAGGCTGGCGTTCAGATTTTCGAAGTCAGCCAGCCGGAAGAACACCTCACCGCGCACCTCGAGGAGTACCGGCACCGGGTATTCCGCTGAGACAGTAAGGGTTTCGGGAATGTCGTCGATGGTGCGAGCATTGTTGGTGACGTCCTCGCCGACTCGGCCATCGCCTCGGGTGGCGGCGCGCTCCAGCCGGCCGTTGCGATACACCAGGGCGATCGCGACCCCGTCGATCTTGAGCTCGCAGAGGTATTGCGGGTCGCGACCGATCTCGGCTTCCACCCGGTTGGACCAGGCAGCCAGTTCCTCGGGGTTGAACACGTCGTCCAGCGACAGCATCCGCTCCAGGTGCGCGGCTTCGGCGAAGTCGGTCGTGAAGCCCGCGCCGCCGACGAGCTGGGTCGGCGAGTCGGCCACCCGCAGCTCGGGGTAGCGCTCCTCGAGCGCGAGCAGCTCATTGAACAGCTTGTCGAACTCCGCGTCGGAGACGATCGGCGCGTCCTTGATGTAGTACCGGAACTGGTGCTCACGGACCTCTTCGGCAAGTTCCTGCCAACGCCGGCGCACATCCGGATCGATCGGGTCAACCTCGGGATCGGACGTCTCTGGAGCCACCCTGGCAGGCTATCGGAGGCCACCGACGCCACCGCCATGGGAAGGTGGGGCCATGCCGCATCCGATCATGTTCGACGACGCCGACCCGATCCTGGCCAGGGTGCGCGAGATCGCGCTGGCGTTCCCCGAGGCAGTCGAGAAGATCTCCCACGGACGGCCGACCTTCTCCGCGCCGAAGATGTTCGCCATCTACGGCGGCAGCCGCAAGAACCCCAGCGGCCCACACACCAGGTATGAGCACGCGCTGCTGGTCAAGGTCGACGACAGCGAGCGTAAGGCCTTGGAGCAGGACCACCGGTTCTTCTTTCCGGCATACCTGGGTCCGTTTGGCTGGCTGGGCCTGGACTTCGACGCCGCGAAAATAGACTGGTCGGAGGTCGCCGAACTGGTCGACGCCTCCTACCGGCTGCAGGCGCCGGCACGGCTGATCAAGCAGCTCGACAACTAAGTGGCCAAAGCGGGCACAGGCTCCGAAACCGATTGCGGCCGTAGGACATTTGCCCGCGCCACTCGAAGCAGGATCGACGGCCGCATCAGCCGGGTCGGCGCGTCGAGCATGCCCAGCACCCGGAAGAACTGGCTGTTGACCACCAGGTCGGTTTCGCCGGCAGTAAGGACCATGTCGGCGAACTTGTTGTTGATCCGCATCCCCAAGGGACGCTCACCGGCTATCTCCGGTAATGACAGATCGGCACTGACGGCGTTGCGCCACGCCAGGCGAACCGTCTTGGCCGCGGTCTGGAAGAAGCGGCGTGGCAAGTCGTTGTCGCCGCGGCGCAGGCACCGGCGCAACGCAACCGCCTCCATGGCGGCGACCGTCATTCCCTGTCCGTAGATCGGATTGAAGCTGCACACCGCGTCACCTGTGACGACGAAACCGTCGGGCCGTCGGCGCATCTGGTCGTAACGGCGCCAGCGACTGGATGGGGTGCGGTAGTGCGCTGTTTCGCCGACCGGTTCGGCGGCCTCGAGGACGTCGAGAATATGCCGCGGCAAGCGCCGTCGCGCGAGCTCCAGCATGCCCGTGAAGTCACGCGCAGGCACGTCGCCCGCCATGGCACCGACGGTCATCAGCCAGGTGCCGTTCTCATGGTTGAGCAGGGCCACAGTCGTCGTCTCGCCGGGCTTGGGGAACGTCGCCACCATGTGCTCGTGGATCGCGCCGGCCGGAATCCGCAACCACTGGCTGGTGTAGCACAGATTGATCACCAATTCGTCCTCACGCGGACGGCCGTAACCGAGGTCCTCCAGGAAGACGGGTGCGCGAGACCCTCGGCCACTGGCGTCGATCACCAGGTCCGCATCCAACTCGGTGTCCGCCTCCGTGGCATTGCGACGAGCCACCCGCACGCCGGTCACCCGGCGACGGTCTGACGTCGAGGTCAGGCCCACCACGTCGTAGCCGCCCAGAACGGTGACGTTGCGGATCGCCGAAAGACGTCTCATCACATGCCAATCCAAGGCCGGACGGCTGGGCATGTACGACGTCACGGGGTCGCGCAGATACCCGGACCTCAGGAAGCGGTGTCCGTTGTATTCGAGGTACACCCTGCCGAGGTCGCCGTCGCTCCAGACCGGCACCCCGTCGTCGACCATCTCGGCCAGAACACCGGGAAACAGTTCCTCGACTACGGCGACGCCGCCGGCCTGCAACACGTGACCGTGAGCCGCCTGCGGCACCCCGCGACGGTGGACCGGCGACTCGGGTGGGATGTCACGGTCGACCACGAAGACCTTCCGATAGTGGTCGGCGGCTACCCGCGCTGCCAGCATGCCCGCCATGCTGGCTCCGAGAACAACAGCTCGTTCGCCCAGTACCGCCACGGTCCACCCCTAACGCCGACCCATATCTGGTGGTCAGAACGCTAGGTGTGTTGGCGGCGGGCGCTACGAGTAGTCGACCACTCGAATTTCGGCCCGGCCGACTACGCAGTGCGATCAGATGGCGTCGGGATCGTCGGCGACGGCGGCCGCGGCCCGCTGGCACAACCCGATTGCCGCCCGCGCCCAGGCGACGTCGGCCCCAGCCAGCCCGCAGGCCGGGCTGATGCCGACTCGGTCACGAATAGCGCTGCGGGAAAACCCGATTCGATCGGTGATCCCGACGGCAGCGGCGGCCACCTCTTCGGCCGACGGTCGGGCCGCGGGCACGCTCGTCGGAACCAGACCGAACACCACAGCGCGGCCCGAGTCCAAGAACTCCCCCAGCCCGTCGAAGTCGGCGTCGCCGAGTGTGCCGACGTCCATCGAGACAGCATGGATCATGCTGCGCTGCAGCACATTCCACGACACGTCGGCACAACTGTGCAGCAACACCTCGGCCCCCGCGTTGGCCACACACTCGTCGAGCAGCCCGATGGCCACCGCCTCGTCGACCGGATGCACGGGGTTCAGCGCCGTCACGCCGGTCAGTCGACCCGCCAGCGCGGCGGACAGCAGCGGCTCGTCGTACTGCACCACCACCGTCGTCGCCAGCCGGCGCGCCAACTCGGCCCGGTGCCGCCCGACGCCCTCGGCCAGCGACGACGCCAGATCGCGGACCGCACCCGCGTCGGTGAGCGCCCGGTGGCCGTTGCCCAGCTCGAGCTCGGCGGCCAAGGTGATCGGTCCGGGTGCCTGGACCTTGACCGGCCGGCCCGAATCGGGTCCGCCGGCCTTCTCCCAGGCCTCCTCGATCGCGTCGATGTCCTCGTCGAGCAGGCTGATCGCCCGCCGGGTGACCGAACCCGGCCGGGCGGCGATGCAATATCCGCGCGGCACGGTGTCGATGGCGATGTCGACCAGCAGCGCGCCCGCCCGGCCGATCATGTCGGCGCCGACCCCGCGGG
The DNA here is from genome assembly GCA_023416315.1 of Actinomycetes bacterium. Taxonomy (GTDB): domain Bacteria; phylum Actinomycetota; class Actinomycetes; order Mycobacteriales; family Mycobacteriaceae; genus Mycobacterium. The sequence goes on from JAEZIA010000466.1 coordinate 9,398, forward strand.
CGGGCAACTCGACCAGGTGCGGCAGCTGATGCAGCTCCCCGACCACGATCTCGGCGGCCTCCCGCGGTGCCGAACCCGGCCACGAACCCATGCCGGTAGCCGCCGCGAAAACACTCACCGGGCAACCGTATTGGACGCACCCGGCACACCGCACGACCGGGGGCCCTAACGTGAACGCTATGACGGTGCGCGCGGGAGCGGCCTGCTGCGTGGCGGCGGTCCTGCTGACGGGGTGCACCCGGTGGGCCGACGGGGTACCGTTGCGCGCCCTGAGCGAGCCGCCGTATCACCCGCCGGGCATCGTCGACGTCGACCACGTGATGCTCACTCAGGCCCAGATGCAGGCGATCACCGGCGGTGGGCAGGACGTGACGGTCATCCCGACCATGGACGGCAAGTCCATGGTCGACGTGGAGTCACTCGCCGAATCGGTCCCGCGGGACTGCCGGTTCGTCTTCGCCGAGACCGACACCTTCGGCACCGACGTCGAGGACTTCCACAAGACCAGCTTTCAGTACCCGTCCCGGCGAGCGCTGATTTCGCAGGGCGCGGCCGCCTACCGCGACGGCGTCACCGCCCAGCACGCGTTCAACACGCTCTCGACCGCCGTACATCGCTGCGCCGAGGAGTCGATGGGGGCGAGCCTGGTCGGCGACGTCGACGGCACCGTCGACTCGCTGCGCACCCGGCCCGGCCGGTGCGGCCGGGACTACCGGTTGAAGACTTCGGTGCTGGTGGAGGTGACGTTCTGCGCGTTCCCCGAGTCAGTGCCCGAGATCGTGATGACGAACATCCTCAACAAGATTCCCGGCGGCTGATCGTCGCGCTGCCGATGACCTCGTCACCGGCGGGGTCCGGGCGGTAGAGGACCAGCGTCTGGCCCGGCGCGACGCCGCGCAGCGGGGTCCGCAAGCTCACGCTCAGCTCGTCGCCGACCACCTCGGCCACCGCGGGCACCACCTCGCCGTGGGCGCGCACCTGGACTTCGCACTCCACCGGTCCGGTCGGGACGCGCCCGGAGGTGAACACCGGGCGCACACCGGTCAGCGCGTTCACATCGAGGTCTTCTTTCGCACCCACCCGCACCGTCTGCGACTCGGCGTCGATCGCGGTCACGTAGCGCGGCAGGCCGTCCGGGCCGGGCCCGGCGATGCCAAGACCCTTACGCTGCCCGATCGTGAAGCCGTGCACGCCCTCGTGTTCGGCGAGCACGGCCCCGGTGGCGTCGTCGACGACGGTTCCGCGTCGCACCCCGATCCGCGCACCGAGGAAGGCCTGCGTGTCCCCGGACGGAATGAAGCAGATGTCGTGGCTGTCGGGCTTGTCGGCGACGGACAGCCCACGACGGGCGGCCTCCTCGCGGATCGCCGGCTTCGGGGTGTCCCCGACCGGGAACGCGGCGTGCCGCAGCTGCTGCGCGGTCAGCACACCCAGCACATAGGACTGGTCCTTGTCGACGTCGACCGCGCGGCGCAGCCTGCCTTCGGACAGCCGGGCGTAGTGACCGGTGGCCACCGCATCGAAGCCCAGCGCCACCGCCTTGGCCGCCAGCGCGGAGAACTTGATCTTCTCGTTGCAGCGCACGCAGGGGTTGGGCGTCTCGCCGCGCTCGTAGGACGAGACGAAGTCGTCGATCACGTCCTCGGCGAACTTGTCGGCGAAATCCCAGACGTAGAACGGGATTCCGAGCACATCGGCTACCCGGCGGGCGTCGCCGGCGTCCTCCTTGGAGCAGCAGCCGCGCGAACCGGTCCGCAGCGTACCCGGGGTGCGCGACAGTGCCAGGTGCACACCGACGACCTCATGTCCGGCGTCGACCATCCGGGCGGCCGCCACCGACGAGTCGACGCCGCCGCTCATCGCGGCCAGAACCCTCATCGCAGCGCTCCCGGTGACGAACTGGCCAGTGCGGCTTGACGCGCCCGGTCGACGGCGGCGGGCAGCACCCGCAGCGCCGCCTCGACATCGGCCTCGGTGCTGGTGTGTCCCAACGACAGTCGCAGCGACCCGCGGGCGGCTTCCGGATCGGCACCCATCGCCAACAGGACGTGCGACGGCTGCGCCACCCCGGCCGTGCAGGCCGATCCGGTGGAGCATTCGATTCCGTTGGCGTCCAACAGCATCAACAGCGAGTCGCCCTCGCAGCCCCGGAAGGTGAAGTGGGTGTTGCCCGGCAGCCGGCGATCACCGACCGCACCGTTGACTGCAGTATGGGCGATGGTGTCCAGCACTCCGGCGATCAGCCGCTCACGCAGGGCCCGCAGCCGGGTGCTGGTGGCGTCGAGCGATTCGACGGCGACGTCGGCCGCCGCCGCCATCGCCACCGCACCCGCGACATCCGGTGTGCCGGAGCGAATGTCGCGTTCCTGTCCGCCGCCGTGCAACAGCGGTACACAGGCGGTGGCGCGGCGCAGCAGCAGCGCGCCGACGCCGGTGGGGCCACCGAACTTGTGCGCGGTCACGCTGATGGCCGACAGATTGGAGCCGGCGAAGTCGACCGGGATGTGGCCGATCGCCTGCACGGCGTCGCTGTGCATCGGGATGTCGAACTCGGCGGCGACCGCCGCCAGCTCGGCGATCGGCATGATCGTGCCGACCTCGTTGTTGGCCCACATCACCGAGACCAGCGCCACGTCGTCGCGCTCGGTCAGCGCCTCCCGCAGTGCGGCCGGAGTCACCGAACCGTCCGGCTCGGTCGGAAGGAACGTCACCTCGGCGCCCTCGTGCTCGGCCAGCCAGGTGACGGCGTCGAGGACGGCGTGATGCTCGACCGCGGTGGTCACGATCCGCTTGCGGGTGGGTTCGGCATCGCGGCGGGCCCAGTAGATGCCCTTGATCGCCAGGTTGTCGCTCTCGGTACCGCCCGCGGTGAAGATCACCTCGGAGGGGCGGGCGCCCAGCCGTGCCGCGATGCTCTCCCTGGCCTCTTCCATCCGGCGCCTGGCGTCGCGGCCCGAGGTGTGCAGCGAGGAGGCATTGCCGACGGTGGCCAGCGCAGCGGTCATCGCCTCGATGGCAGCGGGATGCATCGGGGTGGTGGCAGCGTGGTCGAGATACACCGGACCGGCGGTCGGGCTCATAGCGTGTCCAGGATACCGGCAGACGCAGGAGCTCCTGACCGCGCGGATCCGGCTGGTCAGCCCGCCAGCGCGTGGCTCTGCTCGAAGCGCGGCGCGTTCTGGCCGCGCACGGCCACCTCACAGCGCGCCGCGAGCTCGCGCCGGTCGGTGCCCGGCAGCTCAAGGGAAGCCACCTCGACATCGACGACGGTCACCCGGGTGCGCACCGTGCGGCTCAGCGACTGCCACAGCGTGTCGTCACCGACGAACGCCGTCACCGTCGAGGGCCGCCCGTCGCGGTGGTGGTAGGTCAGCCGCAGCGGCTGAACCGGGCGACCCGAGTCGATCGCAGCCTGGAACATCGCCGGGCGGAATCGCCCGTAGCCCAGCCCGCACCAGGTGGTGCCCTCCGGGAACGCGACGACGGTCTGCCCGGTGCGCAGCCGGGCGGCCACCGTCGCCACCACCTGTGGCAGCCTGCGCAGGCTGGCGCGGTCGATCGGGATGACCTTCATGACCCGTGCCGCCAGACCGACCGCGGGCCAGTCGATGAGGTCGGCGCGGGCGACGAAGGCGCCCGGCAGCACCGCACCGATGACGAAGATGTCCACCCAGGAGACGTGGCCACTGACCACCAGTACGCCACGGAGATTGCGAATCGGCCCACCGGACACGGTGATTCGCACTCCCAGGCAGCGCAGAAATGTCCGGCAGTAGCGTCGCTGCACACGCCCGCGGCCGGGCAGTGGCAGCGCCAGCAGCGGCACGACCACCAACAGCAGCAGCACCGCCGTGATCCGCACCGTGGCGCGCAGCGCCGCGACCGCCCGACGCGACGGCGGAGCGCCGCCGGCGCGCACGCAACTGTCGTCGCACAGCGCCTGCGGCAGCCAGGCGTGTTCGGGAACGTTCACGCCGTCCCCCCGACCGCCTCGGTAGCCGCCGAGACGGACCTCAGCCTGGTGAGATAGCGCATGTCGGCGTGCCGTTTGTCCAGCAGGGCCGGGAAATCGCCGACGCCGAACACCGGATCGTGGGCCGGTTCACCGCACACCCGGGCCCCGAGGCGCAGGTAGCCCCGCATCAGCGGCGGGATCGTCGGCCGTGCCGGGGCTGCGATGTCGTCGAGGCCGACGCCGTCGAGCACGACCGGGCGGTAGGGGTAGACGGTGCGCTCGGGGGCGGCGGCGTGACGGCGCAGGACGACGTCGCGCACCCCGCGGATCTGAGAGCCCGGCGGACCTTCCCCGTGGGTCGGGACCGAGACGCAGCCGGTGACGTAGTCGTAGCCGCAGCGGTCCAGGTAGGCCAGGATGCCCGCCCACATGAGCAGCACCACTGCGCCGTTGCGATGGTCGCCGCGCACCACCGCGCGGCCCATCTCCACCAGCGAGGGTCGTAGGTCGTCGAGTGCTTGTACATCGAATTCGGTTGCCGTGTAGAGACTTCCCGCGGCGATCGCGCCGGGCGGTGGCAGCATCCGGTAGCAGCCGACGAGCTCGCCGGACGTGTCCTCGCGCACCAGCAGGTGGTCGCAGAATTCGTCGAACCGGTCGGCGTCACGGCCATCGCCGTCGGCGGGCAGCGCGTAGCCGGGCTCGGTGGTGAACACCTGATGGCGCAGCCGTTGGGCCGCGCCGATCAGGGTGGGGTCGGTGGACAGCAGGAGTGAGTAGCGCGGGCCGCGCGGCGCGGCGGAGTCGGTCCGGTCGGGCGCGATGAGTACGGCTGCAGTGCTCATAGCGCCACGGTCGCTGAGGTGTTCAGCGGGATGTCAACGCCCGCGTGACGTGTTCGTGCACGCTCGATGACCAATGCATGCGAAAAGCCCCCGAGCACTGATGCTCGGGGGCTCTTCGGAACGGGATTAACCCTTGCGGGCCTTGACCGCCTCGGTCAGCTGCGGCGTGACGTTGAACAGGTCACCAACGATGCCGTAGTCAGCGATCTCGAAGATCGGCGCCTCTTCGTCCTTGTTCACCGCGATGATCGTCTTCGACGTCTGCATGCCGGCGCGGTGCTGGATCGCGCCGGAGATGCCCAGCGCGATGTACAGCTGCGGCGAGACCGTCTTGCCGGTCTGGCCCACCTGGAACTGGCCCGGGTAGTAGCCGGAGTCGACGGCGGCACGCGAGGCGCCGACGGCGCCACCGAGCGAGTCGGCCAGTTCCTCGACCACCGAGAACTTTTCGGCGCTGCCGACGCCACGGCCACCGGCGACCACAACGCTGGCCTCGGTGAGCTCGGGGCGGTCGCCGGCCACGGCGGGCTCGCGCTTGGTGATCTTGGTGGCGGTCTCAGCCTGTGCGGGCACCTCGACGGTGACCTGCTCGCCGGCACCGGCGGCGGGCTGCGCCTCGACGGCGCCCGGACGCACGGTGATCACCGGGGCGTCACCGTTGACCTGGGCGTCGACGGTGAAGGCGCCACCGAAGATGGAGTGGACGCCCACTCCCCCTTCTTTGACCTCGACGACGTCGACCAACAGGCCCGAGCCCTGGCGCGCGGCCAGGCGACCGGCGATCTCCTTGCCGTCCGCGTTGGCGGCGATGAGCACACCAGCCGGAGCGGTCTGCTCGACGAGCGCGGCCAGCACGTCGACGTAAGGGGTGATCAGGTACGAGTCGACGTCGGCGGACTCGGCGACGTAGATCTTGGCCGCACCGGCGGCCTTCAGGTCGTCGGCCAGGCCGGCCGCGGTGCCCGGAGCGGCCACCACGACGGCGGACGGCTCACCGAGCGCACGGGCGGCGGTGATGAGTTCGGCGGTGACCTTCTTCAGGGCACCTTCGGCGTGCTCGACGAGCACCAATACTTCAGCCATGGTTTGTAGCC
>JAEZIA010000467.1 GCA_023416315.1 Actinomycetes bacterium
AATCCATTGCCGCGGTACGCGGCATTGTGGATCGCACACCCCCGCCGGCCGGCATCAAGGTCTATGTCACGGGCCCGGCAGCACTAGTCGCCGACATGCAACATGCGGGCGACCACTCGATGATCAAGATGACGGCCGTCGGTGCGGTGCTCATCTTCGCGGTGTTGATGTTCGTCTACCGTTCGATCGTCACGGTGCTCGGCTTGTTGGCCACCGTCGGCATCGAGGTCCTCATCGCACGCGGGGTGGTCGCGTTCCTTGCCGACCACAACGTCATCGGACTGTCGACGTTCGCCACGAGTTTGTTGGTTGCCCTGGCGATGGCAGCGGGAACCGATTACGGCATCTTCTTTTTCGGCCGCTATCACGAGGCGCGGCAGGCCGGCGAGGATCTCGAGACCGCCTTTTACAGCACCTTCCGCAGTGTGGCACCGGTGGTTTTGGGCAGCGGCCTCACCATTGCCGGAGCGATGCTGTGCCTGAGTTTCACCCGCCTTCCCATCTTCCAGAGCATGGGCGTGCCGTCGGCCGTGGGCATGTTCGTCGCTGTCGCGGTGGCGGTCACCCTGGTTCCGTCGGTGCTGGTGGTCGGTGGCCGCCTCAAGCTGTTTGACCCCAAAGTGCGACTGAAGACGGGCCGGTGGCGACGAATCGGCACCGCCGTTGTCCGCTGGCCGGCGCCCATTCTCATCACGACGATTGCCTTCGCCCTGGTCGGTCTTCTCGCGCTGCCCGGATACGAAACAAGCTACAACGATCGCGAATACATCCCGCAGGACCTTCCCGCCAACGTCGGCAACGCGGCAGCCGACCGCCATTTCACCCAGGCGCGGATGATGCCCGAGATTCTCATGATCGAAACCGATCACGATATGCGGAATCCGGCGGATTTCCTGATCCTGCACAAGCTGGCGAAGGCGATTTTCGCCGTACCGGGGATCTCACGCGTACAGGGGATAACGCGCCCCGAGGGCACACCGATCGAACACACCTCGATACCGTTTTTGATGGACATGCAGAACGCGGGAATGCAAAGCAGTCTGAAGTTCATGAAATCTCGCATGGACGACATGCTCGCGCAGGTCGGGATGCTGGACCGACAGATCGTCCTGATGAAGCGCATGTATGAGCTGCAGAAACAGCTGAACGACATTACGCATGACTCGTTCATCACGACGAAGGAGATGTCCAGCCTCATCGTCATCCTGCGCAATAACGCATCGGATTTCGAAGACTTTTTCCGACCGATTCGTAACTACCTCTATTGGGAGCCGCATTGCTATGGCATCCCGGTGTGCTGGGCAGTACGTTCGGTTTTCGACGCGGTCGACGGCATCAATTCGCTGAACGACAAAATGAAAGAAATGCTGGTGCACTTGGACGATCTGGACAAGTTGCTACCTGAGCTGCTCGAGCAGATTCCGAAAATGATCACGATCATGGAATCGATGCGCGGCATGCTGCTGAAGATGCACAGCACCATGTCCGGAACGTTCGACCTGCTGGACGATTCGAACCTGAACACCACGGCGATGGGACAGGCATTCGACGCCGCGCAGGACGACGATTCGTTCTATTTGCCGCCGGAGGTTTTCCAGAATCCCGACTTCCAACGGGCGATGAGCGCCTACCTCTCGCCGGACGGCAAAGCGGCAAGATTCATCATCTCCCACAAGGTCGAACCCGCATCGCCCGAGGGCATCGCGAGTATCGACAAGATCAGATCCGCCGCCGAGGAGGCCCTCAAGACCACGCCGCTGCAGGGCTCGAAGATCTATCTGGCCGGTACCGCCGCGACATTCAAGGACTTCAGCGTCGGCTCCCAGTACGACCTGTGGATCGCGGCCATCGGGGCGCTGTGCCTGATCTTCATCATCATGCTGATCATCACCCGCAGCTTGATCGGGGCCTTGGTCATCGTGGGCACGGTGGCGCTGTCGCTGGGCGCCTCATTCGGGCTCTCGGTCCTGCTGTGGCAATACATCCTCGACATCAAGCTGCACTGGATGGTGCTGCCGATGTCCGTGATCGTCCTTCTGGCAGTCGGTTCCGATTACAACCTGCTCCTGGTATCCCGGATCAAAGAGGAGCTGGCCGCGGGAATCAACACCGGCATCATCCGTGCGATGGGCGGGTCCGGCAAGGTGGTGACGAACGCCGGCCTGGTGTTCGCGATCACGATGGCCGCGATGGTGACCAGCGATCTGCGGATCATCGGCCAGGTTGGCACCACCATCGCGTTGGGCCTGCTCTTCGACACCTTGGTGGTGCGCTCGTTCATGACACCGGCGATCGCCGTGCTACTCGGCCGGTGGTTCTGGTGGCCCCTGCGGGTGCGTCCGCGGCCCGCCAGCTTCATGCTCCGGGCGCAAGGGACCCGCGCCTCGGTTCGCGCTCACATGCTGCCGCGCGAAGACGACGACGACCCAGTCACCGCCGAAATCCCAAGAGCTTCAGTTTAATTCGGCACCGGTGCCGCGCGCGTCTGCAGCTGCACGTAAGTCGCCAGGCTCTCACCGGCATCGGCGGGCACGAATCCGGTTGCCTCGACCTTCGACAGATCCAGGACGCCGTAGGCGGGGCGCGGCGAGACGGGGCTGGTCGCGTTGCTGAAATAATCCGCGGTCGACACCCCGCTGACCCGTTGTGGGTCGTGACCGGCGAGTTCGAATGTCCGCCGCGCGACATCGGCCCACGACGTCGCCGGCCCCGAACCGGTCACGTTGTACGTGCCGTACGGTGCCCGGCTCTCGGTCAGGTGCCGGACCGCGCGGGCCAGCTCCGAGGTGAACGTCAGCCGGCCGATCTGGTCATCGACGACCGCCGGGTCGACGCCCCGCTCGGCCAGAGAAAGCATGGTGCGCACGAAGTTTCGGCCCTCACCGATCACCCACGAGGTACGCAGAATGTAGTGCCGGTCCAGCGTCGCGATGATCTGGTCACCGGCTGCCTTCGTCTGTCCGTAGACCCCGAGCGGTGCCATAGGGTCGTCCTCGCGGTAAGGCCGCGTCGAAGTCCCGTCGAACACATAATCGGTGGACACGTGCACGACGGTCAGTCGGTGCGCCGCCGCGACCCGCGCGAGATTCCGGATGCCTGCGACGTTGGCCGCCCACGCGGCGGCACGGCCCTCGGCGGTCTCGGCGGCGTCCACCGCCGTATAGGCCGCGGCGTTCACGATCGTCTGGTACTCACGCCAGTTGCGCGCCGAGGAGAAATCATCGGAGGTGAGGTCGAAGTCCGGGAGGTCGACGTACTCGACGTGGGAGACGCCGTCGTAGGCCACCTGCAGGGCGCGGCCCAGTTGACCCCCCGAGCCGATGACCAGGATCTTGCGCGGCGCGATGGGAACGACCTCCGACAGCGGCCCCTGGGCCCGGTCCTTCGCGGACAACTCGGCCTGATCGAGCGGGATCGGCCAGTCGATCGCGACGGTCTCGTCCGCAGGATTCAGCGAGGTGTAGACGCCGTCCGGCGAGTAGTGGTCGTTGACCAGGTAGGTGTAGGCGGTGTTGGGCTCGAGGGTCTGAAAGCCGTTCCCGACGCCCTGTGGCACGAAGACCGCGCGTGACGGGTCAACTTCGGCGGTGACCACCGTCCCGAACGTCGGGCCGTCGCGCAAATCCACCCACGCGCAGAAGATCCGCCCGGTCGCCACCGAGATGTACTTGTCCCACGGCTCGGCGTGAATGCCGCGCGTCGTGCCGGCCGAGGTATTGAACGAGACGTTGTTCTGCACGGGGCCGAAATCGGGCATCCCGGCGGCGACCATCTTTTCGCGCTGCCAGTTCTCCTTGAACCAGCCGCGGTTGTCACCGTGAACCGGCAGATCCCAGATGACCAGTCCCGGAATCGCCGTGCTCACTGCGCGGAGTGCTTTTCCGAGCTCCGTCATGTACGTTCCCCTGTCATTGCCCCAGTCGGGCGTAAAAGGCCTCGGTGGCGTCTTTGGCAGGCGCCCACCAGCTTTCGTTCTGGCGATACCACTCGATGGTCGCGGCGAGCCCGTGCTCGAAGTCAGGATAACGTGGCCGCCAGCCGAGCTCGTCGCGAAGTTTGGTCGCATCGATGGCGTAGCGCAGGTCGTGACCCGTCCGGTCCGGCACGTTCTCGTAGGCGTCGGCAGGCAGACCCATCATCGTCAGGATCAGTTCGACGACGGTCTTGTTGTCCTTTTCACCGTTGGCGCCGATCAGGTAGGTCTCGCCGATGCGGCCCTTCTCGAAGATCAGCAGTACGGCGGCGGAGTGGTCGTCGGCATGGATCCAGTCGCGGACATTAAGACCGTCGCCGTACAGCTTGGGCCGGGTGCCACGCAGCACATTGGTGATCTGACGCGGAATGAACTTTTCTACGTGCTGATAGGGGCCGTAGTTGTTCGAGCAGTTCGAAATCGTCGCCTGCACCCCGTACGAGCGCATCCAGGCGCGCACCAGCAGGTCGCTACCCGCCTTGGTCGACGAATACGGTGACGACGGGTTGTAGGGGCTGGCTTCGGTGAACCGGCTCGGGTCGTCCAACGCGAGGTCGCCGTACACCTCGTCGGTCGAGATGTGGTGGTACCGGACGCTGTACTTGCGGACCGCCTCGAGCAGCGTGAACGTGCCGATGAGGTTGGTGTGCAGGAATGGTTCCGGGTCGTCGAGCGAATTGTCGTTGTGGGTCTCGGCGGCGTAGTGCAGCACCCCGTCGGCCGAGGCCACCAACTTGTCGACGAGTTCCGCGTTGGCGATGTCGCCGTGGACGAAGGTCACCCGGTTCTCGGGCAGGCCATCAAGCGAAGCGCGGTTGCCGGCATAGGTGAGTTTGTCCAGCACGGTGATGTGATGGTCGGTGTTCTCGATCGCGTAGTGAACGAAGTTGGATCCGATGAATCCGGCACCACCGGTGACCAGAAGCTCACCCACTAGGCACCCCTTTCGAGTAGATCCAGCAGGTAGGAACCATAGCCCGACTTCACCAGCTTCTCGGCCCGCTCCCGCACTTCGTCGTCGGTGAGAAAGCCCTGCCGCCAAGCGATTTCCTCGGGCACGCCGATTTTCAGACCGGTGCGCCGTTCCATCGTGCGCACGAAGTCGGCGGCATCGGTCATCTGGTCGAAGGTCCCGGTGTCCAGCCACGCCGTCCCGCGCGGCAGCACCTGCACCCGCAGTCGGCCGTTCTCCAGGTACGCCCGGTTGACGTCGGTGATCTCGTACTCGCCGCGATCGCTCGGGGACAGGTCTCGGGCGATCGCCACGACGTCGTTGTCGTAGAAGTACAAGCCGGGAACCGCGAAGTTGCTCCGCGGTTGTTTGGGCTTCTCCTCCAGCGAGACCACCACGCCGCTGGGGTCGAATTCCACCACACCGTAGGCGGACGGCTCGGCCACCCAGTACGCGAAGATCACCCCGCCGTCGACGTCGGTGAAGCTCTTGAGCTGGGTGCCCAGGCCCGGGCCGTAGAGCAGATTGTCGCCGAGGATCAGCGCGACCTTGTCGTCACCGATGAAGTCGGATCCGATGGTGAACGCCTGCGCCAGCCCGTCCGGGGACGGTTGCTGGGCGAACGAGATAGAGACCCCGAAGCGCGACCCGTCACCGAGCAGTCGCTCGAAGCTCTCCGCGTCGTGCGGTGTGGTGATCACCAGGATGTCGCGGATGCCGGCCAGCATCAGAGTCGATAGCGGGTAGTACGCCATCGGCTTGTCGTAGACCGGAATCAGCTGCTTGGACACCCCGAGGGTGATCGGGTGCAGACGGGTGCCTGAACCGCCGGCGAGGATGATGCCCTTCATGGCGCTCTGCGGACGACCCGAACGCCCATTCCGCGGGTCTCGTAGATGCACAGGTCGTCGCACCAGAACCGGCCGTCGACCACCGCGAGCACACCGCGCTCATCGCTGTGGGTGGACAGAATCTCGATTTCGGACTTGGTTTGCTTGTTGGTCGGCGTCACCTGGCCACGGAATTTCCAGCTGAACGTCTGATCCAGCGCGACCGGCTCGAACTCGTAATCGTCGCCGGCACCGGCCAGTCCGGACAACCGCACGGCCGCGCGGGCCGCCTGCTGCATGGCCTCCAGACCCAGCGACCCGGGCTGCACCGGATCCTGGAAGAAGTGCGCCTTGAAGAACCAGGCCTCCGGGGTGACGTCGTATTCCGCGACCAGGCGGCCCAGACCGGCCTCTCCCCCACCCGGCCAGAACTTCACCCGGTCGATCACCTGCAGCCGGCCCTGGTCGAGCCACGGCGCGCCGTCGAGTTCCGGTGCCCGGTACGACAGTGTGACCGGGGCCGGCTCAGAAAGCGCCTCCAGCACACCGGGTTTCATCCGCAGACCCACCTGGTTCTTCAGCGCCTCGGGGCTGAAGAACCCGAACGCGGTCTTCATCGTCATCACGACCTCGTCGTCCTGTGTGCAGACGACATCGAAGAACACGATCGTCGAACCGGCGCCGTCGGCGAACCGCTCCAGCGTCGAGGTGACCCGCAGCGTGCCGACCCGGGCCGGCCGGTGCTGGACCACGTCGCCGCCGTCGAGGTTACGGAACACCACGTCATCGGGTCGATTGGCGGCAAACCCGTTGTACGACGACAGCCACCCGCAGGGCTGCAGCAGGATCTCGATCAGCACCGGCATCGGGACGGCGTCGACGTGTGCATCAGCGAAGTACCATTCGCCGGGCGGGACATCGTATTCGGCGACCACGGTGCCGCCCTTGGTCGGCACCCCCGGCGGGCTGGACACGCTGAGCACCCGCGACATGAAGTGGTAGGGCTCGTCCGGAAGGCGCGGCGCGCGGCGGGTGCCGTCGAACGGGGCGTACAACGCACCGAAGGCGTCCGACGGCATGCCGCGACCGCACGCCAGCAACGCACCCTGGTCACCGCGGACGTCTTTGGTGCCTTCCAGGATCCGGACCGGGCCGGGGGCGCCCGGCGGCATCGGCCAGTCCGGAACGAGGCGCATTCCGAAGCGGCGGCAGTGGAATACCTTGAAACCGTCGCTGCGGCACAGCAGCGCGGCGAACACCGTCGGTGTCGGCCCGTCGATGATCTCCTCGATGAAGACCTCGTAGTCGAGCATGTGGTCGGCGTCGGGCGTCACCTGTCCACGACAGACGAAGCGCGCCATGTCGTCGGGGACGGGCTCGAACCGCCAGCCGTCGCGTTCGATCGTGAAGCCGTAGGCGGCCATTGCGAACGACAGCGCCTGGGTGGCGGCATCGGCCATCAGGGTGCCGGGCATGCAGGGATCGTTCTTGAAATGCCCGTCGTAGAACCACATGTCCTTGGGCACCGCGGCGGTCGCACGCAGATACCCCCGGCCCCACGGTCCGCCGTTCGGATCGAATTCGGCGATCTCGTCGATCAGCCGCAGCCTGCGCTTCGGAAGCGACGGCGTGCGGGTGTGCGCGGCGGCGCGCTCGAAGCCGGCCCCGAAGCAGCGGTACGCGTGCCCTTCGGTGAACGTCTCGACGTCGGCCCGCGTGAAGGAGCGCTTTCCGGTGATCACGGCCGGTTCGTCGCGGACCGCCCCCTCGCGCGGTGCGTCGTCGGCGGCGTCCCACAACACCCCGTCGGACTCGGCGAGTTCGGCGTCGGAGAAGAAACCGGCCTGGCCGTTGCGCACCGAGATCATCAGCCGGTCGCCGATATAGCAGTCGTAGTGGAAGAAGAACAGCCGGGTGTCACCGGTTTTCGCGTGACCGTCGATGTGGATCTCATAGTGCAGCGTGTCGCCGCCCTTGGGCAGTTCGCCCATGAACGTGAGGTCACACCCGAGCAGGCGGTAGACACGTTCGCTGCGGTTGGTGAAGTCCGCGCCGAGCCACGAGGCGAGCAGCAGGGCCGCCTGGCCGCTTTCGATCACGACGCCGGGCGACATTCGGCCATTGTGCATGTACCAGGCGTCCGGGTCGACGTCGGTCTCGGTGACGATGCATCCGGTGCCCATCGTGCCGGGTTCACCTTCGATGCTCATCACCCGATCGGCCAGCAGAAGCGGCGGCTCCGGCATCCGCACCAGACGCTCGTACTGGTCGTACTCGGCGAACTTCGGACCCATGACCTCCGAAACCTTGCCGCCGGCAAGGATTTCCAGCTGCGCCCGCGACCACAGCGGTTCGGTGACAACCGCGGGCCGCTTGCTCGGTGCGGGTTCCGGGGCGCTCGGTGTGACG
>JAEZIA010000046.1 GCA_023416315.1 Actinomycetes bacterium
GATGCGGCCGGTACGCGCGCTGGCCCGCCGGGCGCCGCCGGGCGGGCGCGGGCGCGCCGGCCACCCGCCGGTAGGCCGGTGTCGAGATGTACACCTGTCGATCGTCGAGAACTGTCACGTCTCTTTCCTTCCCTCGAGCCCGCCGCGGTTCGCTCTTGTGTTCGAAATATACTCGATCATGCGTTCGAAAACCGAACATGTGAGCGAGCGTGTTCGAAGAATAAATCCGGCCACCGACAAGTTCTGTTCGAGCGGGCGCCGATCAGCGGCAAAACGCGACACGGTCGAACAAATGTTTGATTATCGGTGTCGCGGCGACTACATTCGGGCCCATGAGCGACCGCACGGAGACATCAGGCATTGACGCAGAGACATCGACGACCGGCCGCGATTCCGGGCTGACGGAGCGGCAGCGCACCATCCTCGAGGTGATCCGCACCTCGGTCACCACCCGCGGCTATCCCCCGAGCATCCGCGAGATCGGTGACGCCGTCGGCCTCACCTCCACCTCGTCGGTGGCGCATCAGCTGCGCACGCTCGAGCGCAAGGGCTATCTGCGCCGCGACGCCAACCGGCCGCGCGCCGTGGACGTACGCGGCGCCGACGACGCCGTCACCGCGGTGCGCACCGAGGTCGCCGGGTCGGACGCCCTGCCCGAACCGACGTTCGTACCGGTGCTCGGGCGCATCGCCGCCGGCGGTCCGATCCTGGCCGAGCAGGCCGTCGAGGATGTCTTCCCGCTACCGAAGGAGCTCGTCGGCGAGGGCTCGTTGTTCCTGCTCAAGGTCGTCGGCGAATCGATGGTGGATGCGGCGATCTGCGACGGCGACTGGGTCGTGGTGCGTCAGCAGAACGTGGCCGACAACGGCGATATCGTCGCGGCGATGATCGACGGCGAAGCGACCGTCAAGACATTCAAGCGCACGGGTGGTCAGGTCTGGCTGATGCCACACAATCCGGCATTCGACCCGATTCCCGGTAACGACGCCGCCATCCTCGGCAAGGTCGTCACTGTGATCCGCAAGGTCTAGCGCAGCGACGAAAGGCTCACTCCGCCTTGAGGAATCCGTTCGCCTGAGCGAGTTCCTCACTGGCGAACCACACTTCGGGCACGGTGTGGTCGTAGAGGGCCGATTCCGGGGTGTAGTACAGCCCGGAGTGCGTATTGGCCTTGATCACATAGCCCTCGGGCGCCTGATAGGGATCCGACAGCGGAAGGTGGATCGCCGGGCGGGCGGGAGCCGCCTCGGCATGGACGTCGGACTGCAGTACTTCCGCGGGCTGGGTGAACTCGTCCACTTCGATGTCAACGACGTCGGACTCCGCGATTTCCTCGGGCTCGAACTCGGGCTCGGGCTCGGTGAACTCGGGTTCGGGCTCCGGCTCGGCGGCGCGACGGCGCCGCGGCGTCCCGATCTCACCCATGTCGAGGCGCCACATCGACTGCGACTCCCCGAGATTGACCACGGCGTGCCGGCCCGAATCGCTGTTGTCCTCCTCGACCTCCTCGACCTCCTCGACCTCGGCGTACTCGAGCTCGGCGGGAACCTCGTCGGCGTCGTGTTCGCCGGCCTCGGCAGCCTCCGCGGGGATGCGGGTCGGCGTGGTGTCGATGGAGTCCTGGTCGCCGTCGTAGACGTCCTCGGGTCCGGGCTGCGACTTCTCGTCGTCGACGAGGTCCCAGCCGTAGCCCGGCGCCACGGCGACCTGCGCGCCGCCGCCGTCGGGGTAGGTCGAGAACCGGGAGGCGCCGGACGTTTCGGTACCGCCGGTGGCCTCAGCGTGCCAGTGATCGTCGTCCTCGTCGTAGTCGGCGTCGTGGAAGTCGTCGTCGAACTCGTCGCGGGCGCTGCGCCGGCGCTGCAGCCAGAGGACGCCGAGACCCACCACCGCCAGCAGCAACAACGCCGGAATGATGATCAGCAGGTACCACCAGTGGAAGCCGCCGCCGTCGTCGGATTTGGCCGCGGCCGGGCCGCCTTGCGGGCCGGTGGAAGCCGGCACCTCCACCCCTGCCAGCTCACCGGCCAACTCCGGGGGCTTGGTGGTGAACTTGTTGCTCGCCTTGTTGAAGGAGATCTCGCCGCCGCTGAACTTCTGCGTCACGGTGTCGCCGTTGACACTCTGCTCGACGGTCGGCACGCCCAGCTTGCCGGTGGCTCCGCCCAGCTTGGTCCAGCCGGCGTTGATCGCGCCGCGCACCACGATCGCGCCATGGTCCGGGGTCCAGAAGATCACCGGCTTGTCCTCGGCGCTGAACGCGCTGACCCGACTGTTCGGAGCGCCCCCGTCGGCTTCGGTTCCGGTCGGCAGGCCCAGATCGCCGGTCGGCCCGCCGGCCTCCTCGTACTTGGCCAGAATCGCGCCGGTCACCGCGTGCGCGCCGGTCGCCGGCGAGTAGAAGATCTTGCCGCCCGCGTAATCCTGTACGGCGCCGTCGGACCCGATCGGCTGCTGCGGGCCTTGGCGCGCGCCGAGCGGTCCCGAGAGCCCACCCGCGGCGCGCCACGCCTGGTTGATCGCGGTGGTCGCGTCGGTCGGGATCTCGACACCGGCCAGGTTGGCGGCCAGTTCCGGCGGCACAGTGGTGAACGTCTTGGTGCTGTTGTCGTAAGCGATCTCGCCGCCGGTGAACTTCTGGCTCACCACGTTTCCGTCGTAGGTCTCGTCCCCGGCTGGCACACCGAGCACGCCCGCGGAGCCGCCAAGCTTGTCCCACGCCGCGTTGATCGCGCCGCGCACCACCCACGCGCCGGTGTCGGGCGTCCAGAAGATGGCCGGCTTGTCGCTGGCACTGAACGTGCTGACCTGACTGTCCGGGCCGACGAGGCCCGCGACCGCGTCGATGGTGGGGAATCCGAGATCACTGTCGGCGGGGCCGCCCAGGGACTGGTACTTGTCCAGAACCGCCCCGAAGAGCAGGTGCGCGCCGGTGGCCGGGGTAAAGAAGATCTTGCCGCCGCTGAAGTTCTGGGCGAACCCGTCGCCGACGGCGTAGACGTCGCCATCCTTGGTGCCGACCGGGGAGCCGTCGCCGCCTGCGGACTGCCAGGCCGCCTCAATGGCGTCGCTCGCGTCGGTTTCGGGGGTTGCGATCGCCCCGGGCGCCCACAGCAGCGCGGCCGCAGCGGTCGCGAGAACGCCGAGCGCGATGCGCCCGACGCCTCTATTGAGACGACTTCCAAGCCAAGTCATGCACTCTCCCCGCAGTTTCGGTCAAGATGCTTGCCCTCATCCTCCGTGTCAACTGTGCTTCAGCACCTCGCGACACGCGGCGTTTCCCGAGATAACCCACCCGCCAACGAGGCAAAATACGCGAAAAGCCCAGGACAAACCTGGGCTTTTCGCCTCTGCCCGGCGTTGTGAGAGCCGGTTGCGGAAAACGAAAACAGCAGTTCAGCGGGGCTAGACGCCCAGGCTGCGGCCGATGATTTCCTTCATGATCTCGGTGGTCCCGCCGTAGATCGTCTGCACGCGGGCGTCGAGATAGGCCTTGGCCACCGGATATTCGCGCATGTAGCCGTAGCCGCCGTGCAGCTGGAGGCAGCGGTCGACCAGGTGGACCTGCTTCTCGGTGGAGTACCACTTGGCCATCGACGCCTGCTCGGCGGTCAGATTGCCGTCGAGGTGCAGCCGGATGAACTCGTCGACCATGATCCGCACCGCGGTCGCCTCGGTGGCCAGCTCGGCGAGCAGGAAGCGGCTGTTCTGCTGGCTGCCGATCGGCTTGCCGAA
>JAEZIA010000416.1 GCA_023416315.1 Actinomycetes bacterium
GCAGGTTGGCGTCGACTTCCAAAGGCGGGTCGGCACTGGGTGTTCCGAGCAGCGTGCGCACCTGTTCGGCGATCACCATCGACCACTTCACCGCCCGCGACTCCTCCACGCCGGGATTCGGCTCGCACACGAACATCACGTCGGCATCCGAGCCGTAGCCCAGCTCCTTGCCCCCGAGCCGGCCCATCCCGATCACCGCGATCCTGGCGGGCACGTCGCCGTCGGCGGGGGTGTTGGCGCGCATCACCACATTCAGCGCTGATTGCAGCACCGCCACCCAGACCGACGTCAGTGCCGCGCACACCTCGCGTACCTCGAGCATGCCCAGCAGATCCGCCGACGCCACTCGGGCCAATTCCCGGCGTCGCAATGTCCGCGCCGCCGCGATCGCCCGCATCGGATCGCGATGCCTGCCGCTGGAGGCGATCAGCGACTTGCCGACCCCCTCGGGGTCGACATCGAGCAGCTTGGGCCCGGACGGGCCGTCGGCGTAGAGCTGGATCACCTCCGGCGCGCGCATCAGCAGGTCGGGCACGTACGCCGAGGTTCCCAGCACCCGCATCAAGCGTTTGGCGACGGCACTCTCGTCGCGCAAAGTGCCCAGATACCAATGCTGTTCGGCCAGCGCCTCGCTGACCCGCCGATAGGCCAGCAGGCCGCGATCGGGGTCGGGAGTGTCGGACAACCAGTCGAGCAGACGGGGCAGCAGCACCGATTGCACCCGCCCGCGTCGACCGCTCTGATTGACCAGAGCGCTCAGGTGCGTCAGGGCGCTTTCGGCACCCTCATAGCCCAACGCGGCGAGCTGCCGCTCGGCGGCCTCGGTGGTCAGTCCCGGCGCGAAACCTTCGACGACCGGCCCGACCGACTCCAGCAGCGGCTGATAGAACAGCTTGGCGTGCAACCGCGACACCCGCATGTTCTGTCGCTTGAGTTCCTCGCGCAGCACACCGAGTGCGTCGTGGGTGCCGTCGGGACGCATGTGCGCGGCGCGGGCCAGCCAGCGCAGCGCCTCCTCATCGTCGGGCGCGGGCAGTGTGTGAGTTCGCTTGAGGCGCTGCAACTGCAGTCGATGTTCGAGCAGTCGAAGGAACTCGTACGAGGCGGTCAGGTTGGCGGCGTCATCGCGGCCCACGTAACCGCCGTCGGCCAGCGCGGCCAAGGCGGCGACGGTCGAAGCGACGTGCAGGGAATCATCGGTACGGCCGTGCACCAATTGCAGGAGCTGGACGGCGAATTCGACATCGCGCAACCCGCCGGTGCCGAGCTTGAGTTCCCGGTCGCGCAGGTCGGCGGGCACCAGGGCTTCCACCCGTCGGCGCATGGCCTGCACCTCGGGCACGAAATCCTCACGCTCGCAGGCACTCCACACCATCGGCATCATCGCGTCGATGTACTGCTGGCCCAGCTCGGCATCCCCGACGGCGGGTCGAGCCTTGAGCAGCGCCTGGAATTCCCACGTTTTGGCCCACCGCTGGTAGTAGGCGACATGCGAGTCCAGGGTGCGCACCAGCGCGCCCTGCTTGCCTTCCGGGCGCAGCCCGGCGTCGACCTCGAAGAAGGTGTCCGACGCCAGCCGGATCATCTCCCCCGCCACCCGGGTGGTGACCGAGCCGGCGTCCTCGCCGACGAAGATGACGTCGACGTCGCTGACGTAGTTCAGTTCGCGCGCACCGCATTTGCCCATCGCGATGACCGCGAGCCGGGGCGCCGGGTTGTCGTCTTTGCAGACCACCGCGGTGGCGACCTTCAGCGCGGCAGCCAGCGCGGCGTCGGCGATGTCGGCGAGGTGTTCACCGATCGTCGAGAACGCGGGCACCGGTTCGTTCTCCACCGTCGAAGCCGTGTCGAGGGCGGCCAGCACCAGCAACCGGTCACGGTAAAGCACACGCAGCGCCGGCATGACGGTATCTGGGGCCGTGCCGAATTCGGCGATGCAGTCGTCGAACAGCCGGTGCAGCCCGGCGGCGTCGGGCAGCGTCACATTACCGGCGAGCAGATGCCAGGACTGCGGGTTGGCCACCAGATGGTCGCCGAGCGCCAGCGACGAGCCGATCACGGCGAACAGCCGGCCGCGCAGGGCGCGGTCCTTGAGCAGTGCGGAATTCAGCTGCGGCCACTCGCCATCGAGTGCGTCGGCCAGCCGGACCATGGTCTGCAGTGCCGAGTCGGCGTCTGGCGCGCGCGACAGCGACCACAACAGTTCGACATGGCCGTCGGTGTCCCACCCGAGCCGGCTCAGGTCAGTGGCGGCGGAGGGCTCGACCAGACCGAGCCGGCCCACGCTCGGAACGCGCGGACGCTGCGTCGCTGGTTTGGCCACGTGCACGACGGTATCGCACGTGCACATCCGTTAAAGCGACAGATAAGCCTTCAGCTCGTACGGCGTCACGTTGCTGCGGTACTCCTCCCACTCCGCGCGCTTGTTGCGCAGGAAGTAGTCGAAGACATGCTCGCCGAGCGCCTCGGCGACCAGTTCGGAGTTCTCCATCTCCGACAAAGCCATACCCAGGCTGGACGGCAGCTCCCGGTACCCCATCGCGCGGCGCTCTTCGGAGGTCAGCATCCACACGTTGTCCTCGGCTTGGGGGCCCAGCACGTAGTTCTTCTCGATGCCCCGCAGCCCGGCCGCCAGCAGCACGGCGAACGCCAGATAGGGGTTACACGCCGAGTCGGGGCTGCGCACCTCGATCCGTCGCGACGAGGCCTTGCTCGGGGTGTACATCGGCACCCGCACCAGCGCCGAACGGTTGGCCGCGCCCCACGACGCCGCCGTCGGCGCCTCGCCGCCGTGCACGAGTCGCTTGTAGGAGTTCACCCACTGGTTGGTGACCGCACTGATCTCACTGGCGTGCTCGAGGATGCCTGCGATGAAGGACTTCGCGACATCGGAGAGCTGCAGCGGGTCGTCGGGGCTGTGGAAGGCGTTGGTCTCGCCCTCGAACAGGCTCATGTGGGTGTGCATGGCCGAGCCGGGATATTGGGCGAACGGCTTGGGCATGAACGACGCCCGCACGCCCTCGCCGAGCGCAACCTCCTTGATGAGGTAGCGGAACGTCATCACGTTATCGGCCATCGAGAGCGCGTCGGCGTAGCGCAGGTCGATCTCCTGCTGGCCGGGCGCACCCTCGTGGTGGCTGAACTCCACCGAGATACCCATCTGCTCAAGGGCGTCGATGGCGTGGCGGCGGAAGTTCGGCGCGGCGTCGTGCACGGCCTGGTCGAAGTAGCCGCCGTTATCGGCCGGGACCGGCACCGAGCCGTCGTACGGGCCGGGCTCCAGCAGGAAGAACTCGATCTCGGGGTGCACGTAGCAGGAGAACCCGAGATCGCTGGCCTTGGCGAGCTGGCGACGCAGCACGTGCCTGCTGTCGGCCCACGACGGTGAGCCGTCGGGCATCGTGATGTCGCAGAACATCCGCGCCGAGTGATGCTGGCCGGCGCTCGTGGTCCAGGGCAGCACCTGGAAGGTCGACGGATCGGGGCGCGCGACGGTGTCGGACTCGAAGACCCGCGCGAAACCCTCGATCGAGGACCCGTCGAAGCCGATGCCCTCCTCGAAAGCGCCCTCCAGCTCGGCCGGCGCGATCGCCACCGACTTGAGGTAGCCGAGGACGTCCGTGAACCACAGCCGGACGAAGCGGATGTCGCGTTCTTCCAGCGTGCGCAGCACGAATTCCTTCTGGCGATCCATGGATGCGAGCGTATGCAGCGGGTGTTAATTCCGTGTTACGGAGGCGGTAAGAGGCAGATCACGCAGGGTGACCGCGGAGTCAGCAGGTCAGATTGCCGGGCACGGTGTGGTCGACGAAGTAGTCGACAATCGCCGAGTCCACGCACTCGTCGCCGTTGAACACCGCGGTGTGCTGGGTTCCGTCGAAGGTGATCAGCGGTGCGTGCAGTTCTCGAGCCAGGTTCACTCCCGCCTCGTACGGGGTCGCCGGGTCGTGCGTCGTCGACACCACGACCACGCTGCCCGGCGGGGCGGGCACCGCGGGGTGCGGCACCGAGGTGGGCGGCACCGGCCAGAACGCACACAGGTCGCGTGGCGCCATACCGGTGAACTGACCGTAGGACTGGAACGGCGCCAACTCGCGCGTGCGCCGGTCGATGTCGGCCCATGTCGCCGGGTCGGTCGGTGTCGGGCCGTCGACGCAGCGGACCGCGTTGAACGCGTCCTGCCCATTGCTGTAGTGCCCGTACTGATTGCGGCCCTGGTACTCGTCGGCCAGCATCAGCAGGTCGCCGGCGTCGGTGTGCCGTTGCAGACCGAGCAGACCGCTGGTGAGGAACTTCCAATACTGCGGTGTGTACAGCGCGTTGAACGTCCCGGTGATGGCGTCCTGGTAGCTCAGGCCCCGCGGATCCGACGTCGGACCGGGCTTGGTGACCAACGGATCGACCAGCTGGTGGTACCGGTCGATCCACTGCGCCGGGTCGGTGCCCAGTGGGCAGCCCGCCGACTTGGCGCAGTCGGCGGCGTAGTCGTTGAACGCCACTTGGAACCCGCTCATCTGCTGGATGATCGAGTCGACGGTGTCCTGCGCCGGGTCGATCGCCCCGTCCAGCACCATCGCGCGAACCCGGTCGGGGAACTTCTCCAGATACGCCGTGCCCAGTTCGGTGCCGTAGCTGAACCCGAGATAGTTGAGCGTGTCGTCACCGAGAACCTGCCGGACGGTATCCATATCCTTTGCGGCCGAATCGGTTCCGACTCCGGCGAGGAACGCAGCCCCCATCTTCTCGGTGCATTCGGCGACGTAGTCGCGATTGATCTGTTCGATTGCGGCCACACCTGCCGGGCTGTAATCGACCATCGGCTTGCGCCGGTAGGCGTCGAACTCGGCGTCGGTCCGGCAGCGCACCGACGGCGTCGAGTAGCCGACCCCGCGCGGGTCGAATCCCACGAGGTCGAAGTGCTCGGTGATCGGGCTGCCGTCGAGCGCGAAGCCCATACCGGCCGCCGCGTCCACCGCCGAGGCGCCTGGCCCGCCGGGGTTGACGAAGAGCGCACCGAGCCGCTGGCCGCTGGCCGGGATCTTGATGACCGCCAACTGTGCTTGCGGCCCAGTGGGATCCGCGTCGCTGATCGGCACGGGCACGCTCGTGCACAGCGCGGTCGGAATGTCCTGGGCGCCGTCACCCAGGAAGCGCTGACAGCTCCCCCACGTGACCTGTGGCGCCGTCGTCTGACCGGCTCCGGGGTTCGGTGTCGCGATGGCCGGCGGCGCGGTGACACCGAACGCCAGCGACATGCAGAGGGAACCCAAGAACACAGCCGAGCCGAGCCGGCTCGTGCGTCCCATGGCGATCATCGTCGCACGGCCGGGCGTTCGGCACGACGGCGAGCCGGTCACACTCCGATCTCAGATGCTCATCACCAGCGGGTATTTCGCGTCAGCAGGTGGCGCCGGGCGGCGGCAGCGTGAGGTCGTCGAGGTAGGCGGCGGCGTAGTTGTCCACGCAGGTGTTGCCCTGGAACACGACGGTGTGCTGAGTTCCGTTGAACGTCAGCAGCGCTCCGCCGAGCTGCTTGGCCAGGTCCACGCCCGCCTGGTACGGCGTCGCCGGGTCGTTGGTGGTCGACACCACCAGCACCGGCGGCAGGCCCGGCGCCTTGACCTCGTGCGGCGTGCTGGTCGGCGGCACCGGCCAGAACGCACACGTGCTCAGCGGGGCGTGCCCGGTGAAATCGCCGTAGCTCATGAACGGCGCGACTTCGCGCACCTTCTTGTCTTCCTCGATCACCTTCTGCCGGTCGGTGATCGCCGGCTGATCCACGCAGTTGACCGCGATCCGCGCATCGGTGGCGTTGGTGTAGTGCCCCTTGGCGTCGCGGCGCATGTACATGTCGGCCAGCGCCAGCATGGTGTCACCGCGGCCCTTGGTCATCTCGGTCAGGCCTTGGGTCAAGTGCCGCCACAGGTTCGGCGAATACAGCGCCATGATCGTGCCGATGATCGCGTCGCTGTAACCGAGTCCACGCGGATCGTTGGTCGGCAGCGGCTTGTCGACCAACGGGTCGACCAGGTCGCGGTAGACGTCGACGGCCTTGTCGGCGTCGGTGCCCAGTGGGCAGGTCGGATCCTTGACGCAGTCGGCCGCATAGTCGTTGAACGCCTGCTGGAAGGCCGCGGCCTGATCGATGTCGGCCTGGATCGGGTCGGCGTTGGGGTCGACGGCACCGTCGAGGATCATCGCCCGCACCTTGTCCGGGAACCGCTCGGCGTACTCCGCGCCGATCCGGGTGCCGTAGGAGTAGCCGAGGTAGGTGAGCTTGTCGTCACCGACGGCGGCGCGCAGCGCGTCGAGGTCCTTGGCGACGTTGGCGGTGCCGACGTTCTCCAGGAAGTCCTTGCCCATCTTGTCGACGCAGCGCTGGATGAAGGCCTTGGTTTCGTTCTCGATGTGCTCGACGCCCTTGGGGCTGTAGTCGACCTGCGGGTCGGCCCGGATCCGGTCGTTGTCGGCATCGGAGTTGCACCACAGCGCCGGGGTGGATGAGCCCACACCGCGCGGGTCGAACCCGACCATGTCGAAGCGCTGCCGCACGTCGTCGGGCAGGTTTTCGACGATGCTGCTGGCGGCCTCGATACCGGACTCGCCCGGGCCGCCGGGGTTGATGATCAGCGAGCCGATCTTCTGGCCGGTCGCCGGGAAGCGGATCAACGCCAGCGTCGCCACCGGGCCGTCCGGGTTGTCGTAGTCGACGGGCACCGCGATCTTGCCGCACTGCGCGCCCGCCGGAATCGGCAACGCATTGCCCCCACCGCCACCGGCCACCCGGCACGGACCCCACTGCACCGGCTGGCCCACCTGCGGCCCGGCGAGCACGGCCGTACCCGCCACTGTGGAGCTGCAACCGGCACTCGCGACGAGCGCGGCCACGGCGGGAAGCACCAGCGCGGTGCGGATCGTGCGTGGTCGGAGGTGGGGACTCATGGCAAACATGCTGCCATGCTCGCCGGGGGTGCCTCGGTCACCGACCCGCCGACGTGCTCATTTGGTGGCGTCGAGCAGTTCCTTCATACCGACAGCGAAGTCATCGGCCAGATCCCACAGGTCCGGCAGCAGCTCGGGACAGCTGATCAGGCCGACGTCGAGTTTGCCGTTCAGGGACATCACAGTGATGTTCAGACCCGAACCGTGGAAGATCGGCCCGAGCGGATACATCGCGCTCACTTCCGCACCCAGGAAGTACAGCGGAATCTGCGGGCCGGGCACGTTGGAGACCACCAGGTTGTGCACCGGCCGGGCCTCGGTCAGCCGGCTGCGGGCGTAGACCCGCATCGCGACGCCGAACACCGCCGGGCCCGCGAACTGGCTCCAGTCCTGCAGCAGCGTGGCCCCGATCGCCGAGCTGTGTTCCTTGGCGGTGGTGTTGGCCTCGGCGATCGCCTTGATCCGTTCGACCGGATCCGCGATCTGCGTCTCGAGCTTGGTGAACATGCCGGAGACCTGGTTGCGGCCGGGCCGGTCCGAACGGTCATGCACCGACACCGGAACCATCGCCACCAGCGATGACTCCGGCAGTTCGTCGCGATCCAGCAGGAATTGCCGCAGCACACCGGCCACCAGGGCCATCACCACGTCGTTGACCTTGACCCCGAAGTGGTTCTTCACGGTCTTGATGTCCTCGAGGTCCAGCTCGGCGAACGCGACGTTGCGGTGCGCGGTGACGCTGGCGTTGAACCGGGTCTGCGGGGCGGCGAACGGGGCGGCCATCGCCCGGCCACCCGCGGCGCGCTGGATGGTGTCGACGACGGTGGTGATCGTGGCGGGCAGCACCTTGGTGGCGAGGGTCAGCGGCCGGGTCGCGAACCGGCCGAGTCCGCCGAGCGCGATCCGTAGCTGGTTGGTGGCGCCGAACTCGTCGGCGACCGGGTCCGGCGCAGGCGCATCGGGTTCGGTGCTGCACAGCTGCGACATCAGATTCGCGCCGGTCACCCCGTCGACCGCGGCGTGATGGACCTTGGTCAGTACCGCCAGCCGCCCGCCATTGCGGGCATCGGTGCCGCCGACGCCCTCGATGACCCAGGTCTCCCACAGCGGATGGCGGCGATCGAGCGGCAACGACGCCAGGTGGCCACAGATCTCCCCCAGCTCGACCCGGCCGCCGGGCGCGGGCAGTCCGATGCGATGCAGATGGCGGTCGATGTCGAAGTGCTCGTCCTCCACCCATACCGGATGGTCGAGATTGAGGAAGCTGTTGGCGAGCCGTTCGCGGAAACTCGGAATTGCCTTGACGCGCAATGCCAATTCGTCACGCAGCCGGTCGAAGGTGTAGCCGCCGGGGATCGTGGACGCGTCGAGCTCCAGGATCGAACACACATGCAGGGGTTGTGAGGGCGTTTCGAGATACAGGAAGCTGGCGTCGAGACCGCTGAGCCGCTGCAGGTGTTGCACCATGCCGCCGATCGTAGGCCGCAGGCATGGTGCAGGTGTGAGAAAGTCCACTTCGCTGCTCGTTCATCTTTGCCGCCGCCGGTGGCAGACTTGGGGACGTCAAACGTACCCGGGGACCCGGATGGGCCACGAGGAACGACAGAGACGATCACTAGGGACAACGATGTCTGAACAGACTGTCTACGGTGGCGCCAGCGTGCCGCCCGCTTCGCGCACCAAAGTCCGCACCCATCACCTGCAGAAGTGGAAGTCCGAAGGCCACAAGTGGGCCATGCTCACCGTCTACGACTTCTCCACCGCCCGCGCCTTCGACGAGGCCGGCATCCCGGTCATGTTGGTCGGTGATTCCGCCGCCAACGTCGTCTATGGCTACGACACCACCGTGCCGATCTCGGTCGACGAGCTCATCCCTCTGGTCCGCGGCGTCGTGCGCGGCGCCGAGCATGCCCTGGTGGTGGCCGACCTGCCGTTCGGCAGCTATGAGGAAGGCGCTGCCCAAGCCCTTCGGACGGCGACCAGGTTCATGAAGGAGACCGGCGCGCACGCGGTCAAACTCGAGGGCGGCGAACGGGTCGCCGAGCAGATCGCAACGCTGAGCGCGGCGGGCATTCCGGTGGTGGCCCACATCGGGTTCACCCCGCAAAGTGTCAACAGCCTCGGCGGCTTCCGGGTTCAGGGGCGCGGCGACGCGGCCGAGCAGACCGTGCACGACGCGATCGCGGTCCAGGAAGCCGGTGCGATCGCTGTGGTGATGGAGATGGTGCCCGCCGAGTTGGCCACCCAGATCACCGGCAAGCTCACGATCCCGACCATCGGCATCGGCGCCGGACCCAATTGCGATGCCCAGGTTCTGGTCTGGCAGGACATGGCCGGACTCACCAGCGGTAAGACCGCCAAGTTCGTCAAGCGCTTCGGCGATGTCGGTGGCGAATTGCGCCGCGCGGCAATGCAGTACGCCGAAGAGGTGGCGACCGGCGTGTTCCCGGCCGAGGAGCACAGCTTCTAGCCGCGATCGCGGTGCGCTTCCAGCAGCCGTAGCCACACTTCGCTCACGGTGGGGAAGCACGGAACGGCGTGCCACAGCCGGTCGATGGGCACTTCCGCGGCGACCGCGATGGTGGCCGCGTGCAGCATCTCCCCGACAGCGGGACCGACCATGGTGACGCCCAGCGGCACGTTGCGGCTGTCATCGACGACCATCCGGGCGCGGCCACGATAACCGTCGGCGTACAGCTTGGCGCCCATCACCACATCGCCGATCTCGACATCGACCACCGAGACGGAATGTCCGTCGGCGCGCGCCTGGCGCTCGGTCATTCCCACGGAGCCGACCTCGGGGTCGGTGAAGAACACCTGCGGGACGGCGAGGCTGTCGGCGGTTGCGGTGAACGTGCCCCACGCATCGGTGCCGATCGCGGTGGACGCGGCCCGTGCGGCGATGACGTCCGCCGCGATGCGGGCCTGATACTTGCCCTGGTGGGTGAGCAACGCGCGGTGGTTGGCGTCGCCGACCGCATACAACCAGTCCCCGTCCACACCACTGACCGTCAGCGTGTCATCGGTCCCGAGCCAGGCCCCTGGCGCCAATCCGACCGTGTCCAAACCGATGTCGTCGGTCAGGGGCCGGCGCCCGGTCGCGAACATCACCTCGTCGACCTCGATGGCGCTGCCGTCGTCGAGGTCGACGACCGTTGCGGAAGCCGTGCGGCGCAAGCGTCGAACGTTGACCCCGATGCGCACGTCGACACCCGACTCGCTCAGCCCACGGTGGACCGCGTCACCGGCGAACGGCTCCATCTGTGCCAGCAGGCCGGATCGAGCCATCAGCGTGACCGCACTTCCCAAACCGTGCCAGGCAGTGGCCATTTCGACCGCTACCCCACCGCCGCCGACAATCGCGAGGCGCTCGGGCACCTCGCTGGAGTCGGTGGCCTCCCGGTTGGTCCAGGGTCGTACGTCGTCGAGTCCGGGAAGATCCGGGATCGCTGCACCGCTGCCGGTGGCGATCACCACGGCGTGTCGGGCGACCAAGCACAGATCATCACCGTCCGGCGTGGCGACCTGGACGCGGCGCGGGCCGTCGAGACGGCCGTGGCCGCGGATGACGGCCGCACCCATCGCCGCGACACCGTCGGCTTGGCCGCTGTCGTCCCAGTTGCTCACGTATCGGTCTCGCCGCCCGAAAACAGCTTTGGCGTCGATGGTGCCCGTCACCGCCTCGCGGGCACCGTCGACCCGCCGCGCATCGGCGAGTGCGAGCACCGGGCGAAGGAGCGCCTTGCTCGGCACGCACGCCCAGTAGGAGCATTCACCGCCGACCAACTCTCGTTCCACGACGGCGACGCTCAACTCGCCCGCGCGGCACCGGCCGGCGACCGTCTGCCCGACCGGACCGGCTCCGATCACGATGACGTCGTATACCTGTGCGCTCATAACATCTCCTCGGCGTCCTCGATCTTTGTCCGGTTCGAACGACACGAAGTCGCACACACAGTTTGGGCTGTACCTCCCAAAATTATGGGCCGCCTGACCCAAATATGTCCAGCCCCGATCAGCGTGAGCGCTTGGCCGGCCGCGAGGTGAATGCGCGCACGTAATTGACGGCCGCAGTGACGTTGTCGCGCAACGGGTCTTGTTCACCGGTCACGTGGGTCAGCATTGCACCACCCTGGTGAGCGATCACCAGACTCGCGGCCAAATGACGGGTAGACGCCTCGGGCACGAGGTCTCCCCGCTTTTGCATTGCAGTCAGACCGGAGCAGAAGATGTCGATCCATTCGTCGTATCCGGCGGCGAGATCGGTGCGAATGGCCTCGTCCGACTCGAGCAGTTCACCGGCCAGCGAACCGTACACGCACCCGCCTCGCAGATACACCGCGTCGATATCCGCCACACAGGCCTGCGCCCACTTCTGCAAACCGGCGATGCTGTCGAACCGGCTGAGGTCGGTGTGAAATCCGCGCACCTGATTACGGCGTGCCGCGATGACCTCGCGAGTGAGGTCGTCTTTGTCCCGAAAGTAGTGCGATATCTGCGATCCGCTGACACCCGCGGCCGCGCGCACATCCTCGACGCTGGTTCCGAGCGCTCCACGCTGAAACATCAGATCCGCCGTGGCATCGATGATGCGCGCCCTGGTTTCGCGCCCCTTGGCAGTGAAGTGAGCGTCGCGCGCTTCCCCGCCGGGTGCGGCGGCACGGTGCCGGGCGCGCCGCGGCGGGCGGGGAACACGTTGTGCGGGGTCGGCGGCGAACGACCTGATGTGGTTGACGGCGAAGCGCAGACCGTCGGCCAGCGGCCATTCCTCGCGATAGGTGAACGCCATCGCACCGCACCCTTGGTGTGTGGCGACCAGGACGGTCGCCAAGCGTCGCGGATCGGCTTTGGCGAGTAGCACCCTGCGGTTCTTCAAATGTTGAATAGCCTTCTCGAAGAACGAAATCCACGTCCGGTACCCCTCGGCGAGAGCAGCGCGCGTCTCCGCGTCGGACTTGGCAAGCTGCGCGGCCAGCGCATGGTAGGTCGGAGTACCCTCGTACCCGATGCGCCTCAGATACCGCAGGTTGAGGTCGATCCAGGTCTCGAAGTCGTCGAGCGACTCCCAACCGCCCAGCCGGGGCTGACGATGGAAATCCAGCACGACGTCGATCTGCCTGGCCAGCACTGCCCCGATCAGTGCTCGTTTGTCGGGAAAGTAGTGCGCCAGCTGAGAACCACTGACCGATGCAGCGCGGCGAAGTGCCTCGTTAGTCAGCCCCGACAATCCGGTCTCGACGATCACGTCGGCGGCGGCCGCGACGATGCGATCCCGGGTCGCCTGCCCCCGTGGGGTGAGGCGTCGGGCCTCGCGGTCCGCCTGCGGAGACATCGGCCCAGATTACCGGCAGTATTACCTGTTCAGCGGCTCATCTCGTCGTGGTGTCGCCCATGTCAGGCAGCCACCACGCGCCGGGACATGAAGTCGACGATCAACCCTGCGACCTCGTCGAGGGCGGACTCGAGCAGGAAGTGTCCACCGTCGAGAAGGTGAATCTCGGCATCCGGCAGATCGTCGGCGAATGCGGTCGCGCCGTCCGGGCCGAAGATCTCATCGCCACGCCCCCACACCGCGAGCAGGGGTACGCCGCTGTCCCGGAAGTACGCGTGGACTTTCGGATACAGCGGTGAGTTGGTCGCGTAGTCGCGGAATAGCGCGAGTTGCACCTCGTCGTTTCCCGGCCGCGACAACAGCGCGACGTCGTGGTGCCACGTCTCGGGGTCGACCAGGGTTTCGTCGGCGACGCCGGTCAGGTATTGCCAGCGCGTGGCGTCCAGGCCGAGGAAGCCGCGCAGCGGAGCCTCGGTTTCCGGCGTCGGCTCATCCTGGTAGGCCCACACCGTCTTCCAGAAGCTCTCGACGAAGCCGGCGTCGTAGGCGTTGCCGTTCTGACTGATGACGGCGGTGATCGCCGATGGGTCGGCCAGCGCCAGTCGCCAGCCGATCGGCGCTCCGTAATCCTGGACGTAGATCGCGTAGCGGGCGACCCCGATGCTTTCGAGGAGGCGCGCGGTCAACGCGGCGAGGTTGTCGAAGGTGTAGCCGAATTCGTCGACCGTCGGCGCGTCCGACAAACCGAACCCGAGCATGTCCGGCGCGATCACATGATAGTTCTTGGCGAGGCGCGGGATGAGCTGGCGGAACATGTAGGAGCTCGTCGGAAACCCGTGCAGCAGAACGATCGTCGGCGCATCACGATGTCCGGCTTCTCGAAAGAACAGGCGGTGTCCGTCGACGGTGGCGTAGCGATGGTGGATGGTCGGCATGGTGCCATTCCTATTCGTCGGGTCAACAAAAATGGGATGCACAGCCCAGTATGGACCCATGCGCGCGATAGCGCCAGACCTAAGTCATTGACCCGGAACGGTCTGTGCGGTTATTTTGGGTTGAACAACCCAGTTGGCGACGGCGAGAGGGACTATGCCCAATGTGATGGCGCGCCGGACCACCCCCGAGCGCGTCAGCTTGTTCTCGGACGGCGTCTTTGCCGTCCTCATAACCGTGTTGGTTCTCGAGCTGAAAGCCCCCGAGTCAGCCGGATTCGCTGCCCTTCTCCCCTTGTGGCCGACCGCCCTGAGCTATGCGATCAGTTACCTGTTCATCGCGATCGTGTGGGTGAATCACCATCATTTGTTCAGTTACGCCCGCGAGGCCACGCCCCGACTGATGTGGTGGAATTTCGCCCACCTGTTCGCGATCTCGCTGATCCCGTTCACGACGCAGTGGATCGCACAGTCTCGGTTGGCGCCGGCGCCGGTAGCGCTGTACGCGGCAATCTTCGTGGTCGTGAACGCAACGTATTTGGCGCTCTGCTGGGAAGCCGTCGATCGGCCCGCGCATCAAGACGTCACCGCGCGTGTACGACGCATGATGCGGATGCGCTCGTTCGTGACGATCGGGGTCTTCGCAGCCGCAGCGCTGATCGCCTTGATCTGGCCGTTGGTCGCGACCGGGCTGATCGTCGCGTGCCTGGTCGGCTACCTTCGCCCGGACATCCCCGGCACGAAAGCTAGCTGAACTCGGGCGCGCGCTTGTTCAAAAACGCGTCAATGCCTTCGCGGCCGTCGGCACTGTCGGCGCACGCCGCGATCAGCCGACCTTCGAGTTCCATCTGCTCCTCGAGGCCGCTACCGAACGTGGCGAGCATCAGTTTCTTCACCGCGCTGGCCGAACCCTTTGCACCCGTGGCGATCTGCTCGGCCAGCGTCTGCGCGCGACCCTCGAGATCGGCGGCGGGCACCACCTCGTTGACCAAGCCCCACTCGGCGGCCTCGGCCGCTTTCAGCGTGCGGTTGGTGAGCATCAGCTCCTGGGTGCGGCGCACCCCGATGATCCGCGGCAGAAAGTAGGACGAGCTGCCGTCTGGGCTCAGCCCGGCCTTGGTGTAGGCCATGGTGAACGCCGCGGTGTCAGCGGCCAGCACCAGATCCCCCGCCACGGCGAGGCTGAAACCGGCGCCTGCGGCCACACCGTTGACCGCGGTGATGACCACGGCATCCATCCGGGCCAGCGTCGA
Source organism: Actinomycetes bacterium (assembly GCA_023416315.1). Lineage (GTDB taxonomy): Bacteria > Actinomycetota > Actinomycetes > Mycobacteriales > Mycobacteriaceae > Mycobacterium. Next base: position 14,460 of record JAEZIA010000416.1, read on the forward strand.
AATCGCGCGATGCAGATCGTCGGCGATGCCCTTGACGAACCGCCCCGGGCCCAGCGGCGACGCCGCCATCGCCTTGAGGTCTCCGCCGGCGCAGAAGAACCGCCCCGCCCCGGTGAGGATCACGGCCTTGATCTCCGCGACGTCGCAGTGCGCGGCGACCTGCGCGAGTTCGGCGGTCATCACGTCGTTCATGCCGTTGGCGGCCTCGGGCCGGTCCAGCACGATCCGCGCAACGGGTCCGGCCTGCTCGAAAGACAACGTCTGGTAGTCGCTCACGGATGCGAACGTTAGCAACCCAGGATTCGCAGGGCGGCATCGGCGATCACCGCCGGTGTTTCGGGCGCGCAGTCCGCGCTGTCGGAGCGACGGTTGATCACCGACTCGACGAGCCGGAACGGAAGGTCCACCGCCTCGGAAACCCCGTCGCATTCGGCGACCACCTGGGCCGCCAGCGCGCGATAGCGCCTGCGCAACTCCTCGCGAGTGGCGCGAAACTGCGCGAACCGTTCAATGCGGAGTTCCGGCAGTAGATAGAGCGCACCAAGGTTCCAGCGGCTGGCGCACAGCTGCGAGCAGTCCGCGACCACCAGGGCTCGCAGCCTCGCCGCGGCCGGGCCTGGTTCGGCCAGCAGCTCGCCGGCCAGCCGCAGCGGCTCGTCGACGGTTCCCGCGAGCAGGGCGTCGAGGATGTCGTCTTTGGTGGCGAAGTGGTGATACAGCGAGGCCTGGCGGATACCGACGGCGTCGGCGATCCGGCGGGTCGAGGTCCCGGCGTAGCCAATCGTGCTGAACAGCTCGGCTGCGGCGTCCAGAATCTCCTCGCGCGCAGTGTTACCTGGGCGACGGGATTGCTCCAACCTGGGCCGACCTCGGCCGTCATGGCCCTGGCTGCGCATACGCCATTGTCGCACCCGCTGCCGGCCCGCAATACCTGTCACTTGATCGAAATCCAGTCAATCCAGTCGTTACACGCGGGACACCCGCCGGGAACGGCGGTTGAGAAAACTTTCAGTTGACAGTTAATCGGCCCGACACAGGAGTGCCACGATGACCACCGCGTCGACCGACGGCGCCCGCTCACACGCCCGTTCGCAGGCCAGCGGAGCCACCATGCGGATCCCGGCCCTGCCCGACGGCGTGGACGGCGCGCGACTGGTGTGGGCCGAATCGGTGCCCGCCGAGTCCTACGTTTCCCGCGTGGTGGGTCGCGGCACCCGCCTGCGCCTGTCCGATCCGGACGGCGGTGCCTGCGCACACCTGCTGCTGTTCCGCGCCGATGCGAACTGGGAGCGCCTGAACGTCGCCGACACGATGAAGGTGCCATGGCAGGCGTACCTCGGTGTCGGCCACCCGTTGCTGTCCGACCAGGGCCGGCTGTTGGCGACGATCGTCGCCGACAGTTCCGGCCACCACGACCTGCTGTGCGGATTGCCCCCGGCCGGCCAGCCCACGATGCTGCTGGCCGCGATGAAGCACGGGATGGACATCCGCGACGTCGCACCCTCGGCGACCCTGTTCAAGGGTGTGCGGGTCGAGGACTCCGGCGCGCTGACCTTCACCGGTTCGGCCGGAGCGGGGGCGGCCGTCGACCTGCTGATCCATCTGCCGGTGGTCGTCGCGGTCGTCAACACCGCCCATCCGCTGGACCCTCAGCCGGAGGTGACCGGCCTGGACATCGTGGCCTGGCGCGCCGATGACGAGCTCACCACACCGGTCAACTCCGACCCGGAGTACTTCCGGGCCCTGTTCAACACCGAATCGACATGGGCGGCGGCACAATGATTTCCGACCAGATCGTCGCAGCATGCTCCCCGTGGTCGGCCATCCTGCGGGCGGGTCAGTCCTTACAGATCATCGACCTGCACGGTAACCAGGCGGTGGACACCCTGTTCTATGCCGTCACCGATGATCGGGTGGACCCGGGCGGGCGCTACAGCGCGCAGGCCACGATTGCCGCGCAGCGCAACATCTTTCTGACCACCGGCTCGGTACTGCGGGCTGCCGACGGCCGGGCGCTGGTGACGATCGTCGCCGACGACGTCGGCAACCACGACACCCTGGCAGGCGCCTGCTCGAAGGAATCCAACACGTTGCGCTACGGCCATCACACCGTGCATCAGCACGCGTGCGCGGAGAACTTCCTCGCCGAGGCCGCCAAATGGGGAATGGGCAAGCGCGACATCGTCTCCAACGTCAACTTCTTCATGAACGTGCCGGTGGAGGCCGACGGCACACTGGGCATCGTCGACGGTCTCTCGGCACCGGGCAAGTCGCTGACGGTGCGCGCCGACACCGACACGCTGGTACTGGTGTCGAACTGCCCGCAGATCAACAACCCGTGCAACGGGTTCGACCCCACCCCGGTGCGGATGGTGATCACCTCCTCATGAACACCGTCGAAGTGGTGCGGCGCGGGCTGCTGACCACCGTTCAGGACTGGCCCGGGCGCATCGGCTACTGGCATGTCGGTGTGCCGCCGTCGGGCCCGATGGACGACCTGTCTTTCCGGATCGGAAACCGGGTGCTCGGCAATCCCGAAGGTGCGGCCGGCCTCGAATGCACGAAAGCCGGTGCGGCGCTGAGGTTTCATGACGCCGCGCGGGTGTGCGTGACCGGGGCGGCGGCTCCGGTCACCTTGGATGGTCAGCCGGTGGCACAGTGGCGGTCGATCGCGGTGCCGGCAGGCGGGGTGCTCGACATCGGTGTCGTCGACGGTCCGGGTATGCGCTGCTACCTCCTGATCGCCGGCGGCTTCTGTGAGCCCGAATATCTGGGCAGCTCAGCGACATTCACATTGGGGTGCTTCGGCGGCCACGACGGCCGGCCGTTGCGCGACGGAGACCTGCTGACGTTCGGTGCGGATCCCGGTCCGGCGTCGGCTCGCCCCGCCCGCGCCGCGATCGACGAGCAGCCCGCCATCGGCCACCGCTGGCAGGTGGCCGTCACCGAGGGGCCGCACGCCGCCCCGGAGTTCTTCACCCGCGCCGACATCGCCACACTGATCGGCACCGACTACACCGTGCACTTCAACTCCGATCGCACCGGCGTGCGGCTGATGGGCCCGAAACCGCAGTGGGCGCGCACCGACGGCGGTGAGGCAGGCTTGCATCCGTCGAACATTCACGACAACGCCTACTGCGTCGGCACTTTGGACTTCACCGGCGACACCCCGATCCTGCTCGGCCCGGACGGTCCCAGCCTCGGCGGGTTCGTCTGCCCGGTGACCGTGGTGCGGGGCGATCGCTGGAAGCTCGGGCAGATGGCACCCGGCGACACCGTGCGGTTCGTTCCGGTGCGTGCCGACCGGGCGCCGTCGCTGGGCAGCATCGGAACGGCCCGGCGGGCGTCGATGCCGTTGGTGATCTCGACGTCCAGCGACGCCGATGACGGGGTGCTGACCCGATTCGTCGGGGCCGAAGGCACCAACGTGACCGTGCGCCGCGACGGCGACGGCGGTGTGCTCGTCGAATACGGGCCGATGGTGCTCGACCTGGCGATGCGGGCCCGCGTCCACGTGCTGCACGAATCGCTGTCGGCCAGTGCGGTTCCCGGCATCACCGAGCTGACACCGGGGGTGCGGTCGCTACAGGTGCAATTCGATCCCGCGGTGCTGAGCACCACCGAGCTCGTCGATCTGCTGGCCCGCACTGAGGAGGAACTGCCCGCCACCGACGAGCTGGTCGTCCCGAGCCGGACGGTGCGGTTGCCGCTGTCGTGGGACGATCCGGCAACTCACGAGGCGATCCAGCGCTACATCCACGGAGTGCGCGCCGACGCGCCGTGGTGCCCGTGGAACATCGAATTCATCAGACGCATCAACGGTTTGACCGATGTGCAGCAGGTGCACGACATCGTCTTCGACGCGCAGTACCTGGTGCTCGGGCTCGGCGACGTCTACCTCGGCGCACCGGTGGCCGCCCCGCTGGATCCCCGCCATCGGCTGGTGACCACCAAATACAACCCGGCACGGACCTGGACCCCGGAGAACGCCGTCGGGATCGGCGGGGCGTATCTGTGCATCTACGGCATGGAGGGACCGGGCGGCTACCAGTTCGTCGGCCGCACCACGCAGGTGTGGAACCACCGGCATCCACAGGATTCACGCTCCTTCGAGCCCGGAACGCCGTGGCTGCTGCGCTACTTCGACCGAATCGGGTTCTATCCGGTCAGCGCCGAGGAACTGCTGGACCTGCGCGCCGACATGGCCGCGGGGCGGGGCGACGTCGAGATCACCGACGGTACGTTCTCGATGCCCGACTACCAACGCTTCCTGACGCTGCACGCCGACGGCATCGCCGAGTTCCGGGCCCAGCAGGCCGAGGCCTTCGGCGCCGAGCGTCGCGCGTGGGATAAGGCGGGCGAGTTCGCCGGGCAACTGGCGAGCTGAGTGTCGTGTTCATCCGGATGTGACACGCTGTTGCGCATGGGTTCGGGAACTGCGGGCAAGAACCGCCATGTGGAAGTGGAGCGCAAGTTCGACGTCCCCGCCGGGACGGTGTTCCCGTCGTTCGAGGGTCTTTCCTCGGTCGGGCGGGTGGAGCGCCAGCCGGCGCAAGCGCTCGACGCCGTCTACTTCGACACACCCGGTCGCGACCTGGCGGCCCACCGGATCACCCTGCGCCGCCGCACCGGCGGCCCGGATGCCGGCTGGCACCTGAAACTGCCCACCGGACCGGACGCCCGGACCGAGGTGCATGCGCCGTTGGACGACGACGGCGACAGCGGCGTGCCCGCGGATCTGCTCGACATCGTGCTGGCGATCGTGCGGGACCGTCCGCTGGCGCCGGTCGCGCGGATCTCGACGACCCGCAACGTGGTGATGCTCTACGACGGCGAAGGCGCGCCGCTGGCCGAGTTCTGCGACGACGAGGTCAGCGCGTGGGCGCTCGACCCGGGCGACGGTCAGGCCGGCGAGGAGCAGCGCTGGCATGAGTGGGAACTGGAGCTGGTCGACGGTGAGATCAAGGGCGCCAAGGACCTGCTGAAGCGGCTCGGCAACCGGCTGCTGGACGCCGGTGCGGCGCCGGCCGGGCACGGATCGAAGCTGGCCAAAGTCCTCGACGCCGCGGCCTCGGCCCCGGCGGCGGCCGAAGAGCCGACCGATCCGGTGCACCGGGCGGTCGCCCAGCAGGTCGACGAGCTTCTGGTGTGGGACCGCGCGGTGCGCGCCGATACCTACGATTCCGTTCACCAGATGCGGGTGACGACGCGCAAGATCCGCAGCCTGCTGCAGGCCTCCGAGGAGGCGTTCGGACTCAGCGACGACGCCTGGATCCTCGACGAGCTGCGACAGCTGGCCGGCGTGCTGGGTGTCGCGCGGGACGCCGAGGTGCTCGCCGAACGCTACGAGGCCGCGCTCGAGGCGCTGCCTGCCGAACTGGTCCGCGGACCGGTGTACGAGCGGCTGGTCTCCGGCGCGCAGCGCAGCTACCAGGCCGGCCTGCGCCGCTCGCTGGCCGCCATGCGCTCGACGCGATACTTCCGATTGCTCGACGCGCTGGACGCGCTGGTGACGACCCAGCCTGCGCACGTCGGTGACGAAGCCAAGCCGGTGAGTATCGACTCGGCTTACAAGCGGGTGCGCAAAGCGGCCAAGAACGCCGCTCACGCCACCGCCGACCGTGATGAGGCGTTGCATCGAATCCGCAAGGGCGCCAAGCGGCTTCGTTATGTTGCGGCCGCGACCGGCGAGCCCAAGGTGTCCGAGCGGGCCAAAACCATCCAGAGTCTGCTCGGCGATCACCAGGACAGTGTGGTGAGCCGGACGCACCTGGCGCAGCAGTCCCTTGCGGCGCACGCGGCGGGCGAGGACACGTTCACCTATGGCCTGCTGTATCAGCAGGAGCACGACCTCGCGACCAGATGCCGCGAACAGCTGGACGACGCGCTGCGGGTGCTGCGGAAGACGGTCAAGAAGGCGCACTAGCGCCGTTGGCTTCACAGCGAAGGATTACCGAGGGGCAACTCACGTTGCCCACCGCACCTCGGGCGTCCGCTTGCGAATGCAAGCAACCCTGAACGCGCGGGTCGAATTGCCAGTTGCTGTGAGTCAGCTGTGCTTACCATCAAGTGATTCACGTTTTGCCAGATTCCGTGAATCCACACGATGTCAGGATTACAGCAACGCATTTTTCGGGGGAATCATGGGTTATGCACGCTACGTCGGCCGTGTCGGCGCACTCGCGGTCATGCTGGGGGTCGGAACCGCGATAGCGGCCCCGGCGTGGGCCGACGACGGGTCGTCCACGACGGGCAAGTCGGCATCGAATTCGTCGTCATCGTCGGCCGGTAAGTCCGGCGGACCGCGACACGGGGCTCAAGCCACCTCCAAGCGGCGCACCTCGAGCACCGCCAACAAGGGCCCCAAGAAGTCCACCGGTGTCACTGATCCCGTTGTCCGACAGGAAACTTCGGCGCCACTAGCACCTAGGGCCGCCCAGTCTTTGCTTCGCGTAACCACGCTCAACGCCATGTCAAAGACACCACTGCCTGCCGGTCCTGGTGCTCCCGCTCAATCAGAAGCCCTGTGGGCGATGCTGGGCGTCGCCCGCCGCCAAACCGTAGACAGCGACACTCCCGCGGCTGCCGCAGCCCCGCCCGCCGCGACGACGACGGTCACGATCAGCACGTGGAATCAACTGGTCACCGAGGTCGCAAAGTACGGCGGCTACATCTCGTCACCGACGGCCGGTACCTGGCAGAACGGCGTGCCGGCGACGATAGACGACACATCATGGACGCTCAAGAACACGTATCTGGCGCACTTCGACGACGCGTATACCGATGACTTCTTCGCGACTCAGACGGCATACATATACACCACCTCGTACACCCAGAATGCGTTCGTCCAGTCCCAGCTCAAGAACAACGCTTTGGCGCTGAATCTGACGTACTCAGCCGCTAACTACACCGCGTATCTCGTGGCGACATCGCCCACGGACCCCGGAACGATCAGTGGCGGAAAACAACTCACCATCGGCGACGGCATCATCCACCCCGCCCCCATTACGGCGTTCGCCCCCGACGGCAACGGCGGCTTCTCGATCGTGATGCCGTCTACCACCGACCCCAACTGGCAGAGCTCGTACTCGGTTGTCATTCTGCCGAAGAACGTCGTGCCGGTGTTTCCCGGTGGCGACATCACAGCGCCGAAAGCCCCGGCCGTCGCCAGCCCGAAACAGACCCCGTCGAGCGTGTCGCTGAAAATCTCAGCGTTCACTGACGATGTCGCGGTGGCGGGGTACAACGTCTATCGCATCGATACCGTCGACTACGGTCAAGGCGGCATCCAGACCACGATCTACAAGGTCAACCCCTCGGTCGTCCCGGCCGCAACGACGTTCGTCGACACCGAGCTCGAACCCGAGACGACCTACGTCTACACCGTTCGTGCCGTCGATGCCGCGGGGCACGAGAGCCTGGACAGCGCACTCCTTGTCGTGAAGACGCCGGCCGAAGACACCGAGCCGCCGACCGCGCCGACAATCACCGCAGGCACCGTTACCTCGACGTCGGTGACCCTGCATGTCTCCGGGAGCACCGACAACATCGGGGTCGAAGGCTACGACATCTACCGGGACGGCTTACAGCTCAACACCGCTCCGATCAAGGCCGGCGAGAGCTTCATCGATACCGACCTCGACGCGGGAACCGAATACACCTACACCGCCCAGGCTTTCGACGCCGCCGGAAACCGAAGCGAGGAAAGCCAAACCCTTCTCGTCACGACGACGGGCAGCACAGGAGGCGGAGGCAACGGCGGAGGCAACGGCGGAGGCAATGGCGGCGGGGAGGTCAACCCGCTGCCCGTACCGGGGATCAAAGCCTCCAACATCACCGATACCTCGGTCGAGATCACCTTGATCAGAGCCAAACCCGACAATCGCGTTGTCCAGTATTTCCTCTACCGCAACGGCGAACCGATCGCGCTGTTGCACAATCTCGGCGATTCGTACGTCGACATCAACCTGGATTCCGACGTCACCTACACCTATACGGCACAAGCGATAGACGCCGAAAACCACTTCGGTGAGCCGAGTAGGAAGCTCAACGTCACCACCTATTCCGAAGAGGAATGGGAGATCGTTCACGGCAAGTCCGACTCGCTGCTCGAGAAGTACTGGGAGAAGTTCAATACGACAGTCGGGTGGCTGCCGCTGGTCGGCGATGTGCTCAGTGCGGTAAGCCTTGGCA
>JAEZIA010000068.1 GCA_023416315.1 Actinomycetes bacterium
CGCTGGGTGTCCCCGCGAACCGGATGCTCGACCTTGATGACGTCGGCACCCCAGTCGGCCAGGATCGCCCCGGCTGCCGGAACGAACGTGAACTGCGCGACCTCCAGTACTCGGATGCCGTCCATCACCTTGATCAAGAGAATTCCTTTCGCGGGTTGTGGTAACCACATTCTCATATCTCGACCGCCGCGGGAAAGGGATTCGGCCCGACGTCGTCGCGGACAATTACTGTAACCTTTACCGTTGACCATGCCGGAGCAGAAGGTGGTGCCTGTGGTGGGCGAGCAGGACACGAGCGTCGAGGTGGGATCGCGTGCGGCGCAACGGGCCGAGCGCCGGATGCTCATCGACGGGAAGCTCACTGCGGCCGCCGACGGCGCCGAGTTCGACAATCTCAGCCCGGCCACCGGCCGGGTGCTTGGAGTCACCGCCGCCGCCGGCCCGGTCGACATAAACCAGGCGATCGGCGCGGCCAGGCGCGCGTTCGACGAGACCGACTGGTCCACCAACCGCGAGCTTCGCAAGCGCTGCCTGGCCCAGCTGCAGTCCGCATTGGAAGGCGAGAAGGAAGATCTCCGCGAAGAGCTCATCGCCGAAGTCGGTTGCCCGGTGATGTCGACCGGTGATGCGCAACTCGAATGGCCGCTGGCCGATTCCCTGCGCTACCCGGGCCGACTGATCGACGAATTCGACTGGGAGCGAACGCTCGACGGCGGCGGGCTGTTCGGCGAGCGCAACGTCCGGACCGTCGTCAAGGAACCGGTCGGGGTCGTTGCCGCGATCACGCCGTCGAACTACCCGATCGAGGTCATCCTCAACAAGCTGGGACCGGCGCTGGCCAGCGGCAACACCGTGATCCTGAAGCCGGACCCCAACACCCCATGGAACGCCACCCGGATCGGACGGCTCGTCGCCGAGCGCACCGACATCCCGGCCGGTGTCCTCAACGTCGTGCCCACCCCCTCCAACGATGTCGCCGGACTGCTGACCACCGACCCGCGGGTGGACATGGTGTCGTTCACCGGATCCACCGCTGTCGGTAAGCAGTTGATGCGCGACGGCGCCGAGACCATGAAGCGGACATTTCTGGAACTGGGCGGAAAGTCGGCGCTGATCGTGCTCGACGACGCCAACCCTGCGCACATCATTCCCGGTGCTGTCGGGGTGTGCGTGCACGCCGGACAGGCCTGCGCGCTGACCACTCGCCTGGTGATCCACGAGTCGCTCTACCCCGAGGCGCTGGCCGCGATCACCGCGGCCTATCAGGCCGTCCCGGTCGGTGATCCGGCGCTGCCGGGCACGTTCGTCGGTCCGGTCGTCAGCGCCAAGCAGAAGCAGCGCGTGCTGGCCGCCTGCGAGCAGGCCCGCCTCGACGGTGCCGAAATCCTGGTCGGCGGCGGCAGTTTCGACGGTCTGCCGGACTATCTGTCCGGCGGGCACTTCGTCGCGCCGACCGTGATCATCGGCGCCGACCCCAAATCCGCGATCGCCCAACAGGAAGTCTTCGGCCCCGTCCTCGTCGTGCTGCCGTTCCGGGACGACGAAGACGCCATCCGTATCGCCAACGACAGCGCCTACGGGCTGGCCGGTGCGGTGCTGTCGGGATCGCTGGAGCGGGGCACCGCGGTCGCGCGCCGCATCCGCACCGGCTCGATCGGCGTCAACGGGGGAATGTTCTACGGTGCCGACGCACCGTTCGGGGGCTACAAGAACAGCGGTGTCGGACGACAGTGCGGCATCGAGGGTTTCGCGCAGTATCTGGAGACCAAGACGCTGGCGTTTCGCGCGCCCCGTACGTCCTGAGGCTCAGCGCACCGCGTCGAAGGTCACCGGCAGCGCCGTCGGTGACCGGAACGGCTGCCCGTGGATGTGCGGGTCGTCGTCGGTGACCAGTCTGATGTTCGTCAGCCGGTCCAGCAGCGATTCCATCGCGACCCGGGTCTCCATGCGGGCCAGGTGCAAACCCATGCAGGTGTGCTCGCCTGCCGCGAAGGTGATGTGCGGAGTGTGTTTGCGGAAGATGTCGAACGACTCCGACTCCGGCCAGCGCCTTTCGTCGCGGTTGGCCGACCCCATGCACACGTCGATCACCGAACCACGGGGCACCGCAACACCTTCCACCTCGCTGTCTTCGGTGGCATATCGCTGCACGGTGGTCAGCGGTGTCTCGTAGCGCAGCCCTTCCTCGATCGCCGGGGCCAGCAGTTCCCGGTTCGCCTGCACCGCCTCGAACTGCTCGGGGTGGGTCAGCAGGAGGTAGAGCAGGTTGCCCGACGACCGGTAGGTGGTTTCCAGCCCGGCCGGCAGCAGCAGTCGCAGGAACGAATAGATCGCCTCGTCGGAGAGCTTCTCCCCGTTGATGTCGGCGTTGACGAGGTCACCGATGATGTCCTCGGTCGGCTTCGAGCGGCGCTTGTCGATCTGCTCCAGGAAGTAGTCCTTGAGCGCGGCGGAGGCCTCGAACGCCTTCTTGTAGTTGACCGCATAGCTGATGAGTTGGACGGCTCGGCGCCGGAAAGTCGGCAGGTCCTCCTCCGGCAGCCCCAGAAGTCGGGTGATCACCCGGGTGGGGAACTCGAAGGTGAACGCCTTCACCAGGTCGGTATGCCCGTCGTCGATGAACTCGTCGATCAGCCCGTTGACGATGGGCCGGACCACCTCGGGCTCCCAGCGCGCCAGTGACTTCGACTTGAATGCCGCCGACACCAGATTGCGGTGATCCCAGTGCACCTTGCCCTCCATCGCCAGCAACGAGGGGCCGATGAACAGGCCGATGGTGGAGTCGTAGATCTTGGAGTTGAAGACCCGGCCGTCGCGCAACACCTTGTTGACGGCGTCGAAGGACACCGCGGCGTAGGCCTGTTGGGGCCGCAGCGATTCCGGTGTCTTGGAATAGTCCATCACGGTGCCGCGGAAGATGCCGGGGCCGCCGCGCATCTCGGCGAAGAACGGGTACGGATCGCGCAGGTAGCCGGCGGGCAGTTGCGGCACGGCCGTGTCGGTGTCCATCACGCCTCCCAGGTTGAGATCAGTTCATCGGTGGTGGTGATCGTGGCCAGCAGCGCCAGGGTGTTCTCGATGACTGCGGCGCCGTACTCGGCTGGTACCCCGGCCACCGCATCGCGGGGCAGGACAACGCGGTAGCCGGCGTTGACGGCGTCCATCACGAGGTTCGGGATCGCGACGTTCAGCGATACCCCCACTGCGACGATCGTCGTCGCACCGAGATTGCGCAGGATCGCGTCGAGGTCGGTGCCGCCCATCGGGCCAAGGCCGTGCCAGCGGCTCAGCACGAGATCATCTGGCTCCGGCCCGAATTGGGGGAGCAGCGTGGCTCCGGGGCTACCCGGCGCGATGTCCACGCCGCTGGCGCCGATCGCGAACAGCTTGGCGTTGTGGTTGGAACCGAGGCCATCGGGGCGCCGCTGCACGAGAGCGTGCACGACCGTCACCCCGGCAGCACGCGCCGCAGGCAGCAGCCGTTCGATGTTGGGCAGCGCTTCGCGCTCGGCCTCCCTGGCCAATGCCGCCAACCCCGCGTTATGTCCGACGACCGCACCCTGCAGCTCCTGAGTGACCACAACAGTATGCGCCGGATGGACCAGGTCGGGCTTCACGCGTCGGCGCTCGCCGGCACGTCGTAGAACTGTTTGGCCCACTCGCGCATCGCCATATACGGTTTCGCGTCGACCCTGGACAGGGCCGGGTTCTCGACGTACTTCTGGTACCGCCAGATCTCCAGGTCGTCCCAGACCGTGCCGAGGAACTGCTTCTCGACTCGCTCCCGAACATCGTCGGGAGGAATATCGCTGGTATCACCGGGGTTTCGCGGCCACCAGATCGAATAGAACATGTTCGACACCTCGTCGTCGACGGGGGTGCACGCGAAGATCAGCCGGTAGTTGGAGGAGCCCTCGAACACGCTGATCGCGAAACCAAGCCCGGAGAAATGGCTGTGGATGCGCAGCGCCATCTTGTTCGGGTCGTCACTGCGCACGTCCGGCCACCCGGTCAGGAACCGCCACTCTTCGTCGACTGCTTCCCACTCCAGGCACACCGGTGTGACCGTCGCCTTGTGCACGTAGTGGAAATGCGCGCTGTCCGGACCGTTTTCGGCCACGATCTGAGGATGCACCGGCTCGTTCTCGGCGAATCGGGAGAACTCCGGGTACGGGCGGTAGTAGTCGTCGGGGCCCGCGGAGAACTGGGGGAACTTGGTGAAGATGTCGGGCATCTCCCACCGCGGGGGCTCGCCGGCCGGGTGGTGCCAGGCGAAGATGCAGCCGTGTTGCTCGGCGACCGGATAGGTGCGCAGGCGCAGCCCCTTGTTGGGCCGGTCCGGCTGATACGGAATGTAGGTGTTGGCGCCGTCGGGTCCCCACCGCCAGCCGTGGAACGGGCATTCGACGCAGTCGCCCACGACGGTGCCGCCGTGCCCGATGTGTGCGCCGAGGTGTTTACAGTGGCCCTCCAGGACATGGAGTTCGCCCGACTGGTCGCGGTAGATGACCAGGTCCTCGCCGAAGTACCGCAGCGAGCGGACATCGCCGACGGCGTACTCCGCCGACCAGCCGATCATGAACCAGCCGGTGACCTTCCAGGTGAACGGAACCTTCACGTCACGACTCCTCGTATGGGGCATCGACCGGAATTCGGTGATCCGCCAGTCTGGCCGGTTCCAATACTGTAATAGTTACAGTAGCATCGCCGTGCGAGCGAGGGAAGGTCTGGGGATGGACAACGCTGACGTGCTCGTGATCGGTGCCGGGTTCTCTGGCCTCTACATGCTGCACCGGCTTCGGGAACTCGGGTTGCGCGCGCACGTGCTGGAGAAGGCCGGAAATGTCGGCGGCACATGGTTGTTCAACCGCTATCCGGGCGCGCGCTGTGACATCGAGAGCATCGAATACTCCTACAGCTTCTCCGAGGAGATCCAGCAGGAGTGGGTGTGGACCGAGACCATGCCGGCTCAGCCGGAGATCGAGGCGTACCTGAACTACGTCGCCGATCGGCTCGATCTTCGTCGCGACATCCGGTTCGACACCGAGGTCACCGTGATGACCTTCGACGAGGACAGTGCCACCTGGACGTTGCGGACCGCCACCGGCGACACGTTCGTCGCGCCGTTTGTCGTCGCGGCATCGGGGATCCTCTCGGTGCCGCTGGAGCCCGACATTGCCGGCATGGCGGCCTTCGCCGGGGAATCGCTGTTCACCAGCCGGTGGCCCGAGAACGATTACGACCTGAGTGGAAAGCGGGTCGGCGTGATCGGAACCGGTTCAACCGCGGTGCAACTGATTCCGGTGATCGCCCCGGATGTCGCACAACTCTGTGTCTTTCAGCGTTCCCCCGCGTTCACGCTGCCGTGGGAGGTGCGCCCTTTCGCGGCCGGCGAGCTCGACGAGATGAAGGCGCGGTACGGCGAGATCCGCGAGGCTCAGCGCCAGCACCCGGTCGGCGCGGCCCGGCTCTCGGCGTTCTCGGTGCTCATCGATATGCTCGTCAGTCCGCCGATCAAGTCGGCCACCCGCGAGGAGCAGCTACGGGCCGTCGAGGAACACGGCGTGATGGGCGCGCTGAACTGGGGTGACATCTTCTTCGACATCGAAGCCAACCGGATGGCCACCGCGTTGTACGGGGAGGCGATCGCCCGCATCGTCGACGATCCGGAGACCGCCGCCGCGCTGGTACCCAGCCATCCCTTCGGTTGCAAACGTCCGATCATCGACCAGGGCTACTACGAAACTTTCAACCGCGACAACGTCACCCTGGTCGATCTGCGCAAGGACCCGATCCATACGATCACGCCGACCGGCATAGACACCGATACGCAGCACTACGACCTCGACGTCATCATCTACGCCACCGGATTCGATGCCATGACCGGCGCATTGACGCGCATCGACGTGCGCGGCCGGGACGGCATCCTGCTGCGCGACGTCTGGGCCGGCGAGGGGCCGGTGTCCTACCTCGGGCTGGCGGTCGCGGGGTTCCCCAACCTGTTTACGGTCCAGGGGCCGGGCAGTCCGTCGGCGGCCACCAACTTCGTCGCCGCACTCGAACAGCACATCGAGTGGATCGGTGACTGCATCGCCTACCTGAAGGGCAACGGCCACCGAACCATCGACGCACTGCCGGAGGCGCAGCAGGACTGGATCGAGCACACCACCTCCCTTGTGGCACCGACGGTTCTGGTGCACCCGAGCTGCAACTCCTGGTACAACGGCGCCAATGTCCCCGGCAAGAAGCGGATGTACATGGGCTACACGGCGGGCATCCCCGAGTACCGCCGACGCTGTGACGAGATCGCCGACGGCGGCTACGTCGGCTTCAAGCTGGCGTGAGACAGATGCAGCTGGCCAACGCGCATCGCCTCGCCACCCAGCTCGGCGGGGTGCTGCCGCGTTCGGTTGCCGCACTGCGCAACGAGGACTGGAAACCGCTGTCCGGGCAGGGGATACGTCAGGTCGCCGAGGTCGCACTCGACGAGCTGGTGGTGACCGGGATGACTCTGATGTCACCGCCGCCACGGCTGGACCGTCCCGTGGACGATTACGCCGGGGTGGCCGCCGAACTGGCGGCACTGGGGGTTGCCGGTACGCACTGCGATCCGGATCCGTTGCAGGTGACCGCGATCCGCCGGGTGAACGCCGGCGTACTGTCCTATGAGCGAATGAGCTACGACCACGATCCACGGCTGGTCGGGCCGCTGGCCGGCGAGGGCCATGACGGGCCCGCAGAGGCCGAGGTGGTGCTGTTCCGGCGCGACGACGGGCCTCGGCCCTGGCTGGTGTGGGTGCACGGCGCAGGCCAGGGTGGGATGTCTGACATTCTCGTGGCCCGGGTTGGCCGCCTGCACCGCGACCTCGGCTTCAATATCGCCTTGCCGGTTGCGCCGGGCCACGGTCCGCGGCGCAATCGCTGGCCGGCCTATCCCGGCACCGATCCGGTCGCCAACGTCGCGGGGATGGTCCGGGCCGTCTCCGAAGTGCGGGCGGTGATCGGCTGGATCGCACCGGACTCGACGGCGATCGCGTTGTCCGGGTTGTCGCTGGGCAGCGCGGTCGCCGCGCTGGTGGCCGGACTCGACGACCGTGTCGACGCCGTCGCGCTGTACACGCCGATCCTCGGTTTGAACGGGATGATCGCGCGGCATCTGCACCGGTGGGGATCGGTAGCCGATATCGTCGGCGCCGCACTGGCATCCGGGATCGTCACGGACCTGACGTCGGTGATCGATCCGCTTGCCGTCGAACCGTTACCGCCGCCGCAGCGCCGACTCATCGTCGGCGCGTGGCATGACCAGATGGCCTACCGGCAATGCGCACTCGCCATGCACGAACACTGGGGCGGGCAGCTGTATTGGCACGACGGCGGACACGTCGGCCACCTGTTCTCCGGTGCCGTGCAGACGCAGACCGAGCGGTTCCTGCGGGAGCTCTCTCAGGCGCCGTAGTCGCGAACAATTCGGGCGCGGACGTGGGCCAACTCGCTGTCGAGATCGAACCCCGGCGGAAGCGCGATCCACAGAAACGCGATACCAAACACGACGGCACTGATGTCGGCTGCCGCACGGTCCAGATCGATATCAGGGCGAATCGAATTGTCCTTCAGTCCTTTTCGCAGGCCTTCGGCCACATTGGCGACCCCGTCGGCTAATTGGTCGCGGACCCGCTCGCGTAGTGGGGAGGTCGTCTTCACCGTTTCGAAGGCGGCGACGAACATCGCCCGCAGCACATACGGATCCGTGGCGTGCAGGTCCCGAATGCGGTCGATGTGCGCGAGTACCTGATCCATGCCGGTGGCGTGCGGGTTGAGGTCCGGGCTCAGTCGGCTGACATACTCATGCAGGAGGTCCTCGAGAAGGGCCTCCTTGCCGCCGAAGCGGGCGTGCACCATCGTCCGGCTGTACCCGGCCCGCCGTCCGATCTCAGCGGCAGTGATTGCGTCCCAACCCTTCTCGACGATCAGCCCGGCAGCAGCCGCCATCAGGCGACGTCGAGAGGTCTCGACTCGTTCGGGCTGCGTCAAACCGCGGGCGGGGGACGGCACCCTTGCATATTAAACGCGCGACAACTATGTTTCGAGCGTGACTTCAGCCACGGCATCGGTGCCGTCCGGCATTGACGCCGTGGATCCGGCGTGGCTCACCGACGCGCTCGGCGCAACCGTCACCGCAGTCCTCGCCGAGCAGATCGCCCAGGACAGCGGCTTCTCGTCGCTGCTGTACCGGCTACACCTCACCGGTGACGGTGTGCCTGCGACAATGATCGCCAAGCTGGCGGCGCAGTCGGAAGCCCGCGGCGCCATGGAGCTTCTCGGCGGGTACCGGCGGGAGTTGGCGTTTTATCGCGACATCGCCGGCCGGGCGCCGATGGGCACACCGCACGTGTACACCGCCCGGATCGCCGACGAATCGGCCGATTTCGTGTTGCTGTTGGAAGACCTGCGGGACTGGGACAACGCCGACCACCTCGCCGGGTTATCGATCGAACGGGCTCGGCTCTGCATCCGGGAACTGGCCGCCCTACACGCGTGGTCCCTGCGATCGGCGAATGCCGGAGCCGTGCGGGCCTTCCCGCGGTTCGACATGCCTGCCGTGCGAGATCTGCTGGTGCCCGCCTTCGGGCCGGGTTGGGAGATCTACCGGGCACACTCCGAGCAGGCCGTGCCCGCGGCGGTGGCCCGGTTCGCGGAGCGATTCACCGAGCACGCCGCGACCGCACTCGACGGTCTGATTGAACGGTCGATGCTGTTGCACGGCGACATCAGGGCCGACAACATGTTCTTCTCGGCCGACCGGATGAAAGTGGTGGATTTCCAGTTCGCCTGTGTCGGCGCCGGGGCGAACGACATCGCGTATCTGGTCAGTCAGGGCCTGCCCACCGACATCCGGCGCGGCCAGGACGAGACGCTGCTGCGCGGCTATCTCGACGCCCTCGGCGATGTGGGATATTCCTTCGACGACGCCTGGCGGCACTACCGATTGGCCACCGGCTTTCTGATGGTGCTGCCGGTGATCACGCTGATCGGCTGGGACGGCCTGCCGCAGCGGTCTCGGGACCTGTGCCTGACCCTGACCGACCGGGCGGTGGCCACGATCGCTGACATCGACGCACTGGAGGTGTTCTGATGAGCCGCACGGCGCGCGAAGTCGTCGAACTGTACAACCTCGTGGTGTGGAACACCCGCGACGTCGCGCTCGCAGAAGAGCTGCTGGGCGAGAGCGTGATTCGCCACGAAGTCGGCGAGGCGGTGGTGCTCACCCATGACGAGGCGGTCAAGAGGGTGGTCGACCATCTGGAGATGTTCGACGAGATCCGGTTCGACCTCAACTTGGTGGTCGCCGGTGACGACGGAGAGCACGTCGCGATCGTCTACCAGTCGCCGATGACGCTCAAAGACGGCACCCGCGTCGATATCGGCAGCATGGAGATCTTCCGGGTCGTCGGCGGCCGGATCACCGAAGTGTGGAACTGTGGCTACAAACAAGGAGTTTGGGCGTGACGACGCGCGTATTGGATGAGCTTGGTTACTACTTGCTGGCCGGCGCAGGCGGCGAGGGCCCGGCAACCCTGATGGAGGAGGCGCGCCGCGGCGAGGAACTCGGCTTCGGTACGGGGTTCATCTCGGAGCGCTGGAACGTCAAGGAGGCGTCCTCATTGGTCGGCGCGGCGCTCGCGGTCACCAGCCGCATGCAGATCGCCACGGCGGCAACCAATCACAACACCCGGCATCCGTTGATCACCGGGTCGTGGGCGACCACGATGCATCGGCTCTCCGGCGGCCGGTTCACCCTCGGCATCGGCCGTGGCATCGCGGCGATTTACGG
>JAEZIA010000130.1 GCA_023416315.1 Actinomycetes bacterium
TCACCGGACTTCGGGTCGACCACCGCGTACAGACTCATGTTCCGTCCTCAGGGTTTAGTGGTGTAAAACTCAGTGAAGTTATATACCGCTAAACTCCTACGCCACAAGGGCGCGGCGGCCGGTCGACGGTGAAGGTGAGGTGGCCCGATGCCGCAGGAGACCGGCGACGACGTCCTCGCAGGCGTCGACGGCTGGATGACCCGGCTGGGTCCGAAGCTGCGCACCTTGCGCAAGGAGCGGGAACTCACGCTGGAAGCGGTCGCCGACCGTGCCGGTCTCACCAAAGGTTTCTTGAGTCTGCTCGAACGCGGGCAGACCACGATCTCGGTGCCCAACCTGTTGCGCGTTTGCGAAATCCTCAGCGTCTCAGTGGGTTCGCTGTTTGACTATCCGGATTCGCCGTTCGTTCGCGGTGGCGCGGGTGCACCGGTTGAGATGGGCGGCAGCGGAATCCGCGAGTATTTGCTGACACCGGAGACGGAACGCAATCTCCAGGTCATGCGCTCGGTGCTGCACCCCGGTGGCGGGACCGGTGGCGCGTACACGTTGGAGTCGGAAACCATCTTCGTGTTCGTCCTGCGCGGCTGCTTGCGCCTGACGGTCGACGGTCAGGAATCGGTCCTCAAAGCCGGGGACTGCTACACCTTCTCGGCGAAGGCCCCGCATTCTTGGGACAATCCGGGACCGGGCGAGAGCGAGGTGCTGTGGTCGATAACACCACCGATCCCGCGGAATTCCGACCCGAACCGGGCCTGAACGTGCTGTACTGACCCAACTGCAGTTGGCGGGGAGGATATTCCGGTGGTGAAGAAGTCAGCTTCGAAGCGCGCTGACGGCGACGAGCAACTCGCCGTCGACCAACGCGTGCGGGTCTTCGTCGACACCGATGAGGAAACGCGCGGCGTCATCGTCGACGATTTCGGCGAGTTGGCCGGCCACGCCGTCGACCTGGGGGATGTTCACATCGCGGACGCGGCACGCCGCTGGGCCGTCCTGCTCGATGCCGGCACGCTGGTCTTCGTCGACAGCCATCAACTCGCTCCGGAGTAACGACCTTCAGCCGAACAACCGCCTGCGCCGCCGGGCCGGTGGCCGTCGGGATGCGTACGGCCAGGGATTGTTGCGTTCCGGGATCGCGTCGGCGCGCACTTGTTTGAGTTGCGTTCGCAGATGCTGCCTCAGGTCGTCCAGCCCGGGATCGGCCCATCGATTGATCGACTCGATCGGATCGTCGGTCAGGTCGTAGAGCTCCCACTGGTCATCGAGAGGGCTGGTCCGGTAGGTCTCGCCGCCCGGTCCGTTGGCGGCCAGGTGCCGAACTCCCGGTTCGGTCCAGGTGCCCGGATCATCGAACGTGCGCACCAGCTTCCAGAGGTGACCGTCCACTGTGGTGACGAGGCCCTCGAAATTCGCCGCGGTGTGGGCCGGAATTCGGATTCGCAGGGGCGCAGGCGGATTGACCGTCCGCTTCAGCCGGCGGGCCAAACCGGAGGCCCCGGTGTCACCCTCGAGCATGTTGTCTCGGGTCATGATGTACACGGCGCGGCTCTCGTCGGCGGGCGCACCGTCGACGATCGGCATGAGGTCGCGTCCGGGCAACGGGTGCACCTCGGTGAAGGATTCGGAAAGCGTTGCCGCAGTGGCATTCACGTCGATTCCGGCGGCGCCGAGCAGGGTCGGCAGCAGATCGACGTGTGAGGTCGGGGCGGTCACGCGTCGCGGTTCGGTGGCGCGGTCGCCGATCCGGGCGATCACGAACGGCACCCGAGTTGCTTCGTCGTAGAGGTTGAACCACTTCTGATGCAGGCCGCCGTGGGCGCCGAGCAGGTCGCCGTGGTCGGCGGTGCGGACCAGAACCGCGTGCTCCGATCCGCCGTCGGTCACCGCCTTGCGGACGCGATCGATCGGTCCGTCCACCTCGGCGTGCAACCGGTAGTACAGGTCGCGATAACGCTGGGCGCCGCGGTCGTAGACTCGCTGGATCGCCGCCGCCGGGCCGTATCCGCTGTAGTACGCCTCCCGGAACGCGATCTGAGCGGCGGGTTTGGTGCGCAGGTCTTCGGACGCGGTCGGCGCGGCCGCAATCGCCGGCGGATCCAGCGGCGAGGCCTCCAACGGGTTTCGCCGCGCCCATGTCGGGAACAGCACGATGTCGTGCGGATTGACGAAGCTCGCCACGAGCAGGAACGGCCGCAGCGCGGCCGCGTCCCCGGCGCGCCGCCGGGCGTAGCGATCCTGCAGCCAGGCCACCACCCGGTCGGCGATCAGCGGATCACGCCGAATTCCGGTGTTGGCCATGCCCGCTCCGTGCGGCTCGGGACCCACCCAGCCGGAGAACCCGTACGGTGCGAGCGGATCGGCGTCGAGATAGCGCCGCACCGCAGCGGTATCGACCACGCCGTCGGCATCATTGGTGGTCAGCGGGCCACCGGTTCCGGGGTCGGTCAGATCGGCGTGCGAGATGTGCCACTTTCCGTCGTAGTGCGTGTCGTAGCCGGCCGCCCGGAACCAGTTACCCAGCGTGGGTACCTCGCCTTGGCGCAGCCACCGCATCCGCGAATCGTCGAATACCTTTCCGATGCCGTCGGTCTGGGTGACACCGTGCAGATCGGGGTAGTGCCCGGTGAAGATCGTCGGCCGGCTCGGCACGCAGGCCAGAGAGCCGGTGTAGTGGTGCTCGAATCCGACTCCGTGCTCGTCGAACCACCGTCGGCCACTCAACACCCGATGCCGCCACGCCCGGACGTCGTCGGACTCGTACGGGGGAGTCGCGCGCTCCTCGTCGGTCATCACGATCACGATGTCGGGACGCTCAAACATGGTGGGTCTCCAGCCGTTTGGTCAGGCAAGCGAGGAGAAGGTCAAGTCGTTTGGCCGACACCCGGGCGAACACCCGCTCGGCCAGCCGTTGGATCGGGTTCGTACCGATGGTTACCACATTCGTCAGGCTGATCTCGGTGTGGCCGTTGCCGAGCGGGCGCAGCGTCCAGGTGCTCCGGAGGTGACGAATCAGGGCGGGCAGGCCCTCGATGTCGTAGCCGAGCAACCGCGGCGGGTCGAAGTCGGTGATCCGCTCCACGAACGTGCCGCGTCCGAGCTGGACGCGTCGGGAGGTACCGACGGCGATACCGCGGGCTCCGTGCTCCAGCAGACATGAGTGGTCGACGAAGTCGGCCCATGAACTGACAGAACCGAAGTCGGCCAGAATCTCCCAGATCACGTGCGGTGGGACGGCGACCGTTCGGGTCCGGCGAATCTCGGCCACCGCACCATTGAACCGCACCGGTCGGCGGCGCGCGGGCGTGCCGGCGGATCCGGCCACGGGATCGGAGCCACCCAGGGTGCGGGCCGGTGAGCTACGCTGCCGACGATGTCCGAGGTTGTCCTTGCCCGCGAACTCACGGATGTGCCCGACGAGGTCGCGCAGGTTCCGGCCCCTTCGGTGCCGACCGTCAATCCGCCGTACGCGCTGCGGAAGGCGACAGTCGACGATGCGGCGATGATCGCCGAGTGGATGAACCGGCCACACCTGGCCAAGGCCTGGGAGTACGACTGGCCGGTCGATCGCTGGCGGCGCCATCTTCAGGCGCAACTCGACGGCACCTACTCCGTGCCGGTTATCGCCAGTCTGGACGGTGTGGCCGACGGTTATCTCGAGCTCTACCGGGCGGCAAAGGATTCGATCGCGCCCTGTTATGACGCCGACCCGTACGACCTCGGCCTGCACGCCGCGATCGCCAACACCACACTCGTCAATCGGGGTGTCGGGCTGGGCCTGCTCCCCGAGATCATCCTGAACCTGTTCGCGGTCGAACCGCGGTGCCGGCGCGTGATGTTCGATCCCGACCACCGCAACACTGCGGCCCGCCGAGTGTGCGAAGCCGCGGGCTGCAGGTTTCTCGGCGAATTCGATATGGCGAACCGGCGGATGGCGCTCTACGCGTTCGACCGCCCTACGGCGTAGTCACCAAGCCGGTATCTCAGCAAGCTCGGGCGCCGCGTTCCGAGGTCACCTAACTATGGTTAGGCGTACCTATTGAAACTAAGGTAAGACTTAGCTAATCTCCGTCCGCGATGCTAGTGCGTCAAACAACTGAAACAAGGAGATCTCGTGCAAGCTGCTGTCAACTTCTCGGGGGCTGATTTCGTTGCCAGCCCAGCAACCCCGGCGCGCCGGGCCAACAAGTACTTCGTCGCCGGCGCGGCGATGGTCACCGCAGGTGCCCTGGTGGCCGGCCCGGCCAGCCAATCCCTGCCGGCTGAGATCCAGCAGCGTGCGGCGCACGCGATCGAGCTGACCGGTCTCTCGGTCACCGCCTCGCCGCTGACGATCTACCCGACGATCGTGAACAACACGGTCTCCAACCTCGTGGGTCTCACCCAGGCCATCGCAGGCGATCCGCTGCCGGTTCTGTCTCAGGTCCTGCGCAACCAGCTCGGCTACGCCAGCGAAGTCGGCGGCGCGATCACCGGGATACCGGCGGGCTGGCAGGCCTACATGGAGGGCCGCGGCGCGACCTTCTTGGCGGGCCTGCAGACCGCGATCGACGAAGGCAACAACGCCGAGATCATCAATCAGCTGAGCAGCTTCGTGCTGTACGGCGCGCTGGCGACGATCACGCCGATCTACAACGCCATCCTGACCTACACCCCCCGTGGCAGCACGGTGCCGAATCCGGGTATCCCGCAACAGATCGCGCAGAACTTCGCGAATGCGGTCGGCGTGATCTTCAGCAGCACGACCCTGATCAACGGTCTCTTCCAGCCGGTCTACGGCGCGACGCTGAGCGTGCTGGCCACCGCCGGCGACATCGTGGGTGGGCTGGTCCAGTCGGTATCCGCCGGCGACGTGGTGGGCGCGGTCAACACCGTCGTCAACACCCCGGGTCTGTTCGTCAACGCCGTGCTGAACGGCTGGAACAACCCGAAGTCCGCGGCCCCGTTCCCGGCTCTGCTGACCTACATCCCGGTGGCGCCCCCGACTGACCCGGCCAACGGGGTGACCGTGACCGGCCCGTCGATCGGCCTGCTCGGCCGGCTGCTGGTCACCATCCCGCAGTCGATCGCCAACGCCATCAAGCCGGTTACCCCGGCTGCCGGCGCCGCGGCCGCGAAGACCGCCGCCGCATCGGCAGCACCGGCGGTCGAGGCACCGGCCACCGACGACACCGCCTCGCCGGCGAGCACGGAGGCCGCCCCGGAAGCGGCGGAGTCCGCCACCGAGTCCACCACGGAGGCGACCACGGAGGGCACGGCTTCGCCGACCCGCGTGGCCGCCACCCGGACGGCCAAGAAGGTCGCACCGGCAACCTCGGCCGGCTCGTCGAAGTCCGCCGGCGACACGGACTCGGCGACCAAGGGCACCGGTTCGAAGAAGACCGCAGGCACCGCGCGCAGCGCCCGGGCCAAGGCGTCTGCCGGTAGCTCCTCGGACTCGTCCGACTCGAAGTAACGCGTGGAGGAGCCGGGCCCCTCGCGGGGTCCGGCTCTTCACCGCGCGGCCACTGGCCCACTCAACCCTGACCGGTTAGGCATTCCCATGACTAATGTGACTGCGGCACAACGATTGCCGGCGCAAGCGCCGCAGTGGGCCGAACTGCCGGCGGGTATCGACCCGGCTGACGCGGTCGCACAGCTGGTCGCCGCCGTTGCGGAACGCGCGGGAACCGACTACCTGGTCTACGAGCAGGACGGCCACTGGACGCTGGCGATCGGCACGCGGGTCGCCATCGAACTGGACAGCGACGAGTGCCGCATCGGCCACGGGCAGGGGCTCGTCAGCCACACCTGGAGCGGCCGCCCGGCGGACGTGCTCGCCGCCGCCCTCGAGACCGCACTGACCGACGGCGAACCGGCGTTCGGCTGGATCGCGTTCGAATTCGGCTCCTACCGCCACGGCTTGTCCGACCGGCTTCCGGCGGGCACACCGCTGGCCCGCATCTTCACCGCTCGATCCCGGATCACCGTGTCGGCCGACGGAATCCACGTCCTCGACGGTGACGAGCAGATTCTCGCGGCGATCCGTTCGCTGCGGCCGGACGCGCTCGCCGGGCGCACCGTCCCGGTCGACATCACGGCCGACCACAGCGGGTACCGCGACCGCGTCGCGACCGCGGTCGCCGAAATCCGGGACGGCCGCTATCAGAAGGTCATCCTGTCCCGGACCGTCGACGTACCGTTCTCCCTCGACTTTCCTGCCACGTACCGCCTCGGGCGCAGACACAACACGCCTGCCCGGTCCTTTCTGCTGCGCCACAGTGGAATTCGCGCGTTGGGCTTCAGCCCAGAGCTGGTGGCGGCGGTGCACAGCGACGGTGCGGTACTGACCGAACCGCTGGCGGGCACGCGCGCATTCGGCCGCGGCGCCGCCGACGACCGCGCTGCTCGGAACGATCTGGAATCCGATGCCAAAGAGATCGTCGAGCACGCGTTGTCGGTGCGGACCTCGCTGGACGAGATCGCCGAAGTCGCCGTGCCGGGCAGCATTGCGGTCACCGACTTCATGACCGTTCGGGAGCGCGGCAGCGTGCAGCACCTGGGATCGACGGTCGGCGGCAGGTTGCTGCCGACCCGCAACAGGATGGACGCACTGGAGGCGTTGTTCCCCGCGGTGACGGCGTCGGGTATCCCGAAAAGGCCGGGGGTTGAGGCGATTCTGCGGCTCGACGAGATGCCACGCGGCCTGTACTCCGGTGCGGTCGCGATGTTCACCCCCGACGGCGGGATGGACGCCGCGTTGGCGCTGCGCGCGGTCTACGAGGTCGAATCCCGGACCTGGCTGCGTGCCGGCGCGGGCATTATCGCCGCGTCGACGCCCGACCGGGAATTCGAGGAGACCTGCGAGAAGCTGACCTGCTTGGCGCCGTACCTCGTCGCGCGCTGATTCACTGGCTCAACTGGGCGACGACAGCGCGCTTGTCGACCTTCCCGACCGCCGTGGTCGGCAGCGTCGGCATGGGTGCGATCGTGTCCGGGCGAGCATGTACGGCGACCCCTCGGGCGTCGAGATGGGCGTTGAGATCCGCCAGTGACACCGGGCTACCACGGAAAACGATTGCCGCACAGATCTTCTCACCCAGGTAGGGATCGGGAAGGCCGACTGCTGCGGCGGCGTAGACCGCGGGATGGGTCAGCAGGTGGCTCTCCAGGTCGAGCGCCGACACGGTTTCCCCGGCGCGGACGATGACGTCCTTGACCCGCCCGGTGACCTCCAGGTAGCCGTCACCGACATGTCGCACGCGATCACCGCTTCGGTAGAAGCCGTCCGGGGTGAACGAGCGTTGGTTCTCCGCCTCGGCCCGGTAGTAGCCGTTGATCGTGTAAGGCCCGCGCACCAGCAGTTCGCCCGGCTCGCCGTCGGGCACCGGGTCGCCGGCGTCGTCGACGATACGGAGCTCGTCGTGCTCGGCCAGCGGCCTGCCCTGGGTGTTGTCGACGATCTCGGCGGGGTCGCCAATCCTGGTGTAGCACAATAGCCCTTCAGCCATGCCGAACACCTGCTGCAACCCGGGTGTCAGGGCGGTCCGGATGTGCCGCGCATCGTCGGGGCCCAGCTTGGCGCCACCGACCTGCAACAGCCGCAGGGTGGTCGGCGGCTGGTCCTCCCATTCGCAGGCCTGTGCCCACAGCCGTGCCAGCGCGGGCACCAGCGCGGTGGCCGTGACGCCGTGCCGGGCGATCGTGGCAAAAGCGGCCTCCGGGCTCGGATCGGTGCCGAACACCACCGTGGCGCCGACGGTCATCGCACCCAACAGGCCGGGACAGGCGAGCGGAAAGTTGTGGCCTGCCGGTAGCGCGACGAGGTACACGTCATCGGCCGTCAGCTCGCAGAGCCGGGCGCTCGCCGTCGCGTTGTACACGTAGTCGTCGTGGGTGCGGGGGATCAGTTTCGGAGCGCCGGTGGTGCCACCCGAGACCAGCAACACGGCCGGACCGCTGGGATCGGCATGCGTCCGCGGTGCCGCCAGTTGCGCACCGTCCTCGCACAACAGGGTGAACGACACGTGCGGCCCTGCGTCACCGTCGACGATGACGTGACGCAGGTTGTTGTCGCGTTCCAGCAGACGCTCGGCCATCGCGCGGTAGTCGAAGCTCGCATCACTGCCGACGATGATGCCGACCGCGCCGCTGACGTCCAGGAAGTGCGCCAGCTCGGCGTCTCGGTGTCCGGGCAGGCACAGCACCGGCAGGGCGCCGGCCCGCAGCAGCCCGAACAGTGCGACCGCGAACTGGCAGCTGTTCGGCAGCTGCAGCAGAACACTGTCCCCGTCGGCGATTCCGAGAGCGTGGAAGCCGGCCGCGGCATCGGCCGCGCGGCGGTCCAGCTCGGCGTAGGTCAGCCGGGTCTGCGGGTCGATGACCGCCGGGTGATCGGGCCTGCGGGCCGCCGCGGTCCGCAGGATCTCGTCGAGGGGTTGACCGGTCCAATAACCCGCGTCGCGATAGGTGGCCGCACGGTTCGGCGGAAAGGGGATGAATCCGGTCATTGCGCTCCCTGACGTAGGCGTGTCCGGCCAGCAAGCATAGGGTAGCCTTCCCAAAGTTAGGTGAGGCTGTTCAGAGGTAGGGAGGCGACAGTGACCGCTGATGAGGCGGCCATGATCACCGACCGGATCGCCGAGGTGCTCGGCGTTGACCACACCGACATCGACCCGGACGGCGATCTCATCGCGCAGGGGTTGGATTCGATCCGGATGATGACGCTGGCGGGACGTTGGCGCCGTGCGGGATTCGACGTCGACTTCGCCCGGCTCGCCGCCGCGCCGTCGGTCCGGGCCTGGACCGACCTGCTGACCTCCGCGCGGCCCTCGGACCCGACCCCCGCCGACACGCAGCCGGCTGACGGCGAGCCCTTCCCATTGGCGCCGATGCAGCACGCGATGTGGGTCGGCAGGCACGCCGATCAGCAACTGGGTGGTGTGGCCGGCCACCTCTACGTGGAGTTCGACGGTGCCGCCGTGGACCCGGAGCGGATGCGGCGGGCGGCCACACAGCTCGCCGCGCGCCACCCCATGCTGCGCGTGCAGTTCCTACCCGACGGCACTCAGCGCATCGGCGCACCACCGGCCGATTTTCCGGTCGAGGTTGTCGACCTGCGCTCGTCGGCCGCCGATGAGGTCGAGGACCGGCTGGCCGCCATCCGGGCCGCGAAGTCGCGCCAGCAGCTCGACGGTCAGGTGTTCGAGCTCGCGTTGACCCTGCTGCCCGGCCTGCGGAGCCGTCTGCACGTCGACCTGGATATGCAAGCGGCAGACGCGATGAGCTACCGGGCCTTGATGGCCGATCTCACCGCCCTCTACCGAGGTGAGTCGCTCGCCGAGGTGGGATACACGTATCAGCAGTACCGTCAACAGCTTTCGCCACCCGAGCGGTTCGACGCCGACCGGCAATGGTGGGCCGAGCGGATACCGCAGATGCCCGACGCCCCAGCGCTCCCGGTGGTGCCGGCCGCTGCGCGGACCGACCCGCACCGGCCCGGACGCCGCTGGCACTGGCTGGACCCGGACACCCGCGACGGACTCTTCGAACGAGCCCGCAGGCACGGTGTGACACCGGCGATGACGCTGGCCGCGTCGTTCGCCGACACGGTGGGCAGCTGGTCCGCCGATCCGCGCTTCCTGCTCAACGTCCCGTTGTTCGGGCGCGAACCCCTGCACCCCGACATCGAAAAGGTGGTCGGCGACTTCACCTCGTCGCTGCTGCTCGACGTCGATCTCGCCGCGGCGCACACCGCCACCGAGCGGGCCCGGACACTGCAGCACACCATGCACGAGGCGGCGGCGCACGCGTCGTATCCCGGACTGTCGGTGCTGCGCGACCTCAGCAAGCATCGCGGCACCCAGGTCCTCGCGCCCGTGGTGTTCACCAGCGCGCTCGGCCTCGGTGAGCTGTTCGCCCCAGACGTCACAGCGCAATTCGGCACCCCGGACTGGATCATCTCGCAAGGACCGCAGGTCCTGCTCGACGCCCAGGTGACCGAATTCGGCGGCGGCATCCTGCTCAACTGGGACGTCCGGGAAAGCGCCTTCCCGCCCGGCGTGATCGACGTGATGTTCGCCCACCACATCGACGAAGTGCAACGGCTCGCCCACGATGACCACGCCTGGGACAGCCCGCGTCGTCCGGTGCTCCCGCCGTCGCAACGAGCGGTGCGGGACGCAGCGAACACCAACACCGCACCGAGCGGAAACATGTTGCACGACGGCTTCTTTGCCGCCGCGTCGCGCCAACCCGAGGCGCCCGCGGTGGTCAGCAGCATGGGCGATCTCAGCTATGGTGAGCTGCGCAGCCAGGCGCTGGCTGTGGCCGCCGCGCTGCGCGCCGCCGGACTTCCTGACGGCGGCACCGTCGCGGTGTTGGGGCCCAAGACCGCCGAACAGATTCCCGCGCTGCTCGGCATCCACGCCGCCGGCGGCATCTATCTGCCGATCGGAGCCGACCAGCCGGCGGACCGAGCCCACCGGATCCTCGCGAGCGGGGCGGTGGACATGGCGCTTGCCTGCGGCGCCGAGTTGCCGGCGGTTCCGGTACCGGCCATGACGGTCACTCAGGCGATCGATCGTGGCAGCGGAACCGAAATCGCCTGGCACACCGGCGATCCGGACCGCATCGCTTACGTGCTGTTCACCTCCGGGTCGACCGGTGAACCCAAAGGGGTCGAGGTCAGCCACGACGCCGCGATGAACACCGTCGAGTTCATCACCAGACATTTCGAGCTCGGACCCCAGGACCGGTGCCTGGCCTTGTCCACGCTCGAGTGCGACATCTCGGTATTGGACGTCTTCGGCACGCTGGCCACCGGCGGGGCGATCGTGGTGGTCGACGAGGAGCATCGCCGCGACCCCGACCACTGGGTCCGGCTCATCGACCGCCACGGTGTCACGGTGCTGCACTTCCTGCCCGGCTGGCTGGCGATGCTGCTCGATGTGGCCGGCCCGCTCCCGACGATCCGGGTGGTGCCGACCGGCGGCGACTGGGTCACCCCGGCGATGGCGCGGCAACTTCGCGCCCGCGCCCCCGAGGTGCGCTTCGCCGGCCTTGGCGGCGCCACCGAGACGGCGATCCACAACACGATCTGCGAAGTCAGTGAGGTCCCCGACCACTGGACCGCGATCCCGTTCGGAAAGCCGTTGCCGAACAATCGATGCCGTGTCGTCGGTGCCGGCGGCCTCGACTGCCCGGACTGGGTGGTCGGCGAGTTGTGGATCGGTGGCCGTGGGATCGCCCGCGGCTATCGGGGCAGGCCCGATCTGACCGCCGAGCGGTTCGTCGAACACGACGGCCTCACCTGGTATCGCACCGGTGACCTGGCGCGCTTCTGGCCCGACGGCACCTGCGAGTTCGTCGGGCGGGCCGATCACCGGGTGAAGATCAGCGGCTATCGCGTCGAGCTCGGCGAGGTGGAAGCGGCACTGCACCGGGTGCCCGGCGTACTCGGCGCCGTCGTGGTCACCGTCCCAGGGCGCACCGGCACCCAGGACCGGCTCGCGGCGGCCGTCCAACTGTCCGACGCCACGGCAGGCGCCGAAGCCGTCCGCCTTCAGCTGGTCAAAGACCTTCCTGCCCATATGGTTCCGCAGCACATCGAAATCGTCGATCACATCCCGTATTCCGTCGGGGGCAAGGTCGACCGCGTGGCCGTCGCCCGCCACCTGACCGACAGCGTCGAGACCGCCGGCGGACACCGGGCCCCCTCCGGACCGGTCCAGTCGGCGCTGGCGTCGATCGTCGCGGACGTCCTCGGTGTCAGCCATCTGGCCGTCGACGACGACTTCTTTGCCCTCGGCGGCGACTCGGTGCTGGCCACCACCGCGGTCGCACGCATTCGAAACCGGCTGGATGTCACGGCCATCAGCGTCGCCGACATCTTCGCGACCCGAACCGTCGAGGTGCTGGCCGACCGGCTGGCCGAACTCGAGTCCGCCGATCGCCTGGAAGCGATTGCGGAGCTGTATCTCGAAGTGGCCGAGATGGACA
Organism: Actinomycetes bacterium; assembly: GCA_023416315.1. GTDB lineage: Bacteria > Actinomycetota > Actinomycetes > Mycobacteriales > Mycobacteriaceae > Mycobacterium. The sequence continues at coordinate 11,977 of JAEZIA010000130.1, forward strand.
CCGCCGATGTTGCCTTGGCCCTCACCCGGAGATCCGATGACTGACACCCTCGCCGACCCGTTCGACCAACAACGGCTCGAGTTGCTGCGGCACAAGCTGGCTCAGCGCGGGTTGCTGGCCGAGTCGAGCGGCCCGGCGGACCCTGCGGCCATCACCGACGCCCAGCGCCGGATGTGGTTCGTCCAGTCCATCGACAGTACCGGCGCCCTGCTCAATGTCTGTGTCTCATACCGGCTGACCGGTGATCTGGACCCGGCGCGACTGCATGCCGCCGTCGACGCGGTCGCCGCTCGGCACCCGATCCTGCGCACCACCTATCAGGACGCCGACGGCGAACCCCGCCCGATCGTGCACGACGTGCTCAACCCGGGCTGGGCCGAGCACGATCTTCGCGAGCTCGGCCCGCAGGCCCGCGGTCTGCGGCTTGAGGTGCTGGCGCAGCGTGCCTTCACCACGCCGTTCGACCTGAGTGCCGAGGCGCCGCTGCGCATCACGCTGGCGCGCACCGGACCCGACGAGCACGTGCTGCTGCTGGCTGCTCATCACATCGCCTGGGACGACGCCTCGTGGCGGGTGTTCTTCGCCGACCTCACCCGGGCCTACCAGGACGGTGCGCTGACGTCTGCGCCGCAGGCACCCGTCGCGCCGTCAGGCAATGACGACGCCGACGTGGAGTACTGGCGGGCCCTGCTCGTCGATCCGCCCGAACCGCTGGAACTTCCCGGCCCCAAAGGCTCTGCGGTGCCGTCGCAATGGCGTGCTGACCGGTGCGCAACCCGACTGGATACCCGCACCGTCGACGCGGTGGCCAAGCTGGCACACGAGGCCGGGGCGACGCCCTACATGGTGTTGCTGGCCGCGTTCTCGGCATTGATACACCGCTACACCCACGCCGACGATTTCCTGGTCGCCGCACCGGTGCTCAACCGCACCTCCGACGACGTCATCGGGTACTACGGCAACACGGTCGCCCTGCGCATGCGGCCCGACCGCTGGAACACCTTCGGTGAGCTGGTGCACGCCGCGCGCGATACCGCGGTGGGGGCCTTCGCCCACCAACGGGTCAACCTCGACCGGGTGGTGCGCGAACTCAACCCCGATCGTCGGTATGGCGTCGAGCGGATGGCGCGGGTGGGCTTCGGCATGCGCGAGCCAGACGGCGACGGATTCAACCCGCCCGGCATTCGGTGCGAACGCGCCGAGCTGCGGGGCCAGTTCGCGCAATTGCCGGTGGGCTTCATGGTGGAGTTCACCGGAGCAGGCGCGGAAGTCGAGGTCGAATACCTCACGGAGGTCATCGACGCACGCCTCGCCGAGCAACTCCTGCACAGCTTCGTCGTCCTGCTCGACGACGCCGTCGCCCACCCCGACCGGGTGCTCGCCGATCTGGCGTTGCTGGACGAGGTCGGCACCGCGCACCTGTTCGACATGTCCCGGGGCGAGGAATACATCTGTCCGCCGGCGACTCTCGGCGACCTCGTCGCCGCGCAGGCCCGCAGCCAGCCCGACGCCACCGCCGTGGTCTACGAAGGTCGTCGCTACAGCTACCGCGAACTCAACGAAGCCGCCAACCGGCACGCGCACTGGTTGGCCGCGCAGGGCATCGGCGCCGAAGACCGGGTCGCGGTCCTGCTCGAGAAGTCACCCGAGCTCGTGATCACCGCGCTGGGCATCGCCAAGGCCGGTGCGGTCTACCTGCCCGTCGACCCGGAGTATCCAGCCGACCGCATCGCCTACATCCTCGGCGACGCCGACCCGAAAATGGTGGTACGCGAACCGATCACCGGAACCGACGAGTACCCGGCCCATGACCCCGAACCGTCCGACCTGGTGTCCCCGTTCGGTCCGGCCAACACCGCGTATCTGATCTACACCTCGGGGTCGACCGGCCTGCCCAAGGGCGTATCGGTGCCGCACGAGCCCGTCGCCGACTACTTCCGGTGGTTCGCACAGGAATACCAGATCGGGCCAGACGACCGTCTGCTGCAGGTCGCCTCACCGAGCTTCGACGTGTCGATCGGTGAGATCTTCGGGGTGCTGGCACAGGGTGCGCGGCTGGTGATACCGCGCAGCGACGGGCTACGGGATATCGGCTACCTCACCGACCTCCTTCAACGCGAGGGCATTACGTCGATGCACTTCGTACCGTCCCTGCTCGGCTTGTTCCTGTCGCTGCCCGGCGTCGAGCAGTGGCGTACCTTGCGCCGGGTGCCGATCGGCGGCGAGGCGTTGCCCGGCGAGCTGGCCGACAAGTTCCACGCCACCTTCGACGCGCTGCTGCACAACTTCTACGGACCGACCGAGACGATCATCAACGCGTCCCGCTACAAGGTGGAGGGCAGGCAGGGCACCGGCGTGGTACCGATCGGCACGCCCAAGATCAATACCGAGATCTATCTGCTCGACGACGCGCTGCGGCCCGTCCCGACCGATGTGATCGGCGAAATCTACATCGGTGGAACGCAGTTGGCGCACGGTTACCACAACAGGCCGGCACTGACCGCGGAGCGGTTCGTCGCCGACCCATTCAACCCGGGTGGCCGGCTCTACCGGTCCGGTGATTTGGCACGGCGAAACCGCAACGGTGACCTCGAGTTTGTCGGGCGCGCCGACGAACAGGTCAAGATCCGCGGGTTCCGCATCGAACTCGGTGAGGTCGCCGCGGCCGTCGCGGTCGACCCGAGCGTCGGCAACGCCGTCGTGGTCGCCACCGAACTACCGCACCTCGGCAAAAGCCTGGTTGCCTACGTCGCACCGGCGGCCGGCGAGATCGTGGACGTCGAGCGGATTCGGGCGCGGGTCGCGGCCGCGCTGCCGGAGTACATGATCCCGGCCGCCTACGTCGCCGTCGACGAAATCCCGGTTACCGCCAACGGCAAGCTGGACCGGGCGGCGTTGCCCGCCCCCGAGATCGGGCCGACGGTGGACTACCGTGCGCCCGTCACCGATAGCGAGCGCACCGTCGCCTCACTCTTCGGCCGGTTGCTCGGCGCCGAGGAAGTCGGCTGCGATGACTCGTTTTTCGCGTTGGGTGGACACTCGCTGCTGGCGACCAAGCTTGTCGCCGCCATCCGCGAGGCGTGCCACGTCGAAGTCAGCGTGCGCGACATCTTCGAAACCGGCACCGTCGGTGACCTCGCGGCGCTGATCGACGACCTTCGTGACGGCCAGACCCGGCCGAGTCGGCCGCCGCTGGTGGCAGCCACCGCTGACCCCGAGCACTCCGTGCTGTCCGCCGCCCAGCTACGTAGCTGGTTCCAATACCGCGTCGACGGTCCCAGCCCCGTGAACAACATTCCGTTCGCCGCCCGGTTGACCGGGCCGTGCGACGTCGACGCGCTGGTCGCGGCCGTCGACGATGTCATCGCCCGCCACGAAATCCTGCGGACCGTGTACCGCGAGGTCGACGGCGTCCCGCAGCAGGTGATCCAGACCGGAGATGCCGCCCAGGTCCGGCGTATCGACGGACCGGACAGCGACTGGCTGACAGCACAACTCGACGCCGAACGGGCCCACCGCTTCTCACTCGAGACGCAGCTGCCGATCCGCGTCGCCGTGCTGCGCACACCAGAAGAATGTGTGCTGTCGATGGTCGTGCACCATATCGCCGCCGACCACTGGTCGGCCGGTGTGTTGTTCACCGACGTGCTCACCGCCTACCGTTCCCGGCGGGAGGGAGCGGCACCGTCCTGGCAGTCGTTGCCCATCCAGTACCGCGACTACGCGGCCTGGCAGGTCCAGCTGCTCTCCGACACCGAGCTGATGGATGCGCAACGACAGTTCTGGGTGCGCCAGCTCGACGGCCTTCCGGAAGACACCGGGCTTCGGCCGGACCTGCCCCGCCCGCCGATGGCCGGCGGCGCCGGTGCCGCCATCCCGCTGCACTTCGACAGCGCTGTGCGCGACCGGCTCACCGCACTGAGCCGCGAACTCGGCATCACCGAGTTCATGCTGCTGCAGACTGCCGTCGCGGTCGTGCTGAGCAAAGCCGGTGGCGGAAACGACATCCCGCTGGGCACCCCGGTGGCGGGGCGCACCGACGCCGAACTGGACCGGCTGGTCGGGTTCTTTGTCAACATCCTGGTGCTTCGCAACGACCTGTCCGGCAATCCGACGTTGCGGGAGACCCTGCTTCGGGCACGGGAGATGGCACTGGCGGCGTATGCCAACTCCGACCTCCCGTTCGACCGGGTGGTCGACGCGGTCAACCCGGTGCGCTCGCTGTCGCGAAACCCGCTGTTCCAGGTCGTCGTCCACGTTCGCGAGGAACTGCCGGACAACCAGCTGATCGAGGCAGGGCCGCACGGCGAAACCCGGTTCACCGCGTTGGAACCGACATTCGATGTGGCGCACGCCGACCTCAGTGTGAACTTCTTCGTCGGCGACGACGGCTATCGCGGACACCTCATCTACCGCACCGAGCTGTACCACCCCTCGACGATGCAGCGCTTCGCAGGCTGGCTGAACCAGGTCATCGAAGCGTTCGCGCTCGCTCCCGATACTCCGCTGCGCGACGTCGACCTGCTCGGCGCCACCGAACGCGAGCAGGTACTCGGGCAGAGCCGGGGGCCCGCGTCACCCGCCGACCGGCCCCGCACAGTGCCAGGGCTGCTCGAGGCCAGCCGCGCGTGGGGTCGCGAGCGTGTCGCGCTGCGGTGCGGCACCGACGAAATTGATTACGCTGCGCTGCACCAGCGTTCGGACCGGTTTGCGCACCTGCTCGCCCGCCACGGCGTCGGACCCGGCTCTCTGGTGGGGATGTCGATGCGCCGCGGGATCGACCTTGTCGTCGCCCTGGTCGGCATCATGAAGGCCGGTGCCGGATTCTTCCCGCTGGATCCCAGTTATCCGGCGGCCCGCAAGCAGTTCATGCTCGACGACGTAGCACCCGAGGTTGTGGTCGTCACCGCCGAGGCCGGCGCGTCGATGCCGCCCGCCGCCGGAGTCACCGTGCTCTCCATGGACGACCCGGTGATCCGAGCCGAACTCGATGCCACCGATTCCGTTGCGCCGCTGCCCCTGCCGCACCCCGACGACCCGATGTACCTGATGTTCACCTCGGGATCCACCGGGAAACCCAAGGGTGTCGTCGGCACCCATCGTGCGATGAGCACCCGACTGACCTGGCAGCTCAAGCACTATCCGGTTCCGGGGCAGGACATCCGGCTCGCGCAGGCACCGATGACGTTCCTGGAAGGCTGCATCGAAACGCTGGCCGGGCTGGCGGCGGGCGCGTCCCTGATCGTGGCCGATGATGCCGAGCACCGCGACGCCGAGGCGATCGCGGGTCTGATCGAGCGGCATTCGGTCGCCCAGGTCACCGGGGTCGCCAGTCTGGTGTCCGCCCTCGTCGACAGCGCACCGAATGCCGTGCGTTCGCTGCGACGCCTGGTCACCTGCGGTGAGCCGGTGAGTGTTTCGCTACTGCAACGGCTGGTCGCGTGCATCGGCGAGAGTCCGGTGGTGACCACCGAGATCCTCAACGCCATCGGCGCCACCGAAACGTCCGGTGCACTGATTCGCGGCCCGTTGGACCTGCCCGCCCCCAAGATCGGCACGCCGATGGAGGGCTCTGCGGTCTACCTCCTCGACGACGCCCTGCAGCCGGTACCGGTCGGTGTCGTCGGCGAGCTGTACTACGCCGGCGAGCAGATCGCGCGCGGGTACTGGAAGCAGCCTGCCCTGACCGCATCGCGTTTCATTGCGAATCCCTATGCCGCCGAGCCTGGGTCGCGCTTCTACCGCAGCGGTGACCGCGGCCGTTGGACCGAGGACGGCCGGCTCGAGTTCGTCGGCCGCACCGACCACCAGGTGAAGGTGCGCGGATTCCGGGTCGAACTCGCCGAAGTCGAAGCCGCCCTCAAGGCCGCCGACGGGGTCGCGGTCGCGGCGGCGCGGACCTGGGACGGCCCCAGTGGCGCGTCGCTGGCCGGCTATGTGGTACCCCACGAACCGGTCAGCGACCCGGCGGCATTCGCCGCATCTGTGCGCGCCTCGGTCGCGGCGGCGCTGCCGGGCTACATGACGCCCGCGACGATCTCGGTGCTCGAGGCGATGCCCGCGACCGAATCCGGAAAGTTGAACCGGCCCGCACTGCCCCGACCCGAGGTCCACACCACCGGAGCGAGCGAACCGGCCAGGACCGACACCGAACGGGCGGTCGCGGCGGCGATGGAACAACTCCTCGACGTTGCCGAGATCGGCAGGGACGACGACTTTTTCGCACTCGGTGGCGACAGCATCCTGTCGGTACAGCTCGCCGCAAGAATGCGTGCCGCCGGACTGACGGTCGAACCCCGGACGATCTTCGAGCACCCCACCGTCGCGGCGCTGGCCGGCGCGATCGACGATGGGGAGGTGGGTCCGGACCTGAGCCGCCCCGACACCCGGCACCAGCCGATGAGCGTGTCGGGACTATCGGCGGACGATCTCGCCGCACTGACGTCGTCGTGGTCGAAGGCTCGCCCCTCGTGACCGCCGCCGCCGACATCGAGGACGTTCTGGCGCTGTCGCCACTTCAGCTGGGGCTGTACTCGCACGCCACGCTGATCGGACCGGACGCCGAGGACCCCTACGTCATCGCGATGGCGGCCGACGTGACCGGCCCGCTCGACGTCGCACTGCTGCGCGATTGCGCCTCGGCGATGCTGGTGCGCCACCCCAACCTGCGGGCCAGCTTCTGGCACCAGGACCTGCCGCGGCCCGTCCAGATCGTGCCCGCCGCTGTCGACCTGCCGTGGCACCACGTCGTCGCCGACGACGACGCCCGCGCCGCCGAGGTCGAAAAACAGGAACGCAGTCGGCCTTTCGCCCTGCACGACGGCCCACTGCTTCGATTCCTGCTCATCGAGCTACCCGCACAGCGCTGGCGGCTGGTGGTGACCGCACACCACATCGTGATCGACGGCTGGTCGCTTCCGGTGTTCATCGGCGAACTGCTCACGCTGTACCGGGTGGGCGGTCGCGCCGACGCGTTGCCCGAGCCACGGCTCTACCGCGACTACATCGGCTGGCTCGCCGAACGCGATGTACAGGCCGGCGAGCAGATCTGGCACCGGCACCTGGCTGGGTTGCCGGGGCCGACCATGCTCTGTCCGGCGCTGGGTGGCGACGGCGCCGGGCTACCCAAACGCACCGAACTCGCGCTGCCCGCCGAGGACACCGAACGGCTGGCGGCCGCGGCCCGTTCGCGCGGCCTGACCCTCAACACCGTCATGCAAATGGCCTGGGCATTGATCGTGTCCCGGCTGACCGACCGCGACGACATCGTCTTCGGCGTCACCGTCTCCGGCCGTCCGCCCGAACTCGCGGGTGTGGAAACCATGGTGGGGCTGTTCATCAACACCCTTCCGCTGCGGGTGCGCCTGGACCCGAACAAGACTGTGGCCGAACAGTGTTCGGCGCTGCAGCGCGAAGCGGCGGAACTACGGGACCACAGCTACCTGACCCATTCGCAGCTGCGTACGATCGCCGGAATCGGCGAGATGTTCGACACTTTGCTGGTCTACGAGAGCTTCCCGCCCGGCGATGTGGTCGGCGGCCAGGAATTCGCGGCGGGGGAGGTGCGCTTCCGGCCCGCGGCGATGGAGAGCCTGACCCACTTCCCGGTGACGGTCGCCGCGTACCGGAACACGGGCGGGCTGACCCTGCTGGTCGAGGTCAGCGACAACGCGCTCGGCGTGATGAGCCCGAAGACCCTGGGCCGGCGGGTGCTGCAGACGATGCGCCGCCTGATCGACGCGTGGGACCGGCCGCTTGGCGGGATCGATATCCTCCTCGACGGCGAGGTACGTCCGACCGCAGTGGAAGCGATGGCCGCTCATGACCTCGGGGTCGCGGAGCGGTTCGCCGAGTCTGCGGTCAGGCACCAGAAATCGATTGCGCTGCGCTGGAACGGTGGTCAGCTCAGCTACCTCGAGTTGCACGAGCGATCGGATCGGCTCGCCGGTCTGCTCGCCGCGTCCGGTGTGCGCACCGAAACGCCGGTGGCGATCCGCCTTCCGCGCGGCGCCGACTACGTGGTCGCGATGCTCGGCGTGCTCAAGGCGGGCGCGATGTACGTCCCGCTCGAGCCGGAGATGCCCGCCGGTCGAATCGACTCGATCCTGACCCAGACCCGTGCCGCCCTGGTGATCGACGAGGCCACGATGGCCGCGGCGGTCGATGCGCCCAGATTCTCCGCCCTCAGCTACCCCGACCAAGCGGCCTACGCGGTGTTCACCTCTGGCACGACCGGAGAACCCAAGGGCGTCATCGGAACTCACCGGGCGCTGCTGGCCTACATCGACGACCACGCCGAGCGCATGTTGCGCCCCGCAGCCGAACGTCTCGGTCGGCCGTTGCGGATCGGCCACGCCTGGTCGTTCGCGTTCGACGCCGCCTGGCAGCCGCTGGCGGGTCTGTTGTACGGCCACACCGTGCACCTCATCTCCGAGACCGACCGCAGGGACGCCGAAGCGCTCGTCGACATCATCGAGCAGCACGGAATCGACATGCTCGACGTCACGCCGTCGCTGTTCACCGCCCTGCGCCAGGCCGGACTGCTCACGTCCGGCCGACTTTCGGTGCTTGCCCTCGGCGGCGAGGCCGTGGGGCTGGCGGACTGGACCGACATCCGCAAGGCCTGCACCGGAACGCTACTGGCCGCCCACAACTGCTATGGGCCGACCGAGACGACCGTCGAGGCGGTGGTCGCCGCGATCGCCGGCCATGACACACCGGTGATCGGCCACCCGACCCAGTCGACCAACGCGGTGGTCCTCGACTCGTGGCTGCAGCCGGTCCCCGACGGGGTTGTCGGTGAGTTGTATCTGGCCGGCGAGCAGGTGACCCGAGGCTATCTCGGGCGCCCCGCCGAGACCGCGGCGCGGTTTGTCGCAGCCCCCGGTGGTGGCCGGATGTACCGCACCGGAGACCTGGTCCGCCGAAACCCCGACGGGGCACTGGCTTTCGTCGGCAGGGCCGATGCCCAGATCCAGGTGCGCGGTCACCGCGTCGAACCGGCCGAGATCGAAGCGGTGCTCGCCGACGTGCCCGGCGTGCGGCACGTCCACGTGGCGGTGACACGTCAACCGACCGGCGCGCGGCTGATCGCCTACATCGCCGGCGATGTCACGGTGGCCGAGCTGCGTCCGCTGCTACGCATCCGGTTGCCGCGCTACATGCTGCCGCACCGGCTGATCGTCGTCGACGCGATCCCGCTGACCGTCAACGGCAAGGTCGACGAAGCCGCCCTGGCGGCGAGAGCCATACCCGAGGATGCGCCGGAGGCGCCGAGCACCCCGACGGAAATCGCGCTGGGCCACGCCGTCACGCAGCTGCTGGGTGTGCCGTCGGTCGACGTCGACGCCGACCTGTTGGAGCTGGGACTCGACAGCATCGCCGCCCTGTCCCTGGTCCAGATCGCCCGCCGAGACGGTGTCGCGCTGCCAGCCCGACTGGTGCTGGAGTGCGGCACGCTGCGGGAACTGGCTGCCGCGGTCGACTCCGACACCGCCGAAGACCTGGCCGCAGGCCCCGAACCGCAGGGGCCGATCCCGGCTCTGCCTGCGGTGCATTGGCTTTACGAGTGCGGCGACCCACGGCGGCTGTCGCAGGTGGAGGCGATCCGATTGCCCGCCGACGCCACCGCAGAACGGTTGCGCATCCTGCTCGACGGCATCGCCGCCGGCCACGAGATGTTCCGCAGCCGACTGGATCGCGAGACGATGACCTTCCTGCCGTCCGGGTGCGAGACCATCCCGCTGACCGAGGTGGAGGTCGAGGGCGAACTCCGCGATGCGGTCACCGAGCACGCTGCCGTCGCGATCGAACGGCTGGATCCCGAACGTGGTCAACTCGCTGAAGCACTGTGGCTGCACCGAGCAGGCGACGCGGGAGTCCTCGTCTTCATCGTCCACGTGTTGGCGATGGATCCCGCGTCGTGGCGCATCGTGCTCGGCGAGCTGATGGCCAACTGGGCCGCGGCCGAGGACTCCCGGCTGCCGGTGGTAGGCGAGCGGGTCAGCTATCGGCGGTGGGCCCATGCGCTCGCCCAGCGCGCCACCGAACTCGACACCGCCGACTTCTGGCTCGCCCAACTCGCCGGCGCCGATCCGGATCTGGGCGACCGGCGAATCCGGCTCGGGCAGGACCGGTTCGGTGACCTCACGATCACCGTGACAGTTACCGAGACAGACATCACCGCGGCACTGCTGCGGGCGCAGACACCGATCCAGGATGTGCTGGCCGACGCGTGTGCCCGGCTCATCACCCGGTGGCGTGACCGACGCGGCCAGGCCGGATCCGTTCCGCTGGTGGCACTGGAAACCCACGGCCGCAATGGCGCCGACGACACGATAGGGCTACTGAGCGCCATCTATCCGCTGCGTATCCGGCCCGGTGAACCGCTGCCCGACATACCCGGCCAGTCAACCGATTACGCCCTGCTCCGCTATCTACGCGGTGATACCGCCGACCGGCTGGGCCGACACCGCGACCCGCAGGTGCTGTTGAACTTCCTCGGCAGGCTCGACCTCGACGCCGGTTCACTGCTGGACCGTGGATTGCTGTCCGAGCTGTCGATCATGACCGAACCGAATGTCGCGGTGCGGCACGAGCTGACGCTCGTCGCAGCGGTCGCCGGCGGGAAACTCGTCACCCAATGGCGCACGGTGCCCGCCGTCTTCGGTGACGCCGATGTCGCTGCGCTGCAAGACATTTGGCAGGACATTCTGCGCGAAGCGGCGGAGGTGGCACGATGACGGGCCGGCTGGCGATCCTCGGCGCCGGAGCCAAGGCCGTGGCCGTCGCCGCCAAGGCCGCGACGCTGCGGGACATGGGCGTGGACACACCGGAGATCGTGGCCGTCGAACGCGCCGAGGTGGGGGCGAACTGGCGGGCAGGCGGTGGCTGGACCGACGGGCAACACCGGCTGGGCACCAGTCCGGAAAAGGATGTCGGCTTCCCGTACCGCTCGACGATCTTGCCCGGCCGCAACGGCGAACTCGACCAGCGGATGATGCGGCTGAGCTGGCAGTCGTATCTGGTGGCCATCGGGCGTTTCGCCGAATGGGTCGACCGTGGCAAGCCCGCTCCGACCCACGAGACCTGGGCCGCCTACTTGAACTGGGTGGCCGACGCGGCTGCGCTGAATGTGGTTGACGGCGAAGTCATCCGGCTGTCGCTTGCCGACCAGTCCTGGGTGCTGCACACCCGCGACAGCACCGTCACCGCCGACGCGGTGATGATCACCGGGCCAGGCCAATCGGACCGGTCAGTGTTGCCCGGACATCCGCAGGTCCTCTCGATCGCGCAATTCTGGCAGTTGTCGGCCTCCAACGACCGTATCGATGCCGAACGCGTCGCAGTGATCGGTGGCGGCGAGACCGCGGCGTCGATGCTCAACGAGCTGTTCCGCCACCGGGTGTCGACGATCACGGTGATCTCACCACAGCCCACCCTGTTCACTCGGGGGGAGAGCTACTTCGAGAACCGGATGTTCAGTGACCCCACCGACTGGGCGGGTCTGACGCTCGCCGAGCGGCGCGACGTCATGGCGCGCACCGACCGTGGGGTGTTCTCGGCACGGGTGCAGGACTCGCTACTCGCCGACGACCGCATCAGGCATCTGCGCGGTCGGGTGGCGCACGGTGTCCCCGCAGGAGACCGGATCCGCATCACGTTGCAGACCGACCGTCACGGCGAGCGTCTGGAGACGGTGCACGGTTTCGACCTCGTCATCGACGGTTCCGGCGCCGACTCGCTGTGGTTCTTGCCGTTGCTCGGCGAGGACGTCCTGGACCTGCTCGAACTCAGACTGAACGGGCCGCTGACCAGTGACCGGCTGCAACAGGCGATCGGCGACGATCTGGCCCTGGCCGGAGTCCAGCCGAAGCTGTTTTTGCCGAATCTGTCCGGACTCAACCAGGGGCCGGGATTTCCCAACCTGAGCTGCCTCGGGCTGCTGTCCGATCGCGTACTCGGGTCCAGGCCCGGCATTCAACCAACTCACACGAACGGGAGCAACGTTGAGTACCAATCCATTTGACGATGAGGACGGCCGGTTCTACGTCCTGATCAACGACGAAGAGCAGCACAGCCTGTGGCCGGCGTTCGCCGCGATCCCCGCCGGCTGGCGAGTCGCGTTCGGCGAGGCCGGGCGCGCGGAGTGCGCGCAGTTCGTCGAGCAGAACTGGTCTGACATGCGGCCGAAGAGTTTGCGCACAGCGACTCGACAGTGAAGTTATGCAATGCTAACTTCTCTCTACATTGGTTAGGCATACCTAAGGAGATGGGGGCGGTTCCAACCGTTGCCCGAGACGATGCGCATGAACAACGGTGTAGTGGCGCCCGCGCGAGCGACACGCCTAGACGCGGACTTGGTGAGCCGATTCGCCACCTGCTGTAAAGCACTCGGCCTGCCGGTCTACGACCGGCGCAGGCCCGCCGACATGCCGGCCGCGCGTCGCGCGTTCACCGAGCTCACCCGGGTCGCCTACGACCAGTGCGATGCCTGGACCGGGCTGGCCGCCGCCGGCTCCACCACCTCGGAGGTGCTGGCCGCGGTCGTTCGCACCGTCGACACCAGCGGCGCGCTGCAGCGACGCATCGAATTGCCGGCCGGTGCGCTGGGGTTCGACTACGACACCGGGCTATACCTGAAGTTCCGGGCCACCACGCCCGACGACTTCCGGCTCGCCTATGCCGCGACGCTGGCCATCGACGGCGCGTTCCCTGCTGCCGCCGAGATCGTCACCGAGATCCGCAACCGCAGGCCGCAGTGGCGTGAGGCCCGCTGGGTCGACGCCGCCCTGCGGTCGCGCGCCCAACGCTGGGCGGACGTGGTGAAGCTGCTGACCCCGGTGGTCACCGACACCGCACTCGATCCGTTCTTCGCGCATGCCGCCAAGGTCTCCCTCGGTGTGGCGCTGGCCAGACTCGGCATGTTCGCCCCGGCGCTGTCACATCTCGAGGAACCGGATGGCCCGGTCGCGGTGGCCGCCGTGGACGGTGCACTGGTCAAGGCCTTGGCGTTGCGCGCGTACGGCGACGACGACACCGCCACCGATGTCCTGCAGGAGCTGTACGCCGCCAATCCCGGCAACGAACAGGTCGAGCATGCATTGTCCGACCCGACCTTCGGGATCGCCACCACGACGGCCGCGCGCATCGATGCCCGAACCGACCCGTGGGATGTCGAAACCGAGCCCACCGCAGACGATTTCGTCGATCCGGAATCTCGCGAACGCAAGGCCGCCCTGCTCGAGGAAGCCGAGCGCGAACTCGGTGAGTTCATCGGCTTGGACGAGGTGAAGAACCAGGTGTCGCGGCTCAAGAGTTCGGTCGCGATGGCGCTGCGGCGCGAGGAGCGTGGCCTGGCCGTCGCCCAGCGCACGCACCACCTGGTGTTCGCGGGCCCGCCCGGTACCGGTAAGACCACGATCGCGCGCGTGGTGGCCAAGATCTACTGCGGTCTCGGACTGCTCAAACGGGAAAACGTCCGCGAGGTGCACCGGGCCGACCTGATCGGTCAGCACATCGGTGAAACTGAAGCCAAGACCAACGCGATCATCGACAGCGCACTCGACGGTGTGCTGTTCCTTGACGAGGCCTACGCATTGGTCGCCACAGGGGCGAAGAACGACTTCGGCCTGGTGGCCATCGACACGCTGCTCGCCAGGATGGAGAACGATCGCGATCGCCTGGTGGTCATCATCGCCGGTTACCGCGCCGACCTGGATCGCTTCCTGGACACCAACGAAGGTCTGCGGTCGCGGTTCACCCGCAGCATCGTCTTCCCGTCCTATTCGGCCGCCGAACTCGCGGAGATCGCCGTGGCGATGGCAGCCCAGCGGGACAGCGTGTTCGAGCCCGCGGCGCTGCACGACCTCGAGGCGCTGTTCGGACAGCTGGCGAATTCGTCGACCCCCGACTCGACCGGTGTGGCGAGGCGCAGCCTCGACATCGCCGGTAACGGCCGCTTCGTCCGCAACGTCGTCGAACGGTCCGAGGAAGAAAGAGAATTCAGGTTGGACCACACGGACCTCGCGGGTGCCGACTTCACCGACGAGCAACTGATGACGATCACGGCCGCCGATGTGCGCACTGCGGTCGTGCCGTTGTTGCGCGGTCTCGGGTTGACGGTGCCGGCATGAGTCCGAGTGAAGACGACCGGAGGTCGTTCTCGTCGCGGACACCGACCAACGACAATCCCGATCGGGTCACCTACCGGCGCGGATTCATCACCCGCCACCAGGTCACCGGCTGGCGATTTGTCATGCGCCGCATCGCATCCGGGCTCGCACTACACGACACCCGGATGCTCGTCGACCCGCTGCGCAGCCAGTCCCGCGCGGTGCTGATGGGTGTGCTGATCTCGGTGACCGCCGTGCTCGGGTGCTTCGTCTTCTCGGTGCTGCGGCCCGGCGGTGTACCCGGCAGCGACCCGGTGCTGGCCGACCGCTCCACCGCCGCGCTCTACGTACGCCTCGACGACCGGCTGCACCCGGTGCTCAATCTGACCTCGGCACGACTGGCCGTGGGCAGGCCGGTGGATCCGACCACCGTCGGTAGCGAGCAACTTGACAAGTTCGCCCGTGGCAACCTGATCGGTATCCCTGGCGCCCCGGAACGCATGGTGCAGAGCCCATCTCGTGACGCCGACTGGGCGGTGTGCGACGGCGGGTCCGCAGACGCTGCCGGGGTCTCTGTCATCGCCGGCCGACTGGAACGCGGTGGTGCCCGTGCCGATGCGCTTGCCGCCGGACGAGCGGTGCTGGCCGACGGTGCCGAGGGAACGTGGCTGCTGTGGGGCGGCCGTCGCAGCGCCATCGATCTCGGGGACCGGCCCGTCACCGACGCGTTGGGACTGCCCGCCGCCGTACCGACGCCGCGGCCGATCTCGCCGGGTCTGTTCAACGCGGTACCCGAAGCCCCGGCATTGCGGGTGCCGCAGGTTCCGGAGGCGGGGCTGCCCGCGAGCTACCCGTTGCCGGTGCCCGCCCCGATCGGTGCTGTCGTGATCGCCTACCGCAATGACGGCACCCCGATGAACTACGCGGTACTGCCCGACGGATTGCAGCCGATCAGCCCGGTGCTCGCCGCCGTGCTGCGCAACGCCAATTCCTACGGGCTGGCCCAACCGCCGCAGCTCGGTGCCGACGACATCGCTCGGCTGCCGGTCTCCTCGCTGCTCGATGTGGCCGCTTTCCCGGAGGCGCCGGTCAAGCTGGTCGATGCCGCCGCCGCACCGGTGACATGCGCGCAATGGACCAAGATTGACGGTGCGGCAACGAGTTCGCTGACCCTGCTGTCCGGATCCCAGCTCCCGCTGTCCGACGCGGCTCACGCGGTCGACCTCGTCGGCGGTGTCAATCCCGGCACGGCGACTCGAGTCGCGCTGCCGCCGGGGCGCGGCTACTTCGTGCAGACCGTCGGCCAGCAGCCGGCGTCGCCGCCTGCGGGATCGCTGTTCTGGATCTCCGACACGGGGGTGCGGTACGGGATCGGCGGTGAGGCGAAGGCAGCCGAAAAGACTGTTACGGCACTGGGCCTGTCCCAACCGCCGCTCCCTATTCCGTGGTCGGTGCTGACGCTGTTCGCCCCCGGTCCGGCGTTGTCGCAAGCCGACGCCCTTGAGGCATACGACGCCGTACGACCCGTCTTGGCGCAGGAGACCCGATGAGCCGGCTGATCTTCGAGGCGGGCCGGCGGTTGCCGGGCCCGAAAACCCACAAGGGCGCGATCGTCATCGAGCCGCCACCCGAACTGCCTCGCGTGGTGCCGGCATCGCTGCTTCGGCGAGCGCTGCCGTTCCTGATCGTCATCCTGATCGTCGGGATGATCGTCGCAATGGTGGCCACCGGGATGCGGCTGATCTCGCCGCAGACCTTGTTCTTCCCCTTCGTGTTGCTGCTGGCGGCCACCGCGCTCTACCGCGGCACCGACAACAAGATGCGCACCGAGGAGGTCGACGCCGAACGCGCCGACTACCTGCGCTACCTCTCAGTGATCCGGGACAACGTGCGCACCGAGGCGGCCGCGCAACGCGATGCCCTGTTGTGGTCACATCCCGATCCCGCCGCGTTGAGCGCGATTCCCGGGACACGCAGACAATGGGAGCGCGACCCGCACGACAACGACTTCCTGGTTCTACGCACCGGACTGCACGACATCCCGTTGGCCACCACGCTTCGAGTCAAGGACACCGCCGACGAGGTCGACCTGGAGCCGGTGTCGCACAGCGCTTTACGCGCACTGCTCGACACCCAACGCACAGTGCGCGACGCCCCGCGCGGCATCGATCTGAAAACGGTTTCGCGGATCACCGTGCTCGGTGACGCCGATGACGTCAGAGGCGTACTGCGGGCCTGGTTGGCCCAGGCCGTCACCTGGCAGGACGCCGCCTCACTCGGAGTGGCGCTCGCCAGCCCCGACCTGGAATCCCCGGCATGGAACTGGTTGAAGTGGCTGCCGCACACCGACGTTCCCGGTCGGCTCGACGGCTGCGGCCCCGCCCGGTACCTGGCGCCGGACGCCGACGAACTGATCTCCTCGATCGGACCCGCCCTGGCGGAGCGTCCGCTGTTCGGCATCGACGCGGACGAGCCGCTGCGTCACCTGCTGGTCGTGATCGACGATCCCGGCCACACCCCGGAGGAGTCGGTCTTGGCCACGGGACTGTCCGGCGTCACGGTGATCTACACCGCGGCAGCCGATTCGGGTCCACGGTCCGGGCAGTATGCCGACCCCGAACGGCCGGTCCTTCGCGTCGCCGGCGGTGTGATCGAGCGCTGGGAATCCGACGGCTGGCAACCGTACGTTGCCCACGCCGATCAGCTGTCGCAGGCCGATGCCACTCACCTGGCCCGTGGTCTGGCGCGATGGGATTCCAATCCGACCCACGCCGGGCTGCGTTCGCCGGCCACCCGGGGTGCGAGCTTCACCACGTTGATGGGGATTGCGGATGCTTCTGCGCTCGACATCGCCGACGTGTGGGCGCCGCGGCCACGCGATGAGGAGTTGCGGGTCCCGATCGGGATAACCGCGACCGGCGTGCCGCTGTACTTCGACCTCAAGGACGAAGCCGAAGGCGGGATGGGCCCGCACGGCCTGATGATCGGCATGACCGGCTCCGGCAAGTCGCAGACCCTGATGTCGATCCTGTTGTCCCTGTTGACAACCCACTCGGCCGACCGCCTGATCGTGATCTACGTCGACTTCAAGGGTGAGGCGGGCGCCGACATCTTCCGCAACTTCCCCCAGGTTGTCGCGGTGATCTCGAACATGGCCGAGAAGAAGTCGCTGGCCGACCGGTTCGCCGACACGCTGCGCGGCGAGGTCGCCCGCCGGGAGAACCTGCTGCGCGACGCCGGGCGTCGCGTCCAGGGCAGCGCCTTCGGCTCGGTCGCCGAATACGAGGCCGCCCGTCCGGCCGCCGAAGCGGCGGGCATCGAATTGCCACCACTGCCGACGCTTTTCGTGGTCGCCGACGAGTTCACCCTGATGCTGGCCGAGCATCCCGAATACGCCGAACTGTTCGACTACGTCGCTCGCAAGGGCCGCTCGTTTCGGATCCACATCCTGTTCGCGTCGCAGACCCTCGATATCGGGCGAATCCGCGACATCGACAAGAACACGTCGTACCGGATCGGGCTCAAGGTGGCCAGCGCAGCGGCGTCACGGCAGATCATTGGCGTCGAGGACGCCTACCACATCGAATCGGGCAAGGAGCACAAGGGCGTTGGCTTCCTGGTGCCCGCGCCGGGAGCCGCACCGATCAAGTTCCGCAGCACCTACGTCGACGGAATCTACGATCCGCCACGCCCGGTCACGTCCTACGTCGTGCCTGCCGCACCCGAGCCGGTGACGTTCACCGCGGGACCGGTCACGCTCGA
>JAEZIA010000175.1 GCA_023416315.1 Actinomycetes bacterium
CAAGCAGGACTGGTGGTATCGCACCACGTTCACCGCACCGGCTGACTATCCGACCTATCTGTTGGACTTCACCGGTATCAACTACCGCGCCGAGGTGTGGCTCAACGGTCGCCTGGTCGCCGACAACAGGCACATCGTGGGCATGTACAACGACCACGAACTCGACGTCACCCACTGGATCCAGCCCGGTCAGGCGAACACACTGGCCGTCAAGGTCACCCCCGAACGCGCCATCCAGGACGTCGACGGTGTCGAGCTCGCCGACAGCTGGTGGGACTGGATCAACTGGCGCTACCTGGGCTATCAGGACGATGGCAACCGCAGCGGCACCTCGTTCGTGCCCGATCGCAATGCCGGCATCTGGAAACCGGTGTACCTCAAGACATCCGGGCCGGTGTCGATCGGCGATGCAGGAGTCAACACCGAGCTTCCACTGCCCGACACTGACAGTGCCCGGCTGACGGTCTACGCGCCGCTGCGCAACTACTCCGCCGAGAAGGTGCGTGGGGTCCTGCGCGCGACGATCACCCGCGATGGCAAGACCCCCATCCACGTTGACGAGCCGGTGACGCTGATGCCCGGTGAGGAGCGGGAGATCACGCTGAGCCCGGACCGCTTCGCGGCACTGGTCGTCGACCACCCCGATCTGTGGTGGCCCTACACGATGGGCCGCCCCGACCTCTACGACCTCAAGCTGGACTTCGTCCAGAACGGCACAGCGACCGAATCCTCGAGGCTGAAGTTCGGTATCCGCACGATCACGCAGGGCCGCGACTCCGACGACTCGTTCGCCGAGCTGGGCACCGGCGGCAACTTCTACCTCCAGGTCAACGGCAAGAACTTCCTGGTTCGCGGTGCCACCTACACACCTGACCTGCTCTACAAGTACGACCCGAACCGCGATGCCGCGATCCTCGGCTACGTCAAGGATCTGGGGCTGAACATGCTGCGGCTCGAGTCCAAGATCGCCTCGCAGCGCTTCGTCGAGCAGGCCGATGAACTCGGCATTCCGCTGATGTACGGCTGGATGTGTTGCAACCAGTGGGAGAAGTGGCAGCAGTGGGACGACGAGGATTACCGCGTCTCGCAGGAGAGCATGCGCTCGCAGATCGAGATGCTGCGCTCGCACGCGTCGGTGTTCGTCTGGGCCAACGGCAGTGACGGCCGCCCGCCCGCCGAGGTGCTGGCGAACTATCACCAGATCCTGTCCGACCTGCACTGGCAGAACGCCACCGTCGACACGGTGTCGTCGTTGAACCGCGACGCCGACGGCCAGCAGGTGTGGGACGGCATCCAGATGGCCGGCCCCTACAGCTGGCGTCCGCCGTCGTACTGGTTCGCCGGCCGGTACGGCGCCGCCCGCGGGTCGTCGGCCGAACAGGGCGACAACGAACACATCCCACCGTTCGCCAGCCTGCGGAAGTTCATCCCGCCGGACAAGCTGTGGCCGATCAACGACACCTGGTTCTTCCACGCCGGCTCGGACCCGCAGAACTCGCGGCTGGTCAACGTCCAGCGAGTGATCGATCGCCGGTACGGCCGGTCGACCGGTGCGCGGATGTTCGCCGACAAGGCGCAGCTGGCCCACTACGAGGCCACCCGCGCGCAGTTCGAGTCGTTCGCCGCCAACGGGTGGGACGGCCACAAGATGACGATCTACTGGATGCTCAACAGCCACTGGCCGTCGTTCTTCGGCAACATCTTCGACTACTACCTGCGTCCCGGCGGGGCCTACTACGGCGCCAAGAAGGGCCTGCAGCCGCTGTCGGTGGTGTTCGACTCCTATGCGACCGGCAACCATCGTCAGGCCAAGGTGACCGTGGTGAACCAGTCGCCGGAGAGCCGGGAGAACCTGCGCGTGCGGGTGCGCATCTACGACCTGAAGGGTGCGCTTCGCGATGACCGGGCCGCCGACGACGTCAGCGTCGACCCCGGGGGTGCGGTCCAGGCGATGACGCTGCCGCCCGGCCCACCGGACTCGCCGGTGTTCTTCGTCCGCTGCGAGTTGCTCGACGACTCCGGCGCCGTCGTCGCCAACAACGTGTACTGGCAGTCCCGGCAGGTCGACGACGTCGGCCCACCGGCCAACGACGCGGCGTTCCACTCCAATCAGGTCAGCTGGGCCGACATGACCGCGCTGAACACGATGCCGAAGGTGCCGCTGCAGATCTCCGCCACCGGTGGCGGGGACGCCGGCCGCGACGTCACGATCAGCCTGCACAACCCCACCCGCAACGTCGCGTTCTTCGAACGCGCCGAACTGTTGACCGGCCCGCTGGCCGACGAGATCCTGCCCATCGAATACGACGACAACTACGTGACCGTGTTCCCCGGCGAGACCGTCACGATCAGCGGCCGGGTACCTGCCTCCGGACCGGCCCCGGCCTGGGTGCGGGTCACCGGGTACAACAGCACACCGGTGGTCGTCGAAGTCCACTGACAACCTCGCTCGCGTCGCCGGATGCGCGCGTGCCCTAGATTCGGTGACAACACCACCGAAGCACACCTTGGAAGGGACGGAATTGCTGCAACACGCGCTCGTGGTGGCAGCCGCCCTTGCCGGTGCGGTGTTCGCGGCCGTCGGAATCGTGGTCCGTCAGCGGGCCACGATGGACGTGCCCCGCGATCAAGGCGTCAGCACGGTGATGGTCTCCACGTTGTTGCGGCGGCGGCTGTGGTGGGCGGGCACCGCCGCCGCGGTGACCGGGTACGCGTTCCAGGCCGTTGCGCTGGCGTACGGCTCGCTGCTGCTGGTGGCCCCGCTGCTGGTGTCGGCGTTGCTGTTCGCGTTGCCGCTCAGCGCCCGGTTGGCGCACCGGCGGGTCAGCCGGGCCGAGTGGGGCTGGGCGGTGCTGCTCACCCTCGCATTGGGAGTGTTCGTGGCGCTGGCCCGCACCAAGCCCGGCGACTACGACGGCGCCAGTCTGCCCGGCGTCGTCGTAGCGGGGATCAGCCTGCTGTTCGTGGGTGGCTGTCTGCTGCTGGCGCTGCGGATGTCGGATTGGCGACGTGCGATCCTGCTGGCCGTCGGGGTCGGCGTGCTCTTCGGCGTGGTGGCCGTGCTGACGAAGCTGGTCATGCATGTCGTACGGGAAGGCAGCACGCTGCGGCTGTTCACCTCACCAGTGCTTTACGTGCTCATCGCGGTCGGGGTGATCGCAACCCTGTTGCAGCAGTCGGCTTTCCACGCCGGGTCACTGCGGGCTTCGGTCCCGGCCATGCTGGTGCTCGAACCGGTAGTCGCCGTGCTGCTCGGTGAAGTGGTGCTCGGTGAGCACCTCGCGGTCACGAAGCCGGTCGCGGTGGTGTTGGCCATCGCCTTCGGTGCGATGGCCGCCGCGACGATCGCACTCGGTCGCGACGAGGGCGCCTGGGAAGAGGAGCTGGAGGCCGCGGCCAAGGATCGCAAAGCCGGCTAGCTTCCGCGGCCGAATTTCTGTCGGTATGCCGGCGTAGTGTTTCGAACATGAGTTCGATTGAGGTGTTGGGGGTGCTCGGCGGTGACGTCGAGGCTCTGACCGCGGTCGATCTTGGGGCGGTGTCCGGGCCGGAGCGGTTCGCCGCGGTCGAGCAGCTGGAATCTGTGATCCGTCAGCTGAGCGCGGTCGCCCTGTCGTGGGTGGGTTCATTGGAGCGGTTCGAGGGCTGCCCACCGGTGGGGATTGCGTTGGCTGATGTGTTGCGGGTCAGTCCGCGCGAGGCCAAGCGCCGGATTCGGGATGCCGAACAGCTGTTGCCGCGTACGACGTTGACCGGTGAGCCGCTGGAACCGGCACTACCGGAAACGGCACGGGTGTGGAACGCCGGGCAGCTCGATATCGAACATGTGCGGGTGATTCAGAAGTTCTTCCGCGACCTGCCCGACCACGTACCCCCAGCCGAGGCGGTGAAGGCTGAAAAGATCCTGGCGGACAAGGCGGCGGTGCTGCGCCCGGATCAATTGGAGCGCGTCGCCCACCGGTTGGCCTTGCATCTGAATCCCGACGGCAAGTTCTCCGATGCGGATCGGGCCCGCAAGCGCGGCTTCGTGTGGTGCGG